>QHYP01000051.1:33941-44234 GCA_003224195.1 Acidobacteriota bacterium | reverse complement strand
CGCTGGAAGCGATTCGCAGCGACCTGCTTCAGAAACTTGCGGGGGAGCGCGAGCGATATGAAGTCATCGCGAAGCGAGCGCTGGTCCTTTGCGATCCGGCGGTGCTCGGCGATGACCCGTCCCGGCTGTTGTACGTTGAAGGAGCGGCGCAGATGGCAGCGGCTACGGAATTCGCGGATCAGGCGCAGCTCCGGGAACTGCTGGCGGCAATTGAAGAAAAGCACCGGCTGATTGCCGTGCTGAACGCCTGCATCGAGACGCCAGAGCCCGTGCACGTGCAAATCGGCGTGAAAGAGATTTCGCAGGCGGGGGACAAGCTGGCGCTGATCAGCGCGCCGTACATGAGCCATGATCAGGCGCAGGGCTCGCTCGGCGTGCTGGGCCCCACGCGCATGCACTACGAGCGCGCCATCAACGCTGTGGCCTACGTGGCGCAGCTCTTTAGCGAGGCTCTCAACAAGATTTGAGGGCGTCTTCAAAAGGAGACATTTCGCCGTGAAGGAGAAGGACCCCAAGCGGGACCTGGACCAGAAGCGCGACCTAGATGAACTGAACGGGGACGAAGATACGGCTTCTGAAGCGAAGGAATTGGAGGCCGATTCCGCCCGGGCCGACGCAGAGGTTGCGCGGCTGGCCGCCGACCTCGAGGAATTGCGGCAGGCGCTGGTCCGCCGACAGGCGGATTTCGAGAACTACCGCAAACGGGTCGAGAAGGAGAGGGGAGAAGACTTCCACCGGGCGCAGGCGCGGGTGATCGAAGGGCTCATCCCCGTGCTTGACGGTTTTGAGCATGCGCTAGCGGCGCACAAGGAAGCTTCCTATGAGAATTACCGGAAGGGATTCGAGCTCATCTACAAGCAACTGATGGACAACCTGACGAGGTTGGGACTCGAAAGAATTGATCCGTCGGGCAGATTGTTTGATCCGCACCTCCACCAGGCAATGGAGCGCGAAGAGTCGGCGGAGCACGAAGAGGGGACGATCCTGCATGTGTTTCAGCCCGGATATGTTTTCCACGGACGCGTACTGCGTCCCGCGATGGTGCGTGTAGCCGTCCAACGGAGCCCGGCATCGAAGGAGCAGGTCAACTAAGGAACTGTATGGTCAAAGGAGCACAGAAGGATTTCTACGAATTGCTCGGGGTGTCGCGCACAGCGACAGTAGATGAGATCAAATCGGCGTACCGCAAAGCCGCGCTCCAGTGGCATCCGGACCGCAATCCGGAAAACAAAAAAGAAGCCGAGGAGCGATTCCGCGAGGCGACCGAAGCCTACAGCGTCCTGAGCGACTCGCAAAAACGCGAAATCTACGACCGCTACGGCCACGCCGGGCTCTCCGGCGCGGGCATGGAGGCGGGCTTCGACAGCACCATCTTTCAGGATTTTCACGACATCTTTGGCGACTTTTTCGGCTTCGAGGATCTGTTCGGCGGCAGGGGACGCCGCGGGCGTAGCCGCGTGCAGCGTGGCGCGGACTTGCGTTACGACATGAGCTTGAACTTTGAAGAAGCCGCGTCGGGAGTGACAACAAAGATCAAGCTGCCGCGTCTGGAATTTTGCGGGGCGTGCAACGGCACGGGAGCGAAGGCAGGCACAGGGGTGACGACGTGCCAGACTTGCGGCGGGCGCGGTCAACTCGTTTCGCAACAAGGGTTTTTCATGATCACGCGGACGTGCCCGGCCTGCCAGGGCGCGGGGCAGGTGATTCGCGAGCGCTGCCTGGAATGCCGGGGCCAGGGACGCATTGAGCGCGAGAAGACAATCGAGCTGCGCATTCCGCCGGGGGTAGATAGCGGCACGCGGCTGCGTGTGGCCGGAGAGGGCGAATCGGGTCCTAATGGCGGACCGCCGGGAGATCTCTACGTCGTTCTCGAAGTGAAGGAGCATCCCTTTTTCGAGCGTAGAGGCGCCGATCTTTATTGCACGATTCCCATCAGCATGGCGCAGGCGGCACTGGGCGCGGAACTGATGGTTCCCGGCCTGACGACGGAAGAAAGGCTGAAGATTCCCGAGGGTACGCAGAGCGGCACGGTGTTTCGATTGAAAGGAAAAGGCTTGCCCGACCCGCATGGGGGCGGGCGGGGCGACCTCTACTATCACGTGCGCGTGGTCACGCCGACGAAGCTCACCCGCGAGCAGCGCAAGATGATGGAACAGCTCGGCGCCACGCTGAAGGTCGAAAACAAGCCTGCGGAGCGCGATTCGTCGCTCCTTGAAAAGATGAAAGACATCTTCGGTTAGCCCGCGTGCTTGGCCGGGGGCCCGAAGACCAAGAATTACGATTTGATCCAGAGATCCTTCCTTGCGGCGGCGATTTTTCGTGGAAAAATTCGAGGGTGGGCGGACTGTTTTGGAAGGTGAAACAGCCCATCACCTTGGGCGCGTGTTGCGCGCCGAACCGGGAACGCTCTACGAGTTGAGCGACGGAGAGCGCGTTTGGCTCGGTCGAGTCGAAAAAATCGGCCGCAGCCGTGTCGAGTTTGCTCTCGTGGAACAGTTGTCGGCGCAGGCGCCCAGCTTCTCGCTAACACTTTTGCTCGCCGTAGTGAAATTCGACCGCTTCGAGTGGGCCCTGGAAAAGGCGACGGAGCTGGGGGTGGCCGCGATCGTTCCACTGGCAGCCGCGCGGAGCGAGAAAGCTTTGTTGAAGGCCACGCCGAAGCGCGCGGAGCGGTGGAAGAAGATTCTGCTGGAAGCGTCACAGCAATCGCGCCGCGTGCGCGTACCGTCGCTCGAGGCTGTGACAAATCCGGAGATCGCGTTTGGCGCGTGCCAGGAGGCGGTGCGGCTTCTGCTTTCGGAGCGTGCCGATGCACCTTCGCTGCGGCGCATCCTGCCCGGGATGTACTCGAAGCGAGCCGTGCTCGCAGTTGGACCGGAAGGTGGCTGGACCGGCGCAGAAGTTGCGGCGGCGAACAAGGCGGGGTTCCAGGAGGTCTCACTCGGCAAGCTAATCCTGCGCACGGAGACGGCTGTAGCAGCAAGCCTCGCTGCGCTCAACTATGCGCTTGGCGAAGAGTAGCATTCGTTTCATGATACCGGCGATGCGTTGCCTTCTTTTCCTTCTCTCGTTGAGCTTCCTCGCGCTTGTGCTCCCTGTTGCAACGCGCTCCCGTTGGTCGCAGGATCGAGCCGGGGAGACTTCCCTCGCGCCTGGGGCGCAGGGATTGTGACGAATGCGGCACCTCACAACGAGTGGCGCAGGCGCAGCGGGCGTGTTATAAACTTACAGAGCACACGATTAGGATGGAAAACCGGGACGAAAGAGACTTGTTTCCCTCTGCCGGCGGCGGCTCTCCTGCGCCAGCGGCTTCTTCGTCGTCCAGCGTGCGCAGCGAAATCCGCGTTTGGGCACGCGACCTGCTCCTCGCCATAGGTCTCGCCCTCGTCATCATCGTCTTCCTCTATCAACCGGTGAAGGTCGAAGGCACGAGCATGGCGCCGCTTCTTTCCGACCAGGAGCGCATCTTCATCAATAAATTTGTGTACCGCTTTGAGCCGATCGAGCGCGGGGACGTGGTCGTTTTCTGGTACCCTCTTGACCGTTCCAAGTCGTTCATCAAGCGTGTGATCGGCTTGCCCGGCGAATTGGTGGAAATTCGGCAAGGACAGGTGTACGTGAACGGCACGCATCTGACAGAGTCTTACGTGCCGTCACAATACGAGGACGCGACCGATTACGGCCCTGTCCGGGTCCCGGTGGACCACTACTTCGTCATGGGAGATCACCGCATCAGCTCGAATGATTCGCGAGTGTTCGGGCCGGTGGCGCACCGCTATATTTACGGCCGGGCGGTGTTCGCTTATTGGCCCGTCGATCACTTCGGGTCGCTGACAGGGAACAGTTCCACGGCGAACGCGCAAACCAAATGACCAGCCAAGGAGGACGCACTGACCGAGGTTTTGCACCGACCAGCCATACTCGGGCTGGAAGACGGGCGCGTCTTTAACGGCCGCGCGGCGGGCGCGATCACGCGCCGCTGCGGCGAAGTCGTTTTTAATACCAGCCTCACCGGATACCAAGAAGTTTTCACCGACCCCAGCTATGCGGGACAGATCGTTTGTCTTACGTATCCGCACATCGGAAACGTGGGCGCAAATCTGGACGACCAGGAATCTGCGAGGCCGTACATCGAGTCGTTGATTGTGCGTGAGTTTTCCTCGGTGGCCTCCAGTTGGCGTTCCGCGGAATCGGCGCAGCTCTACCTCAACCGGCACAAAATCCCCGTCATCTGGGATATCGATACGCGCGCCCTGGTGCGGCACATACGAAATGTCGGCGCTTTGCGCGGCATCGTGGCCACGGACGGAACGACAGCCGAGCAGTGTATCTTTGAGGCCAAACAATCGTCGCCCATGGCAGGGCAAGAGCTGGCGAGCCGCGTGACGTGCCGCGAGCCGTACGAATGGGAGAGTGGCTCGATCGAACTTGCGACTTCGCCCTGGTCGGAGCAGATGGGCGGTACGAACGATGAGGACGACGCGCCGCGGTTCCGCGTGGCGGCCTACGATTTCGGCATCAAGCAAAACATCCTGCGCTTGCTGGTCGATCATCACTGCGACGTGAAGGTCGTTCCCGCCCAGACTTCGGCCGAGGACGTTCTGTCGCTCAAGCCCCACGGGGTTTTTCTGTCCAATGGACCGGGCGATCCGGAGCCGGTCAATTACGCCGTCGAAACGATTCGCAAGCTGGCGGGGCGCGTACCGATATTCGGCATCTGCCTGGGGCATCAACTTTGCGGCCTCGCGCTCGGAGGCAAGACGTTCAAGCTGAAGTTCGGCCATCATGGCTCGAATCATCCGGTGAAGAACCTGCTGACTGATCAGGTGGAAATTACCGCTCAGAACCACGGCTTTGCCGTCGATCCGGATTCATTGCCGGGGAAAGAAGTGGAGATCACACACGAGAACTTGAACGACCACACCAACGAGGGCATGCGGCATAAGTCGCTGCCGCTTTTCAGCGTGCAATATCACCCGGAAGCCTCGCCGGGGCCACACGATTCACAGTATCTGTTCGCGCAGTTCATTGATCTGATGAAGGAATTTCAGAAGCCGGGCAGCTCGGCCCGGTGAGCGGGAATCGCACAAGGCATCCATGCGGAAGCGGAAAGACTTCGAGAAGATCCTGATCATCGGGTCGGGCCCGATCGTCATCGGCCAGGCGTGCGAATTCGACTATTCCGGCGCTCAGGCATGCAAAGCGCTCCGTGCGGAGGGCTACAAGGTCATCCTGGTCAACTCGAACCCGGCGACGATCATGACGGATCCCGAATTGGCTCACCGCACCTACATCGAGCCGCTGACAAAGGAATATCTCGCGGAAATTATCGCACGGGAAAAGCCCGACGCCCTGTTGCCCACGGTGGGCGGGCAGACGGCTTTGAATCTCGCCGTGGAGCTGGCGGAAAGCGGCGTCCTGGAAAAACACAAGGTTGAATTGATCGGCGCGTCGCTCCGCGCGATCAAAGTTGCCGAGGACCGGCTCTGGTTCAAAGACGCGTGCCGCAAAATCGGGCTCGAAGTACCCGCCTCGGCGCTGGTCAATAACGCGCAGGACGCGATGCGCCTGTGCGACCAACTCGGCTTTCCCCTGGTGATTCGCCCATCGTTCACGCTTGGCGGAACGGGCGGCTCGATCGCCTACAACAAAGAAGAGTTCGGCGAAGCCACGGCCCACGCGTTGGATCTGAGCCCGGTCCACGAAGCCCTTGTTGAAGAGTCGGTCCTCGGCTGGAAGGAATACGAGCTCGAGGTGATGCGCGATTTCCGCGACAACTTCGTGGTGATCTGCTCGATAGAAAATTTCGATCCCATGGGCGTACACACGGGCGACTCGATCACAGTCGCTCCGGCGCAGACGCTGACGGACAAGGAATACCAGCGCATGCGGGACGCCGCCGCCGCCATCATGCGTGAAGTAGGCGTGGAAACCGGCGGGTCGAACGTCCAATTCGCAGTCAATCCGGAAAACGGCCGGATGGTCGTCATCGAGATGAACCCGCGCGTCTCGCGCAGCTCGGCGTTGGCCAGCAAGGCTACCGGCTTCCCGATTGCGAAGATCGCCGCGCGACTCGCGGTGGGCATGACGCTTGATGAGATTCCGAACGACATCACGAAGAAAACGCCGGCGTGCTTTGAGCCTACGATCGACTACGTCGTCGTCAAAATACCGAAATGGCAATTCGAGAAATTCCCCGGAGCGGACACCACTCTGGGCACACAGATGAAGTCTGTCGGCGAAGTAATGGCCATCGGGAGGACGTTCAAGGAATCGCTCCAGAAAGGCATTCGGTCGCTTGAGCCGCATGCTCCCTGGCGCGCGCCCGCCGAAGCACCCGCTTCGCTCTTGCGCGAAAAGCTTGCTACGCCTCGGCCGGACAGGATTCACTGGCTGCTTGTGGCCCTGGAACGCGGCTTGCCCGCGGAAGAGGTTTGCGAGTTGACGAAAATCGATCCCTGGTTCATCCACCAGCTCCAGGAAATCGTGGCCATGAACAAGCGCGCCGCCGGAGTTACCGTAGAGACCGCCTCGCGCGACCTGCTCCGCGAAGTCAAGCGGCACGGCGCGAGCGATGAGCAGCTTGCGCAGATCTGGAAGACCACGCCGGCGGCCGTGCGGCTGCAGCGCGCGCGGTGGAACGTAGCACCCGTGTTCAAGCGCGTGGACACGTGCGCGGCTGAGTTCGAATCCTTCACGCCGTATATGTATTCGACTTACGAAGAAGAAGATGAGGCCGACCCACAAGCGAAGCCCAAGATCATGATCCTGGGCAGCGGACCAAACCGCATCGGGCAGGGAATTGAATTCGACTACTGCTGCTGCCACGCGTCGTTTGCTTTGCATGAGGACGGCTACGAGACCATCATGGTCAATTGCAATCCAGAGACGGTGTCGACCGATTACGACACTTCCGACCGGCTGTATTTTGAGCCGCTGACCCTTGAAGACGTTCTAGCCATCGTCGAGCGCGAAAAACCGCAGGGAGTGATCGTGCAGTTTGGGGGCCAGACGCCGCTGAACCTCGCCGTGGAGTTGAAGCGCAACGGCGTGCCGATCATCGGCACGGCACCCGAATCCATCGATCTGGCCGAAGACCGCCGCCGCTTTGGCCGTTTGCTGGAAGAGTTGCGCATTCCGCAGCCGCGGAATGCCACAGCCTTGGTGCCGGAGGAGGCCGCCCGCCTGGCCGGCGAGATCGGGCTTCCTGTGTTGGTGCGGCCCAGCTACGTGCTGGGCGGGAGGGCGATGGTGATCGCCTACGATGTCAACACCGTCCAGGAATATGTTGCGCAGGCGGCGCTAATGGGCCCCGCGAAGCCTGTTCTCATCGACCAATTCCTCGAAGAGGCTACGGAAGTCGATGTGGATGCACTGGCCGACGGCACCGACGTCGTCATTGGTGGGATCATGGAGCACATCGAAGAGGCGGGAGTACACTCCGGAGACTCTTCCTGTGTTCTTCCCCCGGTGAGCCTGTCGCCGCTCGTTCTGGACACGATTCGCGAATATACGAAGCGGCTCGCCCTGGCTCTGAAGGTCGTCGGGTTGATGAACGTGCAGTACGCCATCCAACACGAACATGTTTACGTGCTCGAGGTAAACCCCCGCGCGTCTCGCACCGTGCCCTACGTCAGTAAGGCGACGGGCGTGCCGCTTGCGAAGGCTGCGGCGCGGCTCATGGTGGGACGCAAGCTCGCGGAGATGGATCTTCCGCTGGTGCGCGCGAACGGCGTTGCGGAGATCGCCGTCCATGAGTTCTACTCCGTGAAGTCGCCCGTTTTCCCGTTCGACAAATTTCGGGGCGTGGACACGATTCTTGGACCCGAGATGCGCTCGACGGGTGAAGTCATGGGTATTTCCACGACATTCGGGCAGGCGTTTGCCAAGGCGCAGCTCGCTGCGGGCCAGCGGCTTCCGCGGGGCGGCACAGTGTTCATCAGCGTGAACGACGGCGACAAGCGGCACATCGGATCGGTTGGCAAGGAGCTCGCCGAGCTCGGGTTCCGCATCGTGGCTACGCGGGGAACGGCCGCCGCTTTGCAGACGGCGGGCGTCGAATCTGAGGCCGTCTTCAAAGTGAATGAAGGCCGGCCGAACATCGTGGACCTGGTGAAAACCGGCAAGATCGACCTGATCGTGAACACGCCGCTCGGCCGCGAATCGTTTTATGACGAAAAATCGATTCGCCGCGCCGCCATCCGCTATCATATTCCGTGCATCACGACGCTTTCCGCAGCGCACGCCGCTGCGCGCGGTATTCACGCGCTGCTCGAGCAGGGCAGCGAAGTCGCGGCGCTGCAAGATCTTCATCGCGGCCGTGTTCCTGCTCAGGGAGGAACAGCGGCGGGAGTGTGACCGTGGACTTCGCAGGAATCTTCGCTCCGCTGACGACGCCGTTCTCGGCGGACGGCTGCGTCTCTCTCACTGACCTCAAGCACAACGTCGGTCTCTACAATGGCACGGGTCTAAGGGGCTATGTGGTACTCGGCTCAACTGGCGAAGCGGTTCTGCTCACCCCGGCGGAGATCGAGCCGGTGTTGGCGGCGGTGAAGGAAGCAGCTGCGCCCGGCAAACTGCTGATCGCCGGCTCGGGTGCTGAATCGACGGCGGAAACAATCGAGCGTACGCGCCGCGCCGCCGAATTGGGCTATGAAGCAGTCCTGGTGAAACCTCCGCACTACTATAAGCCGCAATATAAGGCCGACGTGCTCGTCGGGCATTTTCGACGCGTCGCGGACGCTTCACCCATCCCCGTCCTGCTGTACTCAATCCCCCAATTCACCGGCATCCCCCTTGAAACACGTGAGGTCGTGGCCCTGGCCGAACACCCTAACATCGCTGGCATCAAGGAGAGTTCCGGGAACGTGCAACGAGTTGGTGAAATCATCGCCGCTGCGCCGCGCGGGTTCCAGATGCTCGTCGGCTCCGCAAGCACCCTTTATGCGTCGCTTTGCGTCGGCGCCATCGGCGGCATTCTGGCGCTCGCCGACGCTTTGCCCGAGCAGTGCGTGGAACTATACGAGACGTTTCGCCGCGGAGAACAGGAAAGGGCGGGGCGGCTTCAGGAAGCATTGGTTCCGATTTCGAAGCTGGTTGTGTCGGACCACGGCGCTGCTGGTGTCAAATACGCGATGGACTATCGCGGCTATCGGGGAGGTCAGCCGCGATTGCCGTTGATTTGCCCACAAGGGGAAGCCGCGCGGGCTATTCGGGAAAGCCTTGCCTCGATTCTGTCCTTTGAGTCGGCGCGCGCCTGACTTTTCGGTCCCCCTCTTTCCGAAAACCAGGGCTCTACTTCAGATGGAAATTCTTCACGTCTGTGATTGTCGCGTCCCGGTCATCAGAAGAGAAGGGTCGTCACTCTTAGCGGAGGGACACGGCCCCGATTCGGCGCCAGCAAGCTTGCTGATGCGAGTGGGTTGCGTCTAACCAACAGGAGCGCAGCATTGCACTGTGACTTTTGAGTGCTCCGCTCATCCAATCAAAGGCACTGCGAGGTGATTTGATGGCCTGTGCGCGCCCCGGTATCATGTCCAGTCCAATGGCCTCTCAATTAATCCCCTACGACCTCACACCCCATGTGCCCAAGCTCTTTCTCCAGTTTGTCGAGGATTTCCCCCGGGTCGCCAATTTTTTCGCCCATCCGCCAACCCTGCCCGCGGCGCTGCGTTACGCGCACAAGGTAAAGTTTCCTAGCGAGCGGCGGCGGAATCTGGCCGAAACACTGCGCGAGCAAAACACGGCGTTTGGATCGGGCTATGAAACCCAGAAGAATTTGGAGCGGCTTGAGGAAGGCGCTGTCGCCGTCGTCACTGGGCAGCAGGTGGGCCTTTTCTCGGGTCCGGCGTATTCGATCTATAAAGCGTTGACGGCAATCGAGGTGGCCGGGGAAATTTCGCGCGGGGGTGTGCCGGCTGTACCTGTTTTCTGGCTCGCCACCGAAGACCACGACGTCGCCGAAGTGAACAAATGCCTCTGGTTGCATGAAGATCAGCTCACGCGCTTCGAGTTGCCTGATGGCGAATCCTCCGCGCCGACGCCATCCGGGAAGCCCGTCGGCAGCATCCGTTTGGGCCCGCGAGTGGAAGCGCTGGTTCAGGAGGCGATCACGAAACTCAGCGGGCCGGGAGCTGAATCCGTGGCGCATATGCTGCGCGAGAGTTATACCGCCGCCGACACTTACGGAAGCGCCTTTGGAAAACTTTTTGCCCGGCTATTTTCCCAGCAAGGCCTGATCTTGCTTGATCCTCTCGATGCGCGCCTGCATGGGCTCTCCGCGACGCTTATCGA
>QHYP01000051.1:22028-33910 GCA_003224195.1 Acidobacteriota bacterium | reverse complement strand
CTGCTCGCGCGAAGTCAGGCACTTGAGGAAGCGGGGTTCGACGCGCAGGTCAACGTCAGGCCTCGGAGCTCGCTGATCTTTTATATGAAAGACGGCATCCGGCACGCTCTAACCGTGGGCGACAATCATTATTACGCCGGAGACGCGGCTTTTTCGCGGGATGAGTTACTTCGCCTGCTTCGGGCGCAGCCCGAATCCTTTAGCCCCAACGTCCTTCTTCGCCCGGTTGTGCAGGACTTTCTTCTTCCTACTGCGGCATACGTCGCAGGGCCGGCTGAGATTGGCTATTGCGCGCAGTCGGAAGTTCTGTACCGGCACCTTCTCGGGTCAATGCCGGTCCTCTTGCCGCGCGCCTCGTTCACCATAGTCGAGCCAAAGCTTGCAAAACTACTTGAGCGTTACAACCTATCGGTGGAAGATGTCTGGGCGGGCCGGGAGAAACTTCGCGCGAGGCTCGAATCCAAGTTTCTACCGGCGGCGCTGGCGCGGCGATTCGACGAGGCTGCGGCAAGCCTTGAGCGGGAGTTAGGCCGCTTGAAAGGTCCACTCCGCGAGCTCGACCCTACGCTGGAAGGCGCGCTCGAGACAGCTCAGCGGAAGATGAGCTTTCAATTGGAAAATCTGCGCGAGAAGGCTGGTCGCGCCCGCGAGCAACGCGAGAAAGTGATTTCCAAGCATGAGGAGATGCTCACGGCCGCCCTCTATCCGGACCGCGAGCCTCAGCAGCGCGCCCTCTGTCTACTCCCATTGCTGGCTCATTGGGGACTCGAGGGGCTCGAAGAGCTTCGCAAACTGGCCCGTGTGTCTCTCCGTAAAAATCAAGAAGTCATCGTGTTTCCGCGAAGCTAGAATCTGACCGTTGCGCTGCAGCTTGTGAGCCAGGTGGGCGATGTTAAAATCGCGCCGGATTCCGCGTGCCGATTCCGGCCGATTGACAGGAGACGCGTTGCCTTGCGGACATTGCGCGTAATGACGAACCGCCGCACGCAGTTCGTGGACGTGACCGCCGCTGTAGAAAAAGAAGTCAAGGCATCGGGAATTACCCAGGGCGTTTGCTACCTCTATGTTCCGCACACTACGGCCGGAATCCTCATCAATGAGCACGCCGATCCCGACGTTGCCGCCGATATGGAGGCCGCGCTCGATCGGCTTGCACCGCGAAACGGCCCGTACCGGCACAGCGAAGGCAACTCGGATTCACACATCAAGGCGGGTCTTGCCGGTGCCAGCCAGATTGTGTTCGTCGAAGGCGGAAAACTGGCGCTGGGCCGCTGGCAGGGCATTTTCTTCTGCGAATTCGACGGCCCGCGCGAGCGCAGCCTACACGTGAAGGTCGTTGCGGACTCGGCCCGCTGAGTGACCCAGTGTGACGCCCTCCGAGCTGCTTGTGCTACAGTTTGGAATTGTCTATGCGCTTCGGCGTTTACATTCAGGTACCTTTCTGCCAGACGAAGTGTGCTTATTGCAATTTTCATACGGGAGTAGTCTCATCCGCGCGCTATGAACCCTATGCCGAGGCTGTTTGCCGCGAGGTCCGCGAATACACCACCGTTTACGGCACAGCAGGTCTTGCCCTTTCCGAAGGGTTCCATCAAGGGGTCGTTGATACCGTCTATCTCGGCGGCGGAACGCCCAGCCTGCTAGACCCGGAACATCTCAGGCGCATGCTGGGCGTGATTCGTTCGGCGTTCACGTCCGATCTCGTCGAAGTGACGCTCGAGGCGGATCCCGAAACGATTGAAGAAGAGAAAGCTCGCGCGTGGACGCGGAGCGGAATCAATCGTGTCAGCCTGGGAGTGCAGTCATTCTCCGATGCGGAACTCAAGGCCGCGGGGCGCATGCACCGCCGGGATGACATTCATGGCGCCGTGCCTTTGCTGCGCGCGGCCGGAATCGCGAACTTGAGTTTTGATCTGATTGCCGGGCTTCCTCACCAAACGAGCGAGAGCTGGCACCACTCCCTCGACGAACTGCTCGCCTTCTCGCCGGAGCACGTTTCCATCTACCTGCTCGAACTCGATGAAGGCAGCCGGCTCGGCCGGGAAGTACTTCGAGGTGGCGCACGATACAGCGTCGGCGCCCTCCCAACTGACGACGAAATGGCAGAGTTTTACGATATAGCTTGCCGGGAGCTTGCGTCTGCGGGATATCACCATTACGAAATCTCGAACTGGGCAAAGCCCGGCTTCGAGGCTCGGCACAATCTCAAGTACTGGCGCCGCGAACCATATCTGGGATTCGGCGCGGGAGCGCACTCGTTCTCTGGAACTGAACGCTGGGCCAACGTCCATGACCCCGCCGCTTATGTCGCCGCGATTGAAACGGGCAGTTCGCCCATCGAGCAGCGCGAGGCCGTATCACGCGAGCAGGCCCTCGAGGAGGAGCTATTCCTGGGTTTGCGCCAGCTTGATGGCATTGACGTTGCCCAGCTCGAGCAGGTTTACGACGTGCCGCTCTCCGCACGCTTTGATGCACTGGCAGGCGCGGGTTTGGTGGAACGCGAAGGCACGACAGTGCGGCTTGCCCCGACGCGTCTAAGCATTTCAAACGAGGTCTTCGTCGAATTGCTTCGCTGAGTCTCTGGATAGGCTGGTTTCCGTGAGAAGCGTCGAATCCCGAGCAGACATAGAAAGCGAGCGGCCTGTTTCCAAGCCGCTCGACGAAATCGTAGATCTTCGCAGCGACACGGTCACGCGCCCAACGCCGGAAATGCGCCGCGCCATGGCCGAAGCTGAAGTGGGCGACGACGTATATCTTGAAGATCCGACGGTCAACAAACTTGAGCGGCGCGCCGCTGAAATCTTCGGCAAAGAGGCTGCGCTCTTCGTGCCCTCCGGCTGCATGGGCAATCTCATCTCGATCAAAGTCTGGACGCGCCACGGCAACGAAGTGATCTGCGAAGAACGCAGTCACGTCAATCTCTACGAGCTGGCGTCGATGTCCGCGATCGCAGGGTGCATGCCCCGGATCGCAAGTTCCCCGGACGGCATCCTCTCGTGGAAACAGATTGAGGCGGTGATCCGTCCGAAAATCTATTACGACTCGCAGACCGCGTTAGTCTGCCTTGAAAACACGCACAATATGGCCGGCGGAACGCTCTATCCCACGAGCGTTGTCGCGGAGATCTGCGGTGGCGCACACGACGCCGGGCTAAAAGTGCACCTCGATGGCGCGCGCATTTTCAATGCCGCTGCCGCGTTGGGCGAGAGTGTGGACAAGATGACGCGTCAGGTGGATTCCGTTATGTTTTGCCTCTCGAAGGGGCTAGGCGCGCCGGTCGGCTCGCTCATCGTTGGCTCGGCCCCTTTCATCGAGAAGGCGCGCGTCTACAGGAAAATGTTCGGCGGCGGAATGCGCCAGGCCGGAGTGATCGCCGCGGCGGGTCTCGTCGCGCTGTAAAAATCGCCTGCACGTCTTCACGAAGACCATGCGAATGCGCGCCTGCTCGCGGAGGGAATCAGCCGGATTCGCGGTCTAGAAATCTCTGCGGCGAGTGTGTGCACAAACATCGTCATTTTTCGTTGCGAAAAGTCGGGCATAACGGCTGCAGAAGTCTGCGAGAAGCTCCGTCCGCACGGCATTTGGGCGCTGGACACGGATCGCTACCTGGTCCGCTTCGTCACTCACTGTGACGTCGGCCGCGCTGGCGTGGACCACGCTGTTCGTGCCCTTGAAAGTGTTGTTTCGTAGGGGAATTGTCCAGCAGGTCCCTCCCACCGGTGCAGTCACGCTGTGATATAAATCAAACTGTGACCAAGTATTTCCGATTCCTATAGGCCGGACGTTCCTTGGAATTTTCCTTCACCGACGAGCAGCAACAACTCCGCCGCAGCGTCCGCGAATTTGCCGAAGGCGAAATCGCGCCGCACGTCATGGAGTGGGATGAAGCTTCACACTTCCCCGTGGAGATCATGCCCAGGCTCGCCGAAATGGGGCTTCTCGGCGTCATCTTCCCGGAGAAATACGGTGGCGCCGGCCTTGGCTACATCGAATACTCCATCGCGATCGAGGAGTTGGCGCGGGTGGACGGCTCGGTCGGCTTGATTGTTGCCGCGCACAATTCGCTCTGCTCAAATCACATCTACAAGTTCGGTACCGATGCGCAAAAGCAGAAGTTCCTCGTTCCTCTGGCACAGGGCAAAAATATCGGGGCCTGGTCGCTCACCGAGCCCGAAGCAGGCTCCGACGCGGGCGGCACGCGCACCGCAAAAACGTTCACCACGAACGGTCGCTACGCCGACGTTTGCGTCGCCATGGCCGTCACCAACAGGGAACGGGTCTCCCATGGCATTTCCGCACTCATACTCGAAAAGGGCATGGCCGGCTTTCGGCCGGGCAAGAAAGAAAATAAGCTGGGCATGCGGGCCAGCGACACTTCCGAAGTGATCTTCAGCGATTGCAGCGTTCCCGGCGAGAATCTCCTTGGACAAGAAGGCGAAGGCTTCATCAACAGTCTGCAAATTCTCGACGGAGGCCGGATTTCAATTGCCGCGCTTGCTCTCGGGATGGCTCAGGGCGCGTTCGAAGCCGCAACGCGCTACGCCAAGCAACGCAAGCAGTTTGGCAAGACCATCGGCGAATTCCAGGCCATCCAATTCAAGCTGGCTGACATGGCGACACAGATCGAAGCTGCGCGCCTACTGGTCTATCAAGCCGCGTGGCTGGCTGATCGCAAGGACGCGCGCTTCACGCGCGAATCGAGCATGGCGAAACTCTTCGCCAGCGAAATCGCCGTCCGCGTCGCGAACGAAGCCGTGCAGATTCACGGCGGCTACGGTTTTATCAAGGACTACCCTGTGGAGAAGTATTACCGCGATGTGAAACTCTGCACCATCGGCGAAGGCACCAGCGAAATCCAAAAACTCGTCATTGCCCGCCAGCTCCTGGGCAAGAAATAATAGGTCGATGCTTTCTGGAGCCAGCTTGCGTGAGCAGGATTGGTATGGCTTCCCCGGTTGAATTGGCCGCTCAAAGAATGCAGCAGTGGGCGGAGCAGGTCCGCAGCGGCGACGTTCGCGCTGTCTCGCGCGCCATCACTGCCATCGAGAATCGCCAGCCGGACGCGGAAGAACTGCTTCGACGATTATTTCCTTCGACGGGCCGCGCTTATCTGACGGGCGTCACGGGCGCTCCCGGTACGGGGAAGAGCACGCTCGTTGATCGTCTCGCCGCCGTTTACCGCCAACAGGAAGAGCCTGTCGGCATAATTGCCGTCGATCCCACGAGCCCGTTCAGCGGCGGGGCGATCCTCGGAGACCGCATCCGCATGCAAGGCCACGCCGGCGACGCAGGGATCTTCATTCGTTCGATGGCCACACGCGGTTTCCTCGGGGGTCTCGCCCGTGCAACTGCTGAGGTTGCTTTGCTTCTCGACGCGGCTGGCAAACAGCAAATCCTGATCGAAACGGTTGGCGTCGGACAAGACGAAGTGGACATCGTGCGGCTCGCCGACTGTGTTCTCGTTGTCCTGGTGCCGGGCCTCGGCGACGACATTCAGAGCATGAAAGCTGGCCTGATGGAAATCGGCGACATTTTTGTTCTCAACAAGGCCGACCGCGAAGGCGCGGATCGCCTCGAACAGCAACTCCTCGCAATGCTCTCGCTCGTTGCGCCGCGTGATGGCTGGCAACCGACCGTTGTCCGTACCGTGGCCACAGAGGCCAAAGGCATCGACGCGTTGGCCGAGACGGTTACTGAATTCCGCAAGCATTTCGAGACAAGCGAAGAGCGGCGGCACAAACGCGCCGAGCACTGGAAGCAGCGCCTGATCGAGATGCTCCAGGCGCAATTGCTGGAGCGCGCCCTGGACGGCGCAGCGGGCGAAAAGCTGTTGGACGAACTCGCCGCCGACGTCGCGAACCGAAAGAAGGATCCCTTCGCCGCTGTCGGCGAAATCCTCGCAAGAAGCGGTCTTTCCGGCCGATCCAAACACAAATGAGATTCGGCGAGATCGAGGTTGAAATCCTTCGCGCGGGAACATTCTGGCTCGATGGCGGCGCAATGTTCGGCGTCGTGCCGAAGCCGCTCTGGGAGCGCGTGGCGCCGGCGGACGAGCGTAACCGCATCCGTTTGGCGATGAACGTACTTTTAATTCGCGCTGGCGGTAGAGCCATCCTCGTCGAGGCCGGCGGTGGCGCCAAATGGGATGCGAAGCGGCGCCAGATTTATGGTTTTTCCGAGAACGATCCGCTGCAGGGGGCGCTGGCGGCGAAAGGCATTGCGGACGCGCAGATCGATCTGGTCATAAACACCCATCTCCACTTCGACCACGCGGGGGGAAATACACGCGCGGATAACGGCCGAATCGTTCCTTCCTTCCCGAATGCCCGATACGTTGTGCAGGGCGCAGAACTCGAGCACGCCATGCAGCCCACGGAGCGCGACCGCGCGAGTTACGTGAGTGCGGACTGGACTCCCATCACGGAAGCCGGGCAGTGGCAACTCCTCTCGGGAGACGCGCAAATTCTGCCGGGCGTGTGCGTCGTCGGAATTCCGGGACACAACAAAAGCATCCAGGCGGTAATCGTTGCGGGCGGCGGACAAAGCCTGTTTTTTGCGGCTGATCTTATCCCCACACGCCACCATCTGCCGTTGACTTGGATCATGGGTTACGATCTGTATCCGGTCAAGACCCTGGAGACCAAGAGAAAGTGGGTCGCGGAAATCGTGCGCCGCGGTTGGATTGTTGTTTTTGGCCACGATCCCGAACACGCCGCGGCCACTTTGCACGAGCGCGCCGGCAAAATCGAATTCGAACCGGTTTCTCTGGATTCATAATTCACTCGGAGAATGGGAATGCCTGCCGTGAAAACAAAAAAGCCAAAGAGCGCACGGGGAAATCTGCAAGCGCAAATCGGAATCATTGGCGGGAGCGGGCTGTACTCGATGCCTGGACTGAACGACGTCCGCGAGCTCCGCATTCGGACACCGTTTGGGGATCCGTCGGACACAATGGTTCTCGGCACGCTTGAAGGAAAACGAATAGCGTTCCTCGCGCGCCACGGGCGCGGCCATCGCATTCTTCCGACGGAGATCAACTTTCGGGCCAACATCTACGCAATGAAACTTCTCGGCGTCGAGCGGATCATCTCCGTCAGCGCCGTCGGTTCGCTTCAGGAAGAATTGCGGCCGCTGGAGTTCCTCATTCCGGATCAATTCTTCGACCGCACCAATCACCGCATCTCCACGTTTTTTGGGAATGGACTGGTCGCCCACGTTGGTTTCGATAAGCCCACCTGCGCCCAGCTCTCGAGCATTCTTGCTGATGCGTGTGAGCGGTCCAGCGTCAAAGTTCATCGCGGCGGCACGTACGTCTGCATCGAAGGGCCGCAATTCTCCACGCTCGCCGAGGCGCACGTCCATCGCCAGCTGCGGTTTGAAGTGATCGGCATGACCAACGTCACCGAGGCAAAGCTGGCTCGCGAAGCCGAAATCTGTTACGCCTCGGCAGCCATGATCACCGACTACGATTGTTGGCACCCCGAGCACGCCGCGGTCACGGTCGAGCAGATCATGGCGAACCTCAACAAGAACGCCGAGAACGCCCACCGGATGGTGCGCGAAGCCGTGCGCACGATTCCGGTCCAGCGGAGCTGCAAATGCGGCGCAGCCCTCAAGCACGCGATGATCACGGATCCGAAGGTTGTTCCCGCGGCCACGAAAAAGCGCCTCGCCGCCATCATCGGCAAGTACATCAGCTAGGGAGGTTGCGTGTCTCTTCTCGTCGTCGGGTCCGTCGCGTTCGATTCCCTGGAAAGCCCCTATGGAAAAGTGGAGCGGGCGCTAGGCGGGGCCGCCACATACTTCGCCGTGGCGGCAAGTTTTTTCGCGCCTGTAAATCTCGTGGCAATCGTCGGGGATGACTTTACCGAGCGAGATGCCGAGATTTTTCGCGGTCGGCACATTGACCTGGACGGCCTCGAACGCGCTCCAGGAAAAACCTTCTTCTGGGCCGGCCGCTACTCGGAAAATCTCAATGAGCGCGTCACTCTGGCCACGGAGTTGAACGTTTTCGCGCAATTTCGCCCACGGCTGCCCGAAAAGTACCGCGCAGCAAAGCACGTGTTTCTCGCAAACATTGCGCCGGACCTTCAGCGTTCTGTACTCCAACAAGTCAAAGGCAAGCCGAAGCTCGCCGCGCTGGATACAATGAATTACTGGATCGCGCGTACCAATAGCGAGCTGCGGGAAACACTTCGCCACGTCGACATTTTGATGATCAACGACGCGGAGACGCGCCAACTCTCCAATGAACACAATCTCCTCCGCGCCGCTCGGCACATTTTCAAAATGGGGCCATCCATACTCGTCGTGAAGCGCGGGGAATACGGCGCGATGATGGTGGGCCGCAGCGGCGTTTTTTGCGTTCCAGCATTTCCCCTCGAGGAGCCCCACGATCCGACGGGCGCGGGGGACAGCTTTGCCGGAGGCTTCATGGGCTATCTCGCCAGGTGGGGCAAGCACGGCGATTCCGCGTTGCGCCGGGCGATGGTCTATGGTTCCGTGATGGGGAGCTTCGCCGTCGAATGCTTTGGTCTCGAGCGGCTGCGCACTCTCAAGATGCGTGAGATTACCGCTAGGGCGCGCCACTTCGCAAAACTGACCCAATTTAGGCTCTAGATAGTAGAATCGCGCTCATCCCGGCGGCTCGAAGCGAATGACCATGATTCCTGTGCGCGAAATCCTTCTGCGGTTGGCCGTGGCGGCCGCGCTCGGCGCCGCCATCGGCGTCGAGCGCGATATCCGCCGCCGTCCGGCCGGCATGCGCACCAGTCTTTTCGTGTGCCTCGGTGCCGCACTTTTCACCATTCTTTCTAACGAGATTGCCCGCCAGTTCGGCGACACAGGAAGCACGCGAATCGCCTCGAATATCGTGCAGGGAATCGGCTTTCTTGGTGCCGGCGCGATTTTGCGCGAGAGCGGGAGTGTTGTCGGGCTGACCACAGCTGCCACGATTTTTGTCGAGGCTGCCATCGGAATGGCCGCGGGCGGGGGGCTCTTCAAAGTCGCAGCCTTCGCGACGCTTCTGGTGCTGTTCGGTCTCGTGGTTCTTGGATGGTTTGCCCAGCGCTTCAACCTGAAGTGCCGCATGAGAGTCTTTCGGTTCACCACGAGCCACGCTGAGAACGTAATGATGGAGATTCAGCGCCTGCTCTCCGAGCTGAAGGTCAAGATGCAGCATTTCAGTGTTTCGATGGTGGGCGAGAAATCGGTTGTCGAGTTCGACGCGGACGTCAGCTACAGCCAGGAAGAAGCCATTCTCAACCGCCTGAACCGGCCGGGTGTGGTGAGCGAAGTTGTTCCCCTGGAAGGCCACCACGAATGAGCACGGATCCTCGGCGCACTCTATCGGAGGCGCGATCGGTGCGGCCGCGGAAGCCACGCGCCTTGCACGCTGGTTCGCGCGTTGCGGTTTTTGCTCCCGCCTCTCCGGCGGATGGAATCAGAACGCAAGCGGGACTCGCCGAGCTGAGACGTCTCGGGTTTGTCGTGCAGTCTCCCACGGCGGTCGCTACGGAGGGCTATTTCGCCGCCTCGACGGAGAAGCGTCGCGATGAATTGTCCCGGCTCTGCGCGGAACCCGCCGTTGACAGCCTGATCGCTCTCCGCGGCGGCTATGGCTCGAACTACCTCCTGGATGGATTTGCCACGGACGACCTGACGAGCCCAAAGTGCCTTGTCGGCTTCAGCGACATCACGACGATTCAGATTTTCCTATGGCGACGTGCGCGCTGGGTATCCTTTTACGCTCCGATGGTCGCGTCCGGGCTGGACGCAGGCGCCGGAGCCCCTGGCGGGTACGACGAGGCGTCGTTTCTCCGCGCACTCACGGAAACGCAGGCCGGCTGGCCGCTCGACCTGTCGGGTGAGGCGATGGTGGCGGGCGAGGCCGAGGGTCGAGTCCTTGGCGGGTGTCTCACCCTTCTCGAGACGTCGCTGGGAACGCCTTGGGAGTTGAATACGGAAGAGAGCATCTTGGTTTTGGAAGATCGCGCGATGAAGCCGTGGCAAGTTGATCGAGCTCTGATGCATTTCCGGCAAGCCGGTAAGCTGGATGGCGTGCGGGGAATCCTGCTCGGCGATTTCCCCGATTGCGATCCGCCCGTCGCCGGAAGCTGGAGCGTCGCCGATGTGTGCCGACGCATTCTCGATCCCCTTCGCGTGCCCGTCGTATGGGGCGCTCCCATCGGTCACACGCGCCGGCCGATTCTGACCATCCCTTTGGGCGTGCGCGCGCGTCTAATTGCGCAAGGTGCGGGAACTTTGGAACTGCTTGAACCGGCGGTCATCCCATGAGCGGCGGCAAACACGTTCACGTAATCGGAATTGGCGGCTCGGCGATGGCGCCTCTTGCCGGCATGCTGCGCGAGAGCGGCTTCCGCGTCACCGGTTCCGATTCCGGCGTGTACCCGCCAGCTTCCACGCTGCTGGAAGGTCTTGGCATCCCTTTCTTTCCCTCGTTCGATGCCGCGCATCTCGATCCCGCGCCCGATCTTATTGTGGTCGGCAACATCATCGCCCGCGGAAATCCCGAGCTGGAAGAAGTGCTTGACCGGCGGATTCCCTTCCGGAGATATTGGAGGAATTTTTCCTCCCTGGACGCCACTCCATCGTTGTCAGCGGCACCCACGGGAAAACCACGACGACAGCCATGCTCGCCTGGATTTTTCACGCTGCGGGGAAGCGGCCGAACTTCCTCGTTGGCGGTATAGCCGAAAACTTTGGCAAAAGCTACGGCCTCGGCGGCGGTGAGGAATTCATTCTCGAAGGCGATGAGTATGAGACTGCTTTCTGGGACCGCGGGCCTAAATTCTTCCACTATCATCCCGATGACCTCATTCTCACTTCGCTCGAATACGACCACGCGGACATCTACGCCGACTTCCCTTCCTACGAGCTCGCCTTCAAGCGTCTCGTGAATCTCGTGCCGCGCCGGGGCCGCGTCATCGCCTGGGGCGACGTCGAAGAGTCCGGCCCGGCCATCCGCCGCGCTGTGGAGAAGGCATTCTGTCCAGTCGAAACGTACGGTTTTCGCGAAGGCAATGATTGGCTTGCCGGCGATTTGACCATCGAAGGCGAACTGCTGCGTTTTCGTGTCGCATATAAGGGCAGGGAATTCGGCGAATTTGCGCTGCCGGGCGCGGGCCGTCACAATGTCCTCAACGCGCTCGCTGCCGTCGCCATCGCCCACGGCCGCGGAATTCCTGCTGAATCCATCGCGCGTGCCCTTGAAAGTTTCCGCAGCGTGCGCCGGCGCATGGACGTGAAAGGCGAGTTCGGCGGCATCCTGGTCGTAGACGATTTTGCGCACCATCCGACCGCCGTCCGCGCGACGCTGGAAGCCGCGCGCTCGCGCTGGCCTGGCCGGCGGCTCTGGGCGGTGGTTGAGCCGCGGTCCAATTCCATGCGCCGCCGGGTCTTTCAGGAAGCTCTGCCAAAGTCATTGGCCCTCGCCGACCGCGTCGTTTTAGGGGGCGTTTTTCGCGCGCAACAGCTCGGCGATGACAATCGCCTCGATCCTGAATTTGTGGCCGAAGGCGTGCGCAAACTCGGCAAGGACGCGCGCGTGCTTCCGAGCGCCAACGCAATCGCCGAGTTCCTCGCCGACGAGGCGCAGCACGGTGATCTGCTCCTTATTATGTCCAACGGGAGTTTCGATGGTCTTTGTGACAAGCTGCTGAAGAAACTGGGGCAACGCGTTCCGCAACGCACCGAGGCGCGCGCCCAGTGATTTCATTCCGCGCTCGGCCCCAGTTCCCGCAGGGAAAACTCTTTCTGTTTCTGCTCTTGCTCGGCTTCCCGCCGGCCTCCCGAGGAACGATTCGCTATGAGGTCTCGCTCGATCACCCGGAGAAGCACATTTTCCACGTCGTCATGCACGT
>QHYP01000051.1:5566-22020 GCA_003224195.1 Acidobacteriota bacterium | reverse complement strand
CCGCTTGGAACGCCCTTTATCAAATCCGTGACTTCTCGAGCCACGACGAGCGACTCGAGGCCTTTATCGGCGAGCAACCTGCGCGCATCGAGAAGCTCGACAAACAGACCTGGGGCATCACGGGAAGCGGAACAGTCACGGTCCGCTACGACACCTACTGGGACGAACCCGGTCCTTTCGGCACTCAGCTTAACAAAGACCACGCCTTCATCAACCCCGCGATGATTCTGATGTACGTCCCGAACCGCCGGGCGGAAGCTGTTCACCTATCCTTGCCTGAGATTCCCGATGCCTGGCAGGCGGCAAGCGCATCTCTCACAATGCTTGAATCGATGGGCGGCGCGCGCAATTTTGGTTTCGACGCCAGGAGTTACGACGACCTCGCCGACGCCCCGATCGAGGTCGGCAAGTTTGAAGAGTTTACTCTCACCCAGGATGCAGCCGAAGTCCGCGTGATCATCCACGGCGACAATTGGAGGCGAGATCGCGTAAGCGATGTCTTGCGCCGAATCTGCGCCTACGAAATCAAGCTGATGGATGGTGCTCCGTTCGATCACTACACTTTCATCATCCACATCGGGAAAGCCGCCTACGGCGCAGGCGGCGGCATGGAACACGTAAATTCAACGGCCGTCTCTGTTCCCTCGGATGATTTTCTCCCCGGCGTCGCTGCTCACGAGTTCTTCCATCTCTGGAATGTCAAGCGCATCCGCCCCGCGACTCTCGAACCTGTGGACTACACGAAAGAGCAATACACTCGCGCGCTCTGGTTCGCCGAGGGGGTCACGAACACGTACGGCGCCTATGCCCTTGTCCGGACTGGCCTCTGGACGAAGCAGCAGTTTTACGAGGACCTCTCCGACCAGATCACCGAGCTTGAGGCACGGCCCGCCGAGCATTGGCAAAGCGCCGAACAGTCCAGCCTCGATGCCTGGCTTGAGAAATATCCCCTCTACAACCGGCCGGACCACAGCGTTTCCTACTACACGAAAGGCCAGCTTCTTGGCCTCCTTCTCGACATCCTGATCCGCGACCACACCAACAACAACGCCAGCCTCGACGATGTGCTCCGCCTCATGAACCGCGAATTTGCGGCCAAAGGCCGTTTCTATCGCGACAGCCTTGACGTTCGTCTAATGGCTGAAAGAGCCGCCGATACTTCCTTCGAGGATTTCTTCCGCCGCTATGTCGCTGGCGCCGAGCCTCTCCCTTACAACCAGGTTCTTCCTCTCGCCGGCCTCGAGTTGCGCTCCGCCACGCGCAGTCGCGCCGTTCCGGGTTTCTCGCTCGAACGCACGCCCACAGGCGATTGGCGCGTCGTCAGCATCGACCCGGACGGCGAAGCGGCCCGCTCAGGTCTCCGCGAAGGCGACCTCATACTTCGGTGGAACGATGGAGATGTGCCACGCCGCCTCGAGCGCTGGTTGCGCGAACAGAAACCCGGCGACAAACTCCGGCTTCGTCTCCGCCGCGAGGACAAGGAACAGTCGCTCGAATTTCCACTGGGAGAAGTGAAGGAGACACTCTGGCAGGTCGTGGAATCCTCCGCGGTCGGCGAAAAGGCAAATCGCATTCGCTACGGGCTTCTCCGCGGAACCTCCGGATCAGAAAACGCGCACTAAGTCGGCATCTTCCTCTTGACGCACACTTCATGATTCGAGAGAGTTCTGTAGGACGATGCTCCGCACGCTATTCGTCGCCGTTTTCCTCACTCTCTACACGCTTCTGCTTGGCCCACCGCTCTTGCTCTATTCCCTCGCGGTCCGCGACGCCGATCTGATCTATCGCGTGGGCGTCGGCGGAGTCATGTTTGCAGTGCGGGCCGTGGGAGTGAAGATCCGCGTGGAAGGTCTCGAGCACATCCCGCCCGGCCCTTGCCTTTTCGTGGCCAATCACACGAGTTCCGCCGATGCGCCCGCTGTCGTCGGCTCGATCCCGCGGCGCGTCGCCATCCTTCTCAAGAAATCTCTGCTCAAAATACCGATTGTTGGTCAGGCGTTCGCTTTAGCCGGTTTCGTTCCCGTCGATCGCTCGGATCACGAATCTGCCATGGCGAGCCTCGAGTCCACCGCGCAGGCACTGCGCAACGGCACCTCATTCCTTGTTTATCCAGAGGGGACGCGCAGTCCAGACGGCAGGCTTCAGGCTTTCAAAAAGGGAGCGGTTGTGATGGCGATAAACGCCGGCGTAGCGATCGTGCCGATCGCATGTTCCGGCGCTCACCATGTGATGCGGAAACGTTCGCTCCGCATCCGGCCGGGCGAGATCGTGGTCCGCTTCTGCCCGCCGATCGACGCTTCGTGCTACACCTTTGAACGGCGCGATGAACTCAATGCGCTCGTTCGCGCCGCGTTGGCAGCAGCTCTTCCAGCCGACCAGCGTCCCGCGGATCTGGCCGCGACGCACACTTCGCCTGCGTGAGCAGTCACTGCTAGTACCGTTCCAACTGTTTTCCGCTAGACTCGCACGTGGAAAACAACCCCATTTCCGGCGGGCTCCATGCGGGGACTTTGCCTCAACAAGTTGGAACGGCACTAGGTCTTTCGCAGGCGCTCCATTTCCTCTTCCAACTCGCGCACGCGCCGCTGCAATTCGGGAAGCCGATTGAGCGCGGCCATGGTCTTCAACCACTGGCGATTCTCGACTGCCGGATAACCGGAATACATCGCCCGCGGCGGAACGTCGTTCGGCACTCCGCTCTGCGCGGTAATCACGGTCCCATCGCCAATGCTCAGATGTCCCGCCGATCCCACTTGCCCGGCCAGAATGCATCCGCGCCCCACTTTGGTAGAGCCGGCCAGTCCCACCTGCCCGCAAAGCAGCGTATCCTCGCCCACCTGGGAAGCGTGTCCCACGAGCACCAAATCGTCCAGCTTCGCGCCGCGTGCAATTCGCGTTTCGCCCACCGTCGCCCGGTCCACGCACGCGTTGGCCTGCACTTCAACGTCGTCCTCGAGCACCGCTGGACCGGACTGCACCATCTTTTGCCAGCTTCCATCGCCTCGCCTGGCAAACCCGAACCCATCCCCGCCAATCACGGCGCCGTTTTGGAGCGTGACGCGGCTGCCGATACGGCAATGTTCGCGCACCACCACATGCGCATGGGCAAAAAACGCGTCACCGATCTGGGCTCCTCGATAGATAGTCACAAAGCTGTGCAACACCGCGTTTTCCCCGATCGCGACGTCATCGTCCACGAAGCAATACGGCCCGATGTGCGCGCCTCCGCCGATCTGTGCCGTTTTCGCGACCACTGCACTCGGATGCACGCCTGGAGCGTAGCCTGGCGGCTGGTAAAACAACTCAAGCGCTCCGGCAAAAGCGAGGTACGGATTCGGCGTGCGCAGCGCCGCCAGGGGGCGGCTCCCAGCCCCACGCTCGATGGCGATGCCGTCCTCAATCAGAATCGCCGAAGCGCGCGTCGTCCCCAGGAGATGAAAATATTTGCGATTTGCGAGAAACGTCAGATGTCCGGCGCCCGCATATTCGATTCCGGCCACCCCGGAAATCTCCAGCTCCGGCGGTCCTTCCACCCGACAGTCCAACCTCGCGGCAATCTCTTCCAGCTTCATAGACGCGGCTCCTTCAATTCACAGCGAGTCTCGCACAGGCCTGGCGGGGAAGTACAGAAGGCCTATTCGTTGAAGAGCAGCGGCTGGCCAGCCGCTGCAGCCGCGGGTTTGCGCCGCGCAATTCCGACCACGCCGAGAACGGTCAGTTCCGAAAGCGCGGCTCGGGGCACGAAGATGTGGTCCGAATTCGAATTGAGGTCCGGCGGAGTGAGTTGCAGGCCGTTGTCCAGCAGTGTGAGCAAGTCATTTGGCACCACGCCCTCGAGCGTCTCATTATCCTTGTACCGCAGGCGCACCCAGAGCCCGTCCAGTTTTGGCCGGCTGAGAAAGGCTTTGCGTTCCGGCTCGAACTCGCCGCTGAGGTCGCGCACGAAATAGATGGATCGGATCTTCTCGAGCGGAATGGTTTCGTGTTCGCCGTCCAGAGTCAGCAGGTCGACAGGGTCGATCTGCCCCAGCCGCGAGGGGTTTAAGTAGCCGCGCAGTGGCCGTTTATCAGAAAGGACGATGATGACCTTTTTGTGAGTCGAGGCTGGGGAGCGAGTTTTCAAGGTGTCGCGAGTCTCGGCCCAGAAGCTTACCGAATTTGCCTATTTCAGACGAGTATGTTATGTTAAGCACCGTTTGCCTGTCAACTCATTGTTTTCATTAGGGTTAGGCCACTGGAGCGCCGCCCTTTGACTGAAAAAAGGCAGATCCTTAAATCCGCATCGATTATTTCCCTGGTCACGATTGTCAGTCGCGTTCTCGGCTATCTACGTGACCAGCGCATTCTAGTCCTCCTCGGTACTTCTCTCGCCGCCGATTCTTTCGTTCTCGCCTACCGCATTCCGAACCTCTTCCGCCGCCTTGTCGGCGAAGGCTCGATGACCCCTTCCTTCATTCCTGTCTTCACTACCTACATGCGCGAAAAGTCTCGAGAAGAAGTGTGGGATTTCGCCAACCGTCTTTTCTGGACGCTGGCGCTCGTCCTCGCCGTCCTCACCGTTATGGGAATGGTTTTCTCGCCTGCCGTGGTTCATCTTTTTACCATTTCCTCCGGCAAAGGTGTGCAATGGGACCAGGCCGTTTACCTGAACCGGATCATCTTCCCGTATTTGTTCTTCATCTGCTTGGCCGCGCTCGCCATGGGTATTCTGAATTGCTTCCACGTTTTCGGCCTTCCTGCGGCGACGCCCGTTTTCCTGAACCTCTCGATCATCCTTTTTTCAATCGGGGCTGTCTGGCGGTACTTCAAAGACCCGGCAGTCTCTCTTGCTGTCGGCGTGCTCGTTGGTGGTGCTCTCCAGTTCCTGATTCAGGTGCCCCTGCTGGTGCAGAGGGGTATGCGCTTCACTTTCGGCGTTTCCTTCCGGCACCCGGGTATTCGCTCGGTCGCGCGGCTGATGATTCCGCGATTTTTCGGAATTGGCATCGTGCAGATCAACTTTTTCGTGGACACCATTTTCGCGAATGCAGCCAAGATGCCTCGCGGCAGCCTGACGTCGCTCTATGTGGCCGATCGTGTCATGGAGCTCGCCCTTGGCGGCTACGCTATCGCCGTCGCGACGGCGATTCTGCCAATGATGTCCCACCAGGCGGCGGCAGGCGAGTACGACACGCTCAAGCGCACGCTCGCTTTTTCCGTCCGCATCGTGTCCTTCATCGCTGTGCCTGCGGCCCTGGGGCTGATGATTATGCGCGAGCCGATCATCCGGGTGCTCTTCCAGCACGGTCAATTCGTCGCCGAATCAACCCGCCTCACCGCACGTGCCCTGCTTTATTACTCTGTCGGCTTGCCGGCGTTCGCCGCCGTTAAACTGATCGTTCCGGCCTTCTATTCCACCCAGGACACCAAAACCCCGGTCATTGTCGCTTCCATGTCTTTGGTACTTAACATCGTCTTAAACACCGTCTTCTTGGTCTTTTTCTTTCGCACGTTTCAGAATGGCAGCCCGGCCCTGGCGACCGCGCTCGCCGGCTATTTCGATTTTTTCGCACTCTTCTTGATTTTCCGTCTGCGCTACGGCCGGATGGGTACCATGGAGATTCTCACTTCGTTTGCTCGGATCGGTCTTTGCTCGGCCATCATGGGGGTGGCGTGCTGGCTGGGCATGCGCTATACGCAATTCAGCCTGCACTCCCGTTTTTTGGTGCAGCTTTCGGTATTTACTGCTCTCATCGTGGGAGCCACGGTTCTCTACTTAGTTCTTGCGTGGCTCTTCCGTTGTCATGAGATCGAAGAGGTTTATGGCATAGCTGTTCGGCGGCGCCCGGCCGGAACGCCGCGATATCTGGAGCCGTAATGGAATTACGAGCGGCCATCTCCTCGTTCTTGACGCATGTTCGGGTCGAAAAAGGCTTGTCGGCGAATACCGTCTCGGCTTACCGGCGCGATTTGCAGAAATTTGAAGCCTTCATCCAAAAGCGCAAGCTGGCCCTGGAAAAAATCGGCCCCGACGATCTGGTGGATTTCCTCGCCGGTCTCTATCGCCAGAAACTCGAAAGCCGGACGGTCGCCCGTCATCTTGTCACTCTGCGGAATTTCTTCCGCTTCGCTCAGATGCAGGAACTCATCTCCGCGGATCCGTCGGTCAATCTGGAGTCACCGAAGATCAGGCGCTCGCTGCCGGGCTACTTGAAACTCGAAGAGGTCGAGCGGCTTCTGGAGCAACCCGATTCCTCGACGGCGCTCGGTCTGCGCAACCGCGCCATGCTCGAAGTCCTTTATTCCACCGGTCTGCGCGTTTCCGAACTCATCGGCTTGCAGGTTGCAGATTTGGATGCCAAGGTTGGCTGCGTCCGCTGTATTGGGAAAGGCGACAAGGAGCGTATTGTTCCGGTTGGACGCAAGGCCCTTCACGTCGTGGAAAAGTACTTGCGTGAAGCGCGCCCCAATCTTCTCGGCAAGTCGCGCTCGGGCGGTACATCGCTTTTTGTCAATTGCCGCGGCGGTCCGCTCAGTCGTGTCGGCGTCTGGAAGATTTTGTCGGCCTATGGACGGCGCGCAGGTTTGCGCGTGGCGCTCACGCCGCACATGCTGCGGCACAGTTTTGCCACGCATCTGCTGGAGCGCGGCGCCGATTTGCGCTCCGTCCAGCTCATGCTGGGCCATGCGGACATTTCGACGACGCAGATCTATACGCACGTCGTCGAAGAACGCTTGAAGCAGATTTACAAAGCGCATCACCCGCGCGCGTAGCGCGGCACCCCGGGAACCTACTCGGCCCTGCAACAGGCTGGCTGGGCTGCAGAGCCGTGACGTGAGGAGCGCAATGCCCGACTACATGTTTTTGCTCGAAAGCCGGCTCTCGCCGGAACAGCGCGCCGCCATGCTCCGTGTCCAGGAGCTGGCCGCGGCCCTGGGCTTCAATGTCTATCTGACCGGCGGCACGGTGCGCGACCTGATCACCGGTGCGTCCCTCCGCGACCTCGATTTCACGATTGAGGGCAATCCCTCGAAGGTCGCCCGTGAGCTCGAGAAGGGCGGCGCACAGATCGTTTTCGAGGACGAGAAGACGCGGCACGTTGAGATCATCTTCGCCGGAGATTGCGACGGCAGCATCGCCGCCGCGCGCGACGATTACTACGTCCGGCCGGGCACGCGCCCCGAAATCCGCTGGTCTACGATTATGGAGGATTTGCGCCGGCGCGACTTCTCTTTGAACGCCATCGCCATCTCTTTGAATCCGGCCTCGCGCGGTCTGCTGCTCGATCCCACGAACGGCCTTTCCGATGTCGAGCGTGGCGAGGTGCGCGCGCTTTCGATACACAGTTTCACGAATCAGCCGGTTCGCTTGTTGCGCGCCGTGCGCTATGCCTCCCGCATGGGCTTCAAACTGGAACCGCGCACACAGGAATGGTTTGCTCTCGCCCTCGAGCGGGACCTCCAGCATACGATTGCGCCCGAAGATGCGGGCGAGGAACTTCGCAATCTCGCGCGCGAGGAGCGCCCTGCGCCGGTCCTGAAGGCTTTGGAGAATCACGAAATCCTTGACGCGCTCCATCCCCTCCTTGCCAAAAAACATCCCGACTACGACGCCATCGCGCGGCTCACGAAAGTCCGCGAAGATCTCCTGATGGCGGGGCTACGGCCACGTCTCGCCAACGCGATGACTCTGGCCATTCTTGGGCGGCTCAAGGACCGTGAGCAGAGCTCGCTCCTGTCGAAGCTCGGTTTCCGTTCGGCGGAGGCGGAAGCCATACTGGATCTCGAGGACGCAGCGCTGAAGGCGCAGAGGGAACTCGCGGGCCGTCGCGCGAGCGCCCCCATTGATGCCTATCGGTTTCTCGAAAAACTCCCGCTTGAGCAGATGGCGTACCTTTTGGCGGAGTCCTCCAATTCGAAGGCTCTCTCCAAAATTCGGGCGTACGTTCAGAAATGGCGGCCCGTCCGGGCGGCTTTGCCGACGGCGATCACCGAGCTGGAGTCCATCGGCATGCCCCGGGGACCGAAGTTTGACGCCGTCATCGAACAGTTGTTTGCCGCGCAGCTCTCCGGAAAGGGCAAAACGCACGAAGATCGCGTAAAAATCCTGCGTAGACTTTCCGGCATTAAGGAGCCTCCGAAGAAGAAGGCTGAAGAGAAAAAGAAGAAATCGGGAAAGGCAGCGGCCAAGCGGGGCGCCGCCGTGCAAGCTGCGCACAGGGCGCGAGCGGCCGCCGTCAGCCAGCGCGCGGCAAAGGCCGCTCCGATTTCTCCGCATTCCGCCAAGGGAAAGCCCGTTCCTGCGCACGTGAGAGCAAAAGGCGCGTCCCCGCATGGAGCAAAGAAGAGTGCCAAGCAAAGATAGTGCTGGTCCTTCATTGTCCGCGGAGATTTCGCCCCACCCCATTGCCGTCGGGGTCGCAAATCTCCTCAGAGAGATTTAGAATCGAGGCCCATGGGTCACCAGCAGTTTGTTCATCTCCACGTTCACACGGATTACAGTCTTCTCGACGGCGCGTGCGAGATCACCCAACTTCTCGACACCACATCGCGCCTCGGCATGCCGGCCGTGGCTGTCACGGACCACGGCAATCTCTTTGCCGCGGCAAATTTCTTCTACGAAGCTAACAAGCGCGACGTAAAACCCATCATTGGCTGCGAGGTCTATGTGGCCAAGGGGAGCCGGTTCGATCGTGGCGAGAAGGTCGGGCCCGTTGCGCAGAACGGCGTAGACGGCGAGCCCGGCATGCGCGGGAGCAACCATCTTCTCTTGCTCTGCGAATCGAACGAGGGCTATCAAAACTTGATCAAGCTCGTTTCCGCCGGCTTTCTCGAGGGCTTTTATTACAAACCGCGCATCGACCATGAGTTGCTCTCCAAACATAGTCGCGGCCTGATTGCGCTCTCCGCGTGTCTGCGCGGCGCGGTCACAGAAGCCGTTGTACAAGACCGCTACCGCGAAGCTCTGGAAAACGCGTACCGCTTGCAGGATATCTTCGGAAAGGGCAATTTCTTCCTCGAGATTCAGGATCAAGGCCTCGACATCGAGAAGTCCGTCAATCGCGATCTCCTCCGACTGTCAAAGGAATCAGGCATACCGCTTGTGGCTACCAATGATTGCCATTACCTGACCCATGAGGACGCGCACGCCCAGGATGTGCTTCTTTGCATCCAGACGGGTAAGACGATCAGCGACCCTCATCGAATGAAGTTTGCGACCGACCAATTTTATTTCAAGACTGCCGCGGAAATGACGCGGGTCTTCCGTGAGCTCCCGGACGCGCTTTCGCGCACGCTTGCGATTGCCGAACGCTGCAATGTCAAAATCGAAAAACTTCGCGACCCCTTTCCAGAATTCAAAGTTCCGCCAGGCGACACGCCCGGTGGCTATTTCGAGAAGGCCGTGCGAGAAGGATTTGCCGCGCGCTTGCCCCATCTGGAGCGTTTATCGCAGCGGGGGGCGCTGCGAAATCCCCTGAGTGAATATGAGCGCCGGCTCACGCACGAGATCCAGATGATCCAGAAGATGCGCTTCGAAGGGTATTTCCTGGTCGTCTGGGATTTCATTCGCTATGCGCGATCCCAGGGAGTCCCCGTCGGGCCGGGCCGGGGCTCCGCGGCCGGCAGTCTAGCCAGTTACGCGCTTCGCATCACCGATGTTGATCCGCTTCAATACGACTTGATCTTCGAGAGGTTCCTCAACCCGGAGAGGATTTCGTTGCCCGATATCGATATCGACTTCTGCATGCGCCGCCGCGGCGAAGTGATCGAGTATGTGACCCAGAAATACGGCCGCGAAAACGTCGCGCAGATCATCACGTTTGGCACGATGGCGGCCAAGGCTGCGATCAAAGACGTGGGCCGAGCCATGGACATTCCCTACGGCGAGGTGGACCGGCTGGCAAAGCTCGTCCCCAATGAATTGAAGATCGCGCTGGAAGCAGCCCTCCAGCAATCGGCGCAGCTCCGCGCGGCCGTAGAGAGCGACGAGCGCATGAATGAATTGATGACTGTTGCGCGCCGCCTCGAGGGATTGGCGCGCCACGCTTCAACGCACGCCGCTGGCGTGGTCATCTCGCCGCGCCCGCTGATGGAAATCGTTCCGCTCTATAAGACGAATCGAGACGAAATCACGACGCAATACGACATGAACGCCCTTGAGCGGATCGGCCTGCTCAAAATGGACTTTTTGGGGCTCACCACGCTCACGGTTCTGCACGACGCGGTCCGCATGGTCGCGCAGAACCGCGGCACCCAACTCGACCTCGAAAATCTTCCTCTTGACGACGCCGATACCTACAAGCTTTTCGCGCGCGGCGACACGACGGCCATTTTCCAGTTTGAATCGCACGGCATGCGCGATATCCTCCGCCGTTATCAGCCGGCTCGTATCGAGGATTTAACGGCTCTCAACGCGCTGTACCGGCCCGGTCCCATCCAGGGCGGCATGATCGACGACTTCATCAACCGAAAGCAGGGCAAGACCCGCGTCAGCTACGAACTCCCGCAGCTCAAGGACATTCTCGAAGAAACCTACGGCGTCATCCTGTATCAGGAACAAGTCATGCAGATCGCCAGCCGGCTGGCAGGCTTCTCGCTCGGGCAAGCGGACATTCTCCGCCGGGCCATGGGCAAGAAGAAGGCCGAGGAAATGGCGGCACAGCGGCAGAAATTTCTCGCAGGCTGCAAGGCGAACATAATTCCCGATAAAAAAGCCGAAAACATTTTCGATCTCATGGAGGAATTCGCGGGCTATGGATTCAACAAGTCGCACTCCTGCGCCTACGCCCTGCTGGCCTACCAGACCGCTTATCTCAAGAGCCATTATCCGGTCGAATTTATGGCCGCGCTGCTCACCTCCGAGACCGGAAACACGGAAAGGGTCGTGAAGTACATCAATGAGGCGCGCGGCATGGGAATCACCGTGCTTCCTCCGGACGTGAACGAGAGCGATTTGTATTTCACGCCTGTCGGTGAAGCGATCCGCTTTGGTCTCGCCGCGATCAAGAATGTCGGCGAAAACACCGCAAAAGCAATCCGCGATACGCGGCAAGAGAAAGGCGCGTTCCGGACGTTGTTTGATTTTTGCGAACGCATCGATTCGCGTTTCCTGAACAAACGAGTATTCGAGAGCCTCATCAAGTCCGGCGCTATGGATTCGCTCGGTCCTCGGGAGTGTGTACTCGCGACCGTGGACGACGCGCTTGCTGCCGTCCAGCGTGCCACGCGGCACCGCGAATCCGGCCAGCACGGGCTCTTTGGCGTTGCCGCCGCTCCCGCGCCGGTCCCCGTCGAACTGCGCGAGGCGGAGCCTTGGAGCGAAGAGGAGCGGCTCGCCAGCGAATACGCGGTGTTGAGCTTCTACGTTTCGGGCCACCCCCTTGCGAAATACGCTTCTCGGCTGCAGGAACTGAAGGCAGTTCCGCTGGGCGAGATCGAGTCGCGCCGCAATCGGGAAGAAATTACCGTGGCGGGCATGATCGTGGGGGTGCGGCCGATGCGCTCGAGGCGGGGGCAGCGTTGGGCGATTTATACCCTCCAGGACATGACCGGCGTGCAGGAGTTGTTAGTTTTTCCAGAAAGTTTCTCGCGCCTGGAGAGTGTTTTGAAGACGGGCAATCCACTGCTGTTGAAAGTTCGCGTGCAGGTGGAAGAAGCAGCGACCCGGCTCTCGCTTCTTGAGGCGCGTACGCTGGAAAGTCTGACCGGGAGCGCTCCGGCCTTGCTCCGCGTGCGCCTGGACCTTGAGGAATTGACCGAAGCGACGCTGGACCGCTTGCGGGGACTTCTTGAAGGCTGCCCGGGTCCGTGCCCCGTGGCTTTCGAGCTGCGATCGCCGGACGGATCCGTGGCGACGTTGCACGCGCAGCACCGCGTGCGTCCCGCGCCGGAATTGCTTGCGGCGATGGAAGAGTTGTGCGGTCGCGAAGCCATTGAGCTTGTGAACTGAGGGATGCTCGAAGCAGAGATGAGAGGGACGCCTTGGACCCAGCCGAACGCCAGCGCGGTCGCCAGAAAGAGATCGAACGGCTTGAGAAGGACGTTGAGGAGTTGCGGCGGCTCGCTCCTGAAAAGGTCGGGGATGAGGACCTCGAGCGACTTCGGCGCGAAGTCGCCGAGCTGAAAAAACAGTTCCTGGAACATCTTGGCCCGTGGCAACGAGCGCAGCTCGCGCGGCATCCGCAGCGGCCCTACACATTGGATTTTATTCGCCTGCTTTTTACAGATTTCGTTGAGCTCCATGGCGACCGCGGCTTCGGGGACGACAAGGCAATCATCACCGGGCTCGCGAAATTCCACGGCCGCCCAGTGGTCGTTCTCGGCCACCAGAAGGGGCGCGACACGAAACAGCGCGTCGTACGCAATTTCGGCCAGCCGAAGCCGGAGGGATACCGCAAAGCGCTGCGAGTGATGCAACTCGCGGCCAAATTCCGCCGGCCGGTCTTCACGTTTGTGGATACGCAAGGAGCGTACCCCGGGATCGACGCCGAGGAGCGCGGCCAGGCCGAGGCCATCGCGCGGAACCTGCGCGAAATGGCTCGCCTGCCGGTGCCCATCATCGTGACGATCACCGGTGAAGGCGGCTCGGGCGGGGCGCTGGCTATTGCGGTGGGCGACCGAGTGAACATCTTGGAGAATGCCTTCTACTCCGTGATCTCTCCCGAAGGTTGCGCGGCGATTATGTGGCGCAACTCTGCAAAAGCCGAAACAGCGGCAGCGGCGCTGAAAATTTCGGCGCGCGAGTTGAAGGAGCTTGGCCTGGTTGATGAGATCGTTCCCGAACCGGATGCTGGTGCTCACACTGACCACGAAGCAGCGGCGCGCCTCCTTGACGGTGTGCTGGAACGAAACATGATCGAGTTGACCGGCCTTCCCCCCGACGACCTGATCCGAAAACGGTACGATAAGTTCCGTCAGATGGGCCAGTTCTTCGATTTGAGAAGATGACCGGCAACGAGGCAGGAGGTGGGTCGAAAAAGGGCCGCCGACGCTATGTTCTAGTCAGATGGGGTTAATACAGTACTCGCGTGCGGCGTTCCTGCATGCGTGGCAAATACTGGAAATTATGCCGCCAAGATTTTCAACTGCTGAGTGTCTGGTGCAACCTCCGCCGGTCCGGGCCGTAGCAGAGTGGGAACGCATTCAAGAAGCGATGTTGTGGAGGAACGGGCCGTGGGACTAGGCTTTTCATATATGACAACGACTGGCCGATCAATCGCGAGGGACGCGGGAAGCGACGGCAGCGAGGCGGAAGCTGGCGTGGGGAGGCCCGGGGTGTTTATGTCGGAACCATTTCGTCCGTACGAGAAGCTGGTGGAGATCACCGTCCTGGGGAGAAAATTCCAGGTGCCGGAGAAAAATTCCATCCTGCGCTGCTTTCAGTTCATCAGCCCGGAGACGATTCCCTACGGGCGTTTCTGCTGGAATCAGGATTGCCAGTATTGCCGGGTGGTGGCCCAGTTGCCGGACGACGATGAGGCACGTGAGATGCTGAGCTGCAAGTTCATCGTGATGCCCGGAATGGAGATCACCGAGATCAGCCAGGAATTGAAATGGTGCCTCCGTTCGAAGCTGCCGACGGAAACACCTGTCGAGCGATAGAGCCATACCGTCTCCAGGATCGAATTCATTCGGAGCCTTCCTCGAAGCGATCGTTTGCTCGTAAGTGTGGCCTGCCTTAGAATTCTTAGCTCGTCTATGAACGAATCCATGCTTCTGAACTGCGATGGGTGTGGGCAGCCGGCATCGCCGGAGCACGTTGCGAAGCGACTAAAGCGACTGGAATGGGCTACCCGGTTTCGACCCCTGCACATCAGCGTGCTGTTCTTAGGTGCCGTGTCCCCGGCGGAGGACGCCGGATACCTGTACAGCGGTGCGGGCGAAGCGGAAGATCGAAGCCAGAAGCAAGCCTGTTTGGGCGAGGCCGCGCGAATCCTGGAAGCTTGCGGGATTGATCCAGGGAATGGTAGCGGCGCGCAGCTTGCTGAGCTCCAGCATCGCGGATTTTTCCTGACCTACATATTGGAATGCCCGGCTGCGCAAATGACGCTAGGCCACGACGCACTCGTCCGCGTCATCCTGCGGCAGTTTCCATCGGCGCTGATGCGAATCCGTCGCTCTCTACGGCCGAAGCGCATCGCGGCAATCTCCGAGGCGCTCGACCCGCTCCTATCGACGCTTGCCTCGAGCGATACCGGCGCGGAGTTGCTGCTCGATGCTGGCCGTCCGTTCGGCCTGGATGGAGCCGATGCGGTGGGGGCGGCCAGGCGCCTGCACGTGGCGCTCGCGACTGCGGCAGTGGCGCGTTAACCCCGACCTGGTCGGGGTCACCGGCAACGATGAATCTCGAGCCGAAGTGACCTATAAGAGCCCCGTTTTCCAGCCCGTTTTCGGCCTGCGCGCCCCGCCCTGTGGTAGTATCTGGGACAGGGTTGCGGCCGGAGAAGGCAGCTGTGGAGAAACGCGCGAAGTTCGGGATTGGGATCGCCATTATCCTCGTGTCACTGGCGTGGCTCGGTTGGCTCGGCGCGCGGGAGAGTAAGACCTACTATCACACCATCGCCGAGTTGCCGACTTTGACCGGGCCCGCCCTCGGCCAGCGCATGCGCATCGGGGGCAGCGTCGCGCCGGGCTCGATCAAGCGGCTGCCGGGCCGCATCGACTTTCTTCTACAGGGAGAAGGGAAGACTCTGGCAGTGAGTTACGTCGGCAGCGATCCGCTGCCCGATACCTTTGTAGATAATTCGCAGGCCCTCGTGGAGGGGCATCGAACTCCAGATGGCCGCTTCGTTGCCGAGCGCGTGCAGGCAAAGTGCGCTTCGAAGTATGAAACGGCGCCGAACGGGGCCCCTGCGTCCTCCTCGCGGGGAAGCGGAACCTAGAACGCGGCGGCTGCCGGGCCGGACAGGGCGGAGAATCCGTGGATCTCTTCGGTTCGTTCGCACTACTCCTCTCGTTTGTATGTGCAGGTTACGCGTTCGCGGGCGGAATCGCCGCCATCGTGACGCGCCATCCTCTTTTGATCAAGAGTGCGAGGCAGGCAGGCGTCGCTGCCTGCGGCCTGATTTTCCTCGCGACGGCCAGCCTGGTTTATCTCTTCTTCTCGGACAACTATTCGATCGCGTACGTCGTATCGCACAGCAATCGCGACCTGTCGACTTTCTACAAGATTGCTGCGCTGTGGTCGGGACAGGAGGGATCACTTCTCTTCTGGAGCTTTCTCCTTTCGATCTACATCGTGTCCGTGCTGATTGCCTATCGCGGCAAGCATCTCGAGTTGATGCCTTATGTCAGCGTGGTGATGGCCGGAGTGCAGATTTTCTTCCTCACCTTGAACAATTTCGTCGCCAATCCTTTCCGCGCGCTGGGGATTCCCGGAGCAAATGGTGCGCTGGACGTTGTCGCGCGGGCCGACGGCAATGGCCTGAACCCGCTGTTGCAGTACCCGGAAATGGTAATTCACCCGCCGAACCTCTACTCCGGCTACACGGGTTTCACGATTCCATTTGCGTTCGCGCTTGCTGCGCTGCTGGCGCGCTATCCCGGCGAAAAGTGGATCCACCTGACGCGCAAGTGGACCATGATCGCCTGGTGTTTCCAGACCGCCGGGATTTTGCTCGGCGCCCACTGGGCCTATGCCGTGCTGGGATGGGGAGGCTACTGGGGCTGGGACCCGGTGGAAAATGCGTCGCTTATGCCGTGGCTGACGGGCACGGCGTTCCTCCATTCGGTGATGATGCAGGAAAAGCGCGGGATGATGAAGGTATGGAACGTGTGGCTGGTGTTCATCACGTTCTTGCTTTGCATCCTGGGAACGTTCCTGACGCGCAGTGGCGTGGTTAGTTCTGTGCATGCATTCGCGCAATCGAGCATCGGCACATGGTTCGTGGCGTTTCTTTCGCTGATCATTCTCGTTTGCTTTGGGGCGTATCTGAAGAATCGCGACTACTTGAAGAGCGAGAACCAACTGGATTCCATCGTTTCGCGCGAGTCGAGCTTCTTGTTCAACAACCTGATTCTGCTGGTCGCTTGCGTCGCGGTGCTCTCCGGGACGCTGTTCCCAGTCCTGTCGGAGTGGGTGGAGGGCTCGAAGATCAGCGTGGGCGCGCCTTTCTTTAACAAGGTGAATATCCCCATCGGATTGATGCTCCTGTTCCTCACTGGGGTGGGGCCGCTGCTTGCCTGGCGTAAGACGTCCCTGGAAAGTTTGCGGCGGAACTTCGGCTGGCCGCTGGGTGTGGGGTTGCTCGCAGGGGCGGTTGCCTGGCCGCTCGGATGCAAGGACATTTTTTCTCTCATCTGCGTGATCTTGTGCGTGTTCGTGACGGTGACCATCGGTATGGAGTTCTACCGCGGCGCGCGGGTAATCCGCGCGCGAACCGGATACCCGTTCGTCGGGGCGGTAAGAGAACTCACGATGCGCAACACGCGCCGCTACGGCGGATATATCGTGCACTTCGGCATCGTGCTGATCT
>QHYP01000051.1:0-5398 GCA_003224195.1 Acidobacteriota bacterium | reverse complement strand
CTCCTGCAGACCATGGACTCGAAACCGGAAAAAAATTATACGGCCGAGCGCATGGTCGTCGAAGTCTTGCGTAACAACAAGCCCATGATGATGCTCTATCCCGAGCGGCGTTTTTTCCCGAGCAACCAGGAATCGGGCACCATGGTGGCGATCTATTCGACGCTGCGGGAAGATCTGTACGTCGTGTATGCCGGGCGCAGTCCCGACTCGAATCTTCCGGTGATTCACGCGTATTTGAATCCGCTGGTGAAGTGGATTTGGCTCGGTGGCCTGGTCGTCGTATTCGGAACTCTCGTGGCCCTCCTGCCGAATCGCCAGCCGGCGATGGTCTTGGCGGCGGAGCGGCAGAAGTCGGCCGGGCACGCGCTTGCGGGCGCCGTGGCGAGCCACGCGACCTATTCGGAGAGTCATGACTAGAGTTCGCATCCCCTTCGCAGTGCTTCTCCTCGGGGCCGCTGCCCTCGTGCCGATGATCACCATTCCACTTGGCGCGCAGCAGACCGACCGCGCCAAGCGGATCGGCTCCAAGTTCATGTGCATGTGTAATTGCTATCAGGTTCTGACGCAATGCAATCACGTCGGTTGCCAGGTGTCCGCATCGATGCTGAAGGAACTCGACCAGAGGGTGGCGCGCGGGGACTCGGACGATCTGATTGTGCAGTCGTTCGTGCAGGAGTTTGGCACGGCGGTTTTTGCCGAGCCGCCGAACCGGGGCTTCAGCCGGATGGCCTGGTGGATTCCGGCGCTGGCGCTCGTGGCCGGTCTGGCGCTGGTCGTTATGCTGATTTCTCGCTGGCGGAATCGGCCTCCGGCAGTCGCCGGTGGGCCGAGCGCGCCGGACATTTCGCCGGAGTTTTTCGAGCGTGCCCGGCAGCAAGCCGATCGGGAAACGGAGGAGTAATTCGTGGCGGTTGAATTCGCGCGCATTTCCTTTCTATGGACAGCCTCGGTCAGCGGCGTTGATGCGGCCGCGTTGGTCGCGTGCCTTGCGCTCGCGGTGGCCACGTTTCTTTTCATTTTTTATCTCCAATATGAGGATTCGGATTTTGCGCCGCTGCGCTCGCGGCTCGACCAATTGCTGGAGCGGCGCGACACGATCTATGACAACCTCCGCGATCTAAAATTCGAGCACCGCGCGGGGAAATATGCCGAACAGGACTACGAAGCGATGAAGGTGGCGTTGGAAAACGAAGCGGCTGTCGTGCTGGCTCAGATTGAGCAAGAGACGGCGGCGGACGAAACGCGGCAACGCGGCTCCCGGCCGCTCAAGGCGCCTGCCGGACGAGGGGCTCATTGAAATTGCAGCTTCATGTTTTCGCTCTCCTGATGGCCGCTGCTCTTGCCCAGGCGGATACGGCGGGCGCGGGCACATTGCGCGGGACCGTAAAGAATGGCACCACCGGTGCACCCGCCGCAGGCGTGGAGGTTCTCCTCATCCAGCTTCAGGGAGGCATGGAGGCGGTTGCAAACGCCAAGTCGGACGCGCAAGGGCAATTTTCGTTTGATCATCCATCTCTCGGACAGCAGCCCATGCTGGTGCGCGCGGTCTATCGCGGCGTGAATTTTCATCAATCGGTGCCGCCCGGCCGTGATTCGGTCGTCGTCGAGGTCTTCGAGGCCACGCGCGACGCGTCCATCCTGAGCTACCCGACGCGATTCGTCGTCTTTCAGCCGAATGGCAACTCGCTGCTCGTCGGCGAAGAGTATGCGATTCAAAACAACTCGAAACCGCCGCAGGCCTATTTCCGCGCGGACGGGAGTTTCGAGTTTGAAGTGCCGGGAAGGGCGAAATTGCAGCAAGTTGCGGCGTGGGGACCGTCCGGCATGCCCGTTGTGCAGGCGGCGATTGACCACGGCGAGAATAAGTACGCAGTGGCGTTCGCGTTTCGTCCCGGGCAGAATGGCGTGCGCCTTTCCTACCAGCTCGCGTATCCCGACAGCCGCGCAACGCTGCTGCTGCCCTCGGTCTACGGCGTCGAGCACCTGGTCGTGCTCGCGCCGCCGAGCGTTCAAGTGAAGGGCGATGGGCTTCAGCCGTCGGGCACAGAGCAGGGGATGAACTTGTACATGCACGATGCGCTCACCGCCGGGAAATCGGTCGAGGTGAATTTGGCGGGAACTGCACCCCCTCCGTCCGAGGCTGCCAGCCAGGATGCCGGGCAGGGCGGCTCCGGCGATACGCCCGCCAACATTCAAGTGATTCCGGGCCGGCTGGACCCGCTGAAATGGCCGCTGATTGCCGGCTTCGCGGCCCTGTTTGTCCTAGGAGCAATCTACCTGATGCGCCGCCCGATCCCGGCGGGGATTCCGGCCAATGCCGCGGCGAGTGGGCAGACGGCCGGGCCGCGTGGCCGAGCGAGGCCGGCCGCCAAACACGTTTCGCAGCCTAATCCTCCCCCCGTCATCACGGAGTTGGATAACGCCGTCAACACGAGTTTGGATGCTTTGAAGGACGCCCTCTTTCGCCTGGAATTGCGGCGGCAGGCCGGAACCATCTCCGAAGAAGAATACTCGCGTGAGCGCGCCCGGGCCGAAGAAGTTCTCCGCAATTTCGTGCGCGGGTGAAGGCGCGTGAAGCGGGCCGGCGCTTGGTTTGAGGTTACTTCGTGAACTCCGCTTCAGCCCCGCCCGCTCTCCGCTTCGAAAATGTCGAAAAACGTTATGGCAATCTGTTCGCCCTCCGGCAAGTGAATCTGAATGTTTTTGCGGGCGAAACCATCGCCCTGGCAGGACGGAATGGCTCCGGCAAGACCACGCTGCTGCGTGTGGCGGCCGGCTTGGTCCGCCCTAGCCGCGGCACCGTGACCATCGACGGTCAATCAGACCCGCGCGTCGCCGCTTGCCAACTCGCGGGCTTCGTCGGCCACCAGACCATGCTCTACGAGGAGCTTACCGCCGAGGAAAACCTGCGGCTGTTTGCGCGTCTTCACGGACTAAACGACGCCGGATCGCGCTTGGGCACTGTGCTTGGAGACGCTGGTCTATTGGAACGCCGCGCATCGCTGGTGCGCACTTTCTCGCGGGGGATGCGGCAGCGGCTGACGATCGTGCGTGCTCTCCTGCATCGGCCGGCGTTGTTGCTTCTGGATGAACCGGCCACGGGGCTCGACGTGCCGGGGATCGCCTGGCTCGCCGAAACATTGCGGCGGTTGCAGGCCGCCGGATGCACAATGTTGTTCAGCGTGCATGGAGCCTCAGAAATTTCGGCGCTCGCGACCCGGGCCCTCCGCCTCGAGGCCGGGGCAATCGTGGCTGATTCACAATCGGGGGCGAACACCACGTCCATCCTCAGCTTGGCTGGCTCCTGAATGGCCCTTTTGCAAAATGCGGGCGTCCTGCTGGAAAAGGAGTTACGCGCGGAGCTGCGCTCTCGCGAACTGGTCACCACCACGGTCGTCTTCATCTTAATGGTGGTGGTACTCTTCAGCTTCACGTTTGACCCGACCTCCGTGGAATCCCGGCGCTTCGGGCCTGGGATGCTCTGGCTGGCATTTCTGTTCGCGGCGTCGCTTATGCTTCAGCCGTGCTTTCTCCGGGAACAAGTCAACGATACGCTGAGCGCCTTGCGGCTTTCGGTCGGAGATCCCTTCGCCATTCTTCTCGCGAAAGTCTGTGCCAATACGCTCTTCCTTTTGCTGACCGAACTGCTGCTCTTACCAATCTTTGCCGTGCTCTATAACGTTGCCATTCGCGATATCTTGCCCTCGCTGGCCCTGGTTTTTTTTGCAGGCAGCGTCGGTGTCTGCGTGACCGGCACGGCGATTTCGGCGATCTCGGCGCAGGCGCGGATGCGCGAGCTGTTGCTTCCGCTGCTTTTGTTGCCCTTGCTGACGCCTGTGCTCATTGCCAGCACTGAAGCTACCGCGGCGCTTCTCGCGGAGGACCATGTCCTGCGGTGGGATTGGCTCGGCTTTCTGTTAGCCTTTGACGTCATCTTTTTGACGGCGCTCTGGCTTTTCGGCGAATATCTTCTGGAAGAATAGGGCCGTGATGCCCAACAGGCTGCTGAAAAACCCGCTGACATGTCATTCCGAGGGCCGGGTTTGCCCGAGGAATCTGCTTTTTTCTTGAGTTTTCGCAAAGGCGGATTCTTCGCCCCGAAGGTTCGGGGCTTTGGAAAGACAGTTTGTTGGACTTTTTCAGCATCCTGCCAATCTCTAAGTGGAAAGGCGGCTGCAAGAATGAAGAAGAGCGTGATCGCCGCGCTGGCCGTGATGGTGCTGCTGGGCGGAGCGGCGTATGCGTCTTTTTTCGTGGCGCCGACCGAGCGCACGATGGGCACGGTCCAGCGGATTTTCTATCTGCACATGCCGAGCGCGATCACCGCCTTTGCGGCATTCCTCGTCTGTTTTGTCGCCAATCTTCTCTATGTGCTGAAGCGAGAGCAGAGCTGGGACTGGCTGGGCGTGTCCGCGGCGGAAGTGGGCCTGGCGTTCGTGTCCGTTGTGCTGGTCACGGGGCCAATCTGGGCGAAGCCGGTGTGGGGCATTTGGTGGACCTGGGACGCGCGGCTGACCTCGACGTTTGTGCTGTGGCTGCTCTATGTGGCTTACCTTTTGCTTCGCAGCATGATCGAAGATCCGGAAAGGCGCGCCCTTTTGAGCGCGGTCTTTGGCATCTTTGCGTTTCTCGACGTGCCGTTGGTCTATATGTCGATCCGCTGGTGGAGGACGCAGCACCCGCAGCCGGTGATTTTCGGCGGGCCGGGATCGGGGCTTGCCCCCGCGATGTGGCGCGTGGACCTGTTGTCCTGGGTGGCGCTGATGAGCCTGATGGCGCTGTTGGTGCGCTACCGGTATGAATTGGAAGCCCTGCGCGGGAAAGTGGACGCGCTGCGGCTCGTGGTAAGCGAACGAGAACCCAGGGAGGCGGAGGCACAATGAAGAATCTCGGAAGCGTGTTTGCGGCGTATCTGCTCGGTTGGGGAATCTTCTTCGTCTATTTTGTGAGCGTGGGGCGTCGCATGGCGTCGCTGCGCGACGATGTCGAGCGGCTGAAGAAGCTGGTCGGTCGCGATAAGTAAGGGATCGCGGATGGCGGGAAAGAAAAGGGTCGGCGTCGTCCTGTTTCAACTCGGGGGGCCGGATTCGCTCGAGGCGGTCGGGCCGTTTCTCTACAATCTGTTCTGCGATCCGGACATTATCCCGCTCGGACCCCTTGGCGTCGTCTTGCGGCGCCCGATGGCGAAGCTGATTTCGATACGCCGCGCCAGACCCGTTGCAAGGCGCTATGCGGAAATCGGCGGGCGCTCTCCTATCCGGGCGCTGACGGAGCGTCAACGCGACCGCCTGGGCGCGGCGCTCGCTCCGCTCCTCGAAGCGACCGTCGTCATCGCCATGCGCTATTGGCATCCGTTCGCTTCGGAGGCCGTAGAAGCGCTCCACCGCGCCGGGCCGCT
>QHYP01000189.1 GCA_003224195.1 Acidobacteriota bacterium | reverse complement strand
CCTCGATGGACCCTGCGGCGCCACCAAATGCTTGTGAGAACTTCAGTCAGTCACTTACCGACCGGCTTTACAACGCAAATAAGGCCGACGCATTTCGTGGTGACGTCGGATCAGGTAACTTATTTAGGTTGGGAACAAATATGGTGGACCAAGCTATCAAGAATGTCGACGAGCAGGGTAACAAGTATCGAAAGGGCAAGACACCCATTACCGGGTTTAGGCCGGAGTTGGTCGACAATGGTCAGGACGCGGACGTCTATCGCCATATTCTTTTTACGGCTGGAAACGAGTTGCAAGGCGGTGAGCTAGAAAATGCCCTGTTTACTGTAATCGATTGGCAGCAGGCAGCAAGAGGCAGAAAGGAATCTGAAACGGAACTCCGAGATGACTTCGCCGGAATGGCAGTGGGGGACGCAATGCTCGGAACAACCGCTGCAGGCGCAGGGGGAAACTATGCGGCGCTGAGCAAAGAAATAAAAGGCATCCTATGTCAGTGACTACACACAAGCGTATCCTGCGGCTCTTCGAGAACGCAATGATTTTGGCGAGCGTGGTGGTCATATCCGCTAGCTGTGGCAAGTCCGCCGTGCAGGGGCCTGGAAAAAGCAAAGAATTACTAGATTTTGCTTTGTTTCGTGCTTGCTCGGACGGCAATGCCCGGGCTGTCCGTTCTCTGATTGACGCGGGAGCGAACGTCAACGCGCGGGAAGAAGAGGGGGAGACACCGCTAATGTATGCGGCTGTGGAGGGACACACTGAAATTGTTCTCCTCTTGCTCAGTAGGGGTGCAGAAATAAATTCTGTTTCTATAAATGAGGAAACGGCGCTGGGACGAGCCGCCTCTATGGGCCGAACGGCAGCGGCCGGGATCCTAATCGAAAAGGGTGCGAACATCGAGAAGGGAGGTGATTCTGGAACGACACCCCTCATGTACGCAAGCTCGGCCGGACATTTGGAAACAGTGAAGCTCCTGCTCAAGAAGGGAGCAAAAGTGAATGCAGAGGACCAAGATGGAGACACTGCCTTGACCTACGCTGCCATTCGAGGTGCGCCAAAGGAGATTTTGAATGAATTGATTGCGGCACGAGCTGATGTAAAGCACAAAAACAATCGCGGGAAGACAGCTGAAATCTTGGCTGCTGAGAATGACCACAAAAATCTAGCTAAATTGCTTAAGGAGGCTGCAGAAAAGCATTAACTGTGTGCGATATTGATCTGCCCCCTAGTTCCGCGCACGGAATCAGACGACATTCGTATCCGGTGAGGGACCGTCACCAGATTTCCACAGGCCGTCCCTAAGAGTAACTACGCAGGGCCTTACCATCTGAGTATTTCCTGTGCTAAGATGGGCCATGCTTCACCGCTCGTCTGGACCCCTTCCCGCGATTCCCGCGTATCCCTTTGCTCCTCAAGCACATAGAAATATCGTTTGACATACCTATACTTTTGTGTTAACATTCCTAGGATAAATCGGTTAAGCATTCGCAGGAATGCCTGCTTCCGGCAAGCCCGGAGCATCCGCTCTTTGACAAGTCGACTCCAGAGACGTTCGGATCTCCTGCGCCGCTTCGCTCCGCTCCAGCCCCCAACATGGAACTACCAGCCTCTAGAATTAACTCCTTTCAGCTCATAGCCTTGCGCACTCTTCCATTTTGCGTATACTCTGTTTTCCACTCCAAATTCTTTGCCTTCAATCGGTTGCGCACTCTTTCTGAAAACATGGGGGGTGGGTATCAACTCTTCCCAAAGTGGAACTCTGGCACCCTCTTCCACGAATCACGAATCACGAATCACAAGTCACGAATCACGAATAACTCCTTTAGAATGCGCAGTTGCAAAAAACACGGGGGGAGGGGGGTAGTATTGGTACGTCTAACCAAAGGCTTTTGTCTACCTACTTCTCTGTCTGCGCTCTTGCCCGACTGTGCCCGGTTCCGCGCTTTTCCAGCCTCAATTTTGGAAAACTATTCGGGGTGGTTTTGTAGCGCGCCCAAGATCTTCGGCCCAAAGTCCACGACCAGCCTGACCGCCTTTGTCTCGTCCCGGTCGATGCGCGAAACTTCTGCGCTCTTGAGCGCATCGACCAACGCCTCGCGCATTGCCGGATCCATCGCTTTGCGCGCTCTTGGATCGTCGATCCCCAGCCGCGCGACCGTAAGCATTCCTTCGAGCGATTCCGCGATGCGTCGCGCCGCATCATCGGAAGCGCACTCCCCCTCCGCGACAAGCCTCATGCGCTCGCCATCCGGCCGCGCCGCCAAGGTCACCCACCGGAGGTTGGCCAGGATGCTGGATAGTTGGTCGAACCGCACGCCTCCCGGGGCCGGTGGACGCTCTGCCAATGGCCCCAGTGCCCCCTGCCGCAGAATCACAAAAATCGGCGACCCCGCCAAACGCAGTGCGCGCTCGCGCAATTCCTTCGCCGCTTCGTTCTCGTTCGGCTTGAGGGAGGCCGCGAGGTCAACATCGTCCGTCAGAGCTAATCGGGTTGAACTGAGAAACGCGAAGCTGATACGCCGCGAGCTGTGGTTCATCGGAGTTGAGTAGATGTCCCGTCCATCGCTCACGGTGCGGGATCCCTCGGAAGTTGCGAAGGCGATGATTTTTCCTTGATCGAAGCGTCCTTCAACAATCGCAAAGAAGCTCTTGCGAGTGGCGTCTCGACGGAAAGCGATCGCGGCGCGATCCAGATCACGCTCGTAGTGGAATCCGGTTGCGCGGAGGAAGTCCGCGTACTCTGCGTCGACCTGTTGCGCCGGCGCCAGACCCAGCAACCCCTTAAAGAAGGGCGATTGCCGCAGCCCGAGCGCATCCACATAAAATACCGTCGCGGCGTCGCCGGGAAGCCCGCTCACCAGTTCCAGCACCCGCCCCCCGGACAAAACGGCATGGTGCCGGTAGAGGAGGACAGCCGCGGTGACCAGTCCGAGCAGGGCCAGTGCAAGCCCAAGTTTTGGGGTCCACCGCGCGCCGCTCGATTGAAGGTTCCGTTCTGCAATCATCCCCGCAGGATTTTCCCATCGAACAATGGTCTTTGCGAAGGGAAAAGCATCATTGCGGAACGTCCGGTGAGTGGGACCGCATCGGGCGCCGAGGCTTGCTCGCTGTGATATACTAGCTGTCGCAATGCAGGAGGCTGCTCCGAAGAGCAATCCCCCCAATCATTTCCACAGGCTTGGCGCACCACATGCTGTTATTCTGGCGAGCCCCTTGCAATCTTGGTACCGAGTCTGCTATTGTTAGTGGGTTTGAACGGCGCTGGCGTAGCTCAGCTGGTAGAGCATCTGATTTGTAATCAGGGGGTCGGGGGTTCAAATCCCTCCGCCAGCTCTGCGAGGATTGACGTAGGGGGAGTGCGGCGAAGAGAATCTTCGCAATTCAAAGAGACGGGCTGGTGTCTTTTGGCACGAGTCCGTTTTTTGCTTTCAGTTGTGTCCCTTCCGACGTTGCAACCGGCGGAAGTGCAGTGTGCGCTGGAGGCGGAGTCCGCAGGGCATGCGTTCTCTGTCCCGGTAGATTTGCGGGACGCGATGTCTGTGTCCCCGAAGAATTCGCGGGACGGGTGGGTGAGTGGCTAAAACCAGCAGACTGTAAATCTGCCGCTCCTTGCGGGCTACGGAGGTTCGAATCCTCCCCCGTCCACCAGCTTCGCGGTGCTGGCTTCGCGGTCGGCCGGACAGAAGGCCGCTTCGCGGCAAACTGAAAATAGTGCGCGCTAGAATGACCGCAGGGCAATCGCTCGAAGCGAGTTGGAGAAGCTGGACACAAACGCGGCGCAACCGCCAGTCAGGGAATTTGCGTCGTTGCAGGTGAATCGGGAGCGAAGTTGGAACGAGGGGAATCGGTGTTGGGCCTGGGTAGCTCAGTTGGTAGAGCGCGTCCTTGGTAAGGACGAGGTCACCGGTTCAATCCCGGTCCCAGGCTCCAGGTTCGCCTGGGGCAAAGCGCGGCGGAGTCGAAATCTTTGGAGCAGACGGGCGGGCCCCGAAGGGTTCGGGGCGGGGGTAACTCAACGGTAGAGTCTCGCTCTTCCAAGGCGATGGTTGCGGGTTCAAATCCCGTCCCCCGCTCCAGGAATAGTGATTTGAAACTGAAGAGCGCATAGCGAGGATAGTGAGCAATGGCGAAGGAGAAATTCGAGCGGTCGAAGCCGCACGTAAACATTGGGA
>QHYP01000050.1 GCA_003224195.1 Acidobacteriota bacterium | reverse complement strand
AGACATCGTCGTCGAGAAATTTACGGACGTCTTCCGGCGCGCGGCTCACATCGGTCGGGCGGATCGCTTCGTGCGCTTCCTGCGCGTCTTTTTTCGACTTGTAAAAGTTGGGCTTCTCGGGAAGATAGTTCGCCCCGAAGCGCTCCGGAATCAGCTCGCGGACTTGCGCGAGCGCGTCGCTCGAGACGCGCACGGAATCCGTGCGCATGTAAGTGATCAGCGCGACGGAGCCTTCGTCGCCGAGCTCAACGCCTTCATACAAGCGCTGCGCCAGAGCCATGGTGCGCTTGGCCGTGAAGCGCAAGCGGTTGTACGCGGCCTGTTGGAGTTTTGAAGTCGTGAAGGGCGGTGGCGCGTAGCGCTTTTTTTCCTTTTGCGCAACCGACTCCACTTGCCAATTCGCCTTGCCCACTTCCGCGACAATCTTGTCCGCGGCTTCCTGGTTGGGGACCTCAACGTCTTCACCCTTGTATTTTGCGAGCTTGGCCTCG
>QHYP01000049.1 GCA_003224195.1 Acidobacteriota bacterium | reverse complement strand
GACGAAGGCGCGAATTTCCCGCTCCCGCTCGACGATCAGTCGCAGAGCCACGGTCTGCACGCGCCCGGCGGAGAGACCCCGGCGGACCTTGTTCCAAAGAAGCGGCGAAATCTTGTAGCCGACCAGGCGGTCGAGAACGCGCCGCGCTTGTTGGGCGTCGACCAGGTTGGTGTCCAACTGACGAGGATGCTCAAAAGCGGCGCGGATGGCCCTCGGCGTAATCTCATTGAACGAGACGCGGAAGATGTTCTTTGGATCCACCGGCCGGACATTTGCCGCCTTGGACGGCTTCTTCCCGGCAGATTCTTTCTTCTCCTGATTGTTGGTGTCGCCGGCTTTGGTGCTCTCCTCTCCGTCGTCTGGTTTGATAAAGCGGCCGGGCTTGGAGAGCACCTGCGCCAAATGGGCGCAAATGGCTTCACCCTCGCGATCCGGGTCACCGGCAAGGAATACGGAGGGCGCCGAGCTCGCCGCTACTCTCAATTCCTGAATAATTTTCTTCTTGCCGGGGATGATCTCGAGCTTCGGCTCGAAGGTTTTGTCGGCAACGGAGCGCTTCCCGGCTTTCCTGCTGGTTTTCGCCTTGCCTTTGGCCGTGCGCCGTTTCCGTCCGTTTTCATCACCGGGCAGTAGAACCCCCAGCGTCTTCTTCGGCAAATCCATGACGTGGCCGTAGGACGCTTTGACGGAGTAGTCGCGTCCCAAATATTTGTTGATGGTCTTCGCCTTGGCCGGCGATTCGACGATGACAAGCGAACGTGCCATTCTGCCTTTGTAACTCCGGAATCTTGCGCTGGAAGGGTCAACGGGAGAGCGTGTGTCCTTCTCGCTACCTTTTGGTGATGCCTCGAGCGCCCACGCAGATGCTTTGCCCCGGATTCGCCCGCCAGACTCTGCGCTGTGATCCTTCCGTTTATACGGGCTGAGCGGGATGAAAGGCTGCCCCTACAGAAGCACTTTGCTGAACTGTTTCCCCGGCAGTTGGCGGATGATGCCTTTCATCTCCATGTCGAAGAGCGTAGCCAGAACCTCGGAAGAGTTCAAGCCGGAGCCGTCCACAATTTCATCCACGTGTTTCGTCTCATCCGCGCTCAACAACTCGTAAATCTTCTTCTCCCCCGGGCTCAAGGAAGCCGCAAGCAATAGATTCCGCTGTCCGGTATCCGGTTGCATGGCCTGAACCAGGGCGGCGCGCACCGGCGTTGGAAGCTCTTCGATGACGTCGTCCGCGCTGGTCACCAGCTTGGCTCCTTGCTTGATGAGCTGGTTCGGCGCAAAACTCACAGCTTGCGTGACGTTGCCCGGCACGCCGAATACTTCCCGGCCGAACTCCATCGCCAGCCGCGCCGTAATCAGCGAGCCGGAATACTGCGCCCCCTCGACAATCACGACCCCAAGCGGCATGCCGGCGACGATACGGTTGCGCACCGGAAAATTCTCCGGCGCGGGATGCGTCCCGATGGGAAATTCGGTGACCAGGGCGCCGCACGCCAAAACCTTTTCGTACAGCTTCCTGTTCTCCTTCGGGTAGACGCCGTCAATGCCCGTGCCCAGAATGCCGATGGCGCGGCCGCCCGGCGCGCTGCAGGCGCCTTGATGGCTCATGGCGTCAATCCCCCGCGCCATCCCGCTGATGATGGCGATTCCGCGCACCGCTAGATCGCGGCCCAATCGTTCTGCCATCTGTGTCCCGTACACCGTGGGACGCCGCGTGCCCACGATGCTCAGCGAAACGCAATTCAGCACTTGCGCGTCGCCGCGCACGTAGAGCAGCACTGGCGGATCGTAGATCTCGAGCAGCGTGCGCGGGTATTCAGGCTCGCTCCAATTCAGCAGCCGGCACTCCAGCCGGCGAACGCCGGCCAACTCCTTTTCCGCGCGCTTGAACGCCTCCTTCTTTACGATGGACTGCCCGACCGCCGCGGGCAAGTTGCAGGTTTCTAGAGCGGAGAGCGGCGCGCGAAAAATTTCCTCGGGCGAGCCGAACCGCCGCAGCAATCGCCCGCACAATCGCGCGGCCAGGCCCGGCGTGAGCGTCAGCGCGAGCCACGCTAGAGAAGCATCTAGCTCCAAGGAGAGGACCCCATCGCGCCGCGAGCCTATGTGCAGCCTAACAAACCTGTCAAGTCCCTCCCCCGGTGGTCCCCTCCTCGTTTCCGGAACACCCGCGACATATTGGCGCGACTCACTTCTTCCCAAAACACCATTTGCGGATAGCTGCCCAGTTGCCGACAACACGTCCAGATCTCATGTTAGTTTCCCAGAACCCGGTTTCTGGACTGCGGCGAGCATATCTCCGACTAGCGGACAATGTGGGAAGTCGTAGCGCCTCCCGGAGCGCAACATTCTTGACACCGAAGAGATGTGGATATTATGCTGCCGAGCCGCGCTGCAGATGTCCCCACTGGCGCGCAATACGCTCCAAACGCGACCGTCCGAAAACCGATGCGCTTGCGAGGTGAACATGTATCCACTCAAGCCTTTCTTCCGTCATTCCATTCATCTCCCGAATCTCTGGGAAGTGCCCATGATCCGCCTCTTACTTTCGCTTGCCATCGCGGTCGTCCTCGCCACCAGCTACCGAGCCTCGCCTCGCGCCGCCTCCCCGGGGCCAGGAGTAGGCAACATCCCCCAGGGAACGCAAACTGAAGACTCTTTCGGGAATAGCTTCGCGGTGAACCATGTCACGAACGTGATTGCCACCACGCAGCAGGTCAGTTGCTACACGCCGGAAGTTCCCTTCACCGTGAGCGACGGTCCCGTCGACTGGTACACAGGTGAGACGCCGTGCAACGGCGCGGCCACCACGGGTGAGGATCTGGGGCCGTATGCCACTCAGCAGGGGAGCAACGGCGGGTTCCCGGCAACGGCCCCGGTGCTGGTCAACAACCACTCGGAGTCCGACATCCAGGTCGACCCGACTAACCCTAGGCACTTGCTTGGGTCGACCAAGTGGTTCGCCAGCGCGGAGGGCTATAATCACGTCCTGGGCTTCTACGAGTCCTGGGACGGGGGAAAAACGTGGCCGGTCCAGGGTCACATACCGGGTTACGAGGGCTGGACCGACGACACTGACCCGGTCGGGGCCTTCGACGGATTCGGCAACTATTATGAGCTGATTCTACCGTACCAGTTCGCTTACAAGGCGGACGGAAGCATGCAGTTCAACACCGGGCAGGAGCCCAATTCCAGCCTCAGCAACGAGGCTGTCAGCGTCGCGGTCCGGCCGCGCGGCGCGACGAGCGCACGGCAATGGATCACCACCCATAACGGACAGCCAGACATCGTGTTCGCGACGAACGCGAGCTTCGGGCAGGAGCCGGACAAGCAATGGATCGCCATCGACAGCAACCCAGCGAGTCCGTTCTACAACACCATCTACGCCATGTGGGTAAACTTCAACGGCCTTGGCAGCAAACCCTTCTATTCGACTGCCAAGGCGCTGCCGGACGGCACCCACACCGACTGGACCACGCCTCTGCTGCTTCCCGTCTTGGACTCCAAACAGAACAACACCGACCTGCTGCCACACGTCGCCCCTTCCGGTGTGGTGTGGACGACCGTGGACCAGTTCCCGGGGAAGAAGGGCCAGTGTTGCGTGACGCACACAGTGGACTTCTCGATGGATGGCGGGAAGAGTTGGCATGGGCCGCTGGTCATCTCGAGCATGATCCAGCTCCCACCCTTCCCTGGACCCGGCTACTCCAACACCACCTTCAGGGACGGCATCGCGGTCACCTTCGGGGTTGGGAAGCAGCTCGTAGCGGGCCATTACCCGCTCTACGCCGCCTGGGAGGACTTCAGCACCGGCTTCGACAACATCATCTTGAGCGCCTCCTTTGACGACGGCCAGAGTTGGACCTCCCCGATTCAGGTCAACGACAACGCCAATCCGAACACCGATGAGTTTCAGCCGAATCTGGCGACTGCAGCGGATGGGACGATCAGCGTCAACTTCTACGACCGTCGGCTGAGTTGCCCCGCTAGCGGGACCGCCGAGGCGGTGGCCGCCGGCCTGAGCCGCGACACCGTGAATCCCAACTTCTCGGGGATCCTGCCACCCTATAGCGCGGCCAATTACTGCTTGAACGCCGCCATCCAGTTCTACCGGGCAGATTTGACCCCGATCGGTCACAATATCCGGCTAACCGCCCACACCTGGGATCCGCAGCTGAATAGCCCACACCCGGGTACCGCGTCGAACAACGACTACACCTTTATCGGCGACTACTTCGGCAACGTCACCGCCGGACCGACGAATTACTCGACGTTCGTCAGCACCTTCGACGACGGCTCGAACCCCCACCACTATCAACAACAGGTGGTGGCCAACGTGCCAATTCCGAAACCGTAGTGGAGGGTTGCTGCGGAACCTGAGAGGACAAAATTTGGCAAGTTTTCCGGGCCAAGGCCCCGATAACGATTACAAGGAAGGAGTTCTCATGAGCAGCCGCAAATCTGTGTGGACCATTTTTCACGCCATCTGTTTGACCGTGACGGGAATGCTGCCAGTTTCAGCCTTCGCAGACAATCCCATGGTCATCCACGAAGTGAAGCACGATATTTCTCCTCCGCTGCGAAATCTGGCTCCATCGGTCCCAGCGAATGCCGCTGCGGACCGGCAGGCACTGGTGGCGCGGCCGACCCGGCCAGCACTGGCCCATTCTCAGCCGGACTCGGTCGCTCAGCAGCTCATGGCTCCGCTTTCGGGCGTAAGCACGATCCTGAATTTTGACGGCCAGAGCGCGAACGACAATCGCAATCTGCTCGGCTTTGCCTTTGTGCCGCCCGACACGAACGGCGGCGTCGGAGCAAGGCAATTCGTCCAGATCGTCAACGTCACCTACGCGGTGTACGACAAGAAGACCGGCGCGCTGGAACTCGGGCCGGCGCTCATTCACACCGTCTGGACGGGCTTCGGCGGGCCGTGCGAAGACGCGGGCGACGGCGGCGACCCGGTCGTGCTCTACGATCATTTGGCCAACCGGTGGCTCGTCAGCCAGTTACAGTTCAACAGCACTTTCACCAGCAACCAGCAATGCGTTGCAATCTCCACCAGTTCGGATGCTACCGGCAGTTACAACCGGTACGAATTCGATTTTGGAGCTAATTTCCCCGACTACCCCAAATTCGGAGTGTGGCCGGACGCCTACTACTACACGGCGAACACGTTCGGCCCGAGGAGCTTCCTGGGAGCGCAAGCGTGCGCCTTTGATCGCGCTGCAATGCTGGCCGGCAGTTCCGCCAGCATGATCTGCTTCCAGAACCCGCCGAGCATCGCCAGCTTGTTGCCCTCCGATCTCGACGGGAGCACGCTGCCTCCGACAGGCCAGCCTAACTTCTTTGTCGATATCGCCGACTCCAGTGATCTCAACATTTTCCAATTCCACGTGGATTTCGCGCATCCGGCCAATTCCACATTCACCGGGCCTGTCCTGATCCCGGTGGCGCCCTTCACGGAAATCTGCGCTCGGGCCATCACCCTGGCGTGCATCCCGGAGCCATCTCCGGGAGAAAAAGTCGACGGGCTTGGTGATCGCTTGATGTTTCGTCTGGCGTACCGCAATTTTGGCGATCACGAATCCCTGGTAGTCAATCACACCATCAAGGGCGGCGCCCTGGCGGGTGTCCGGTGGTATGAAATTCGCAGTCCCGGGTCGTCGCCGTCTGTCTTCCAGCAAGGCACGGTGGTGGATCCTGACACCGACTTCTGGTTGGGAAGTATCGCCATGGATAATGCGGGCAACATCGCACTCGGCTTTAGCGCCTCCAGCCATCAATTGGATCCGAGCGTATTCCTGGTGGGACGTGCGCCTAGCGATGCCGCGGGAACGATGGCGGGCCCAAGCGTCCTGGTGAACGGCGGTGGGGTTCAACAGATGTCATTCAAACGGTGGGGCGATTACAGTAGTATGTCGATTGATCCTAACGATGACTGCACTTTCTGGTACACGCAGGAGTACTACAAGACTAGCGGTAGCTTCAACTGGAGCACCCGAATCGCTTCGTTTAAGTTCAACTCTTGCAAGTAAAAGTGGAGTACGGCCGTTCTGGGAAGTTGGAAGCTCGGTTGGCGCTTGCCGCCGATGGGCGAGTGACGGCCTACTCGGAGGTAATTCACTTGGCCGTAGAGCGGCCTTCCCGGCAACGGTCTACCGCTTTCGATCATCCATTGACAGATTTATACTAGTATGGTATAATTGTCCTAATAAATGGGTCGAAACTTGCTGTCACCCCGCTCTTGGCGTGCCTGGAGCCTCCGCTCTTTGACAACCTTAGCTGCTAACTCCTTTAGAAGCCATACTTACAGGCCGTCTCCCCCACAACCCCTTTGTAATCAACATATTGGAAAATCGCCCCGTAAGAATATGCCAACAAACGACTTATAAGTCCTTTCTGAGCACATTCTTACGCGCACTCGCAGCCCTAAGTTCTTTCCTGGCACATTCTTACGAAAAACACGGGGGTGGGGGGTAGAACCTGTGGAAAACCTCAGAAGCCGCCCGTTCCCTCCTTACTTCCTTGCTTCTTTGCCGGGCTTCATTACAATCCCCGCGCCATCTTCCGGAGGCAGGTTGACCCCGCCCCGCGGGGTCACAACTCACATGACTTTCGTCCAGCGGCTCCACGAGATCCGCAAAGGCTTCGAGCGGCCCTTCTGGGTCGCCAACATCAGCGAGATCTTCGAGCGCCTTTCCTACTACGGCGCGTTCGCTTCCCTGGCCAACTATCTCCACGAGACGCTGAACTTCCCCACCGAGCAGGTAGGGAACCTTACCGGCCTGTTCGGCGGCATGGTGTGGTTTCTCGCGATATTTGGCGGCGCGCTCGCCGACCGGCTCGGTTTTCGTCGCTCGCTCGGGCTCGCTTATCTCATCCTGACTTTCGCGTATTTCTCGCTCGGCTCCATCGGCGCGCCCTGGCTCGCTCCCGTGCGCAATGCCGTTCCGCTCGGCGCCCTCGTCGGCTTCGTACTTCTGCTACCGGCGCTCGGTATCTCTCTCGTCAAGCCCTGCGTCGTGGGCACCACCGCGCACGCCTCAAAAGAGAATGTCCGCTCCATCGGCTATTCCATTTACTACACCATGGTGAACATCGGTGGGGCCGCCGGGCCGTACGTCGCTTCGTGGGCGCACCGCCATCTCGGCGTCGAAAACGTCTTCCGCGTCGCCGCGCTCAGCGTCTTCGCCATGTTTTTCGCCGTGCTGTTCTTTTTCAAGGAGCCGCGGCGCTCCGGCGACGCGCCCTCGCCGAGCATTGCGCAGGCGGTTCGCAACTTTCTCACGGTGCTATCGAATCCGAAGTTTATGCTCTTCCTGCTGATTTTCACAGGCTACTGGATTGTCTTCTGGCAGCAGTACATCTCCCTGCCCGGCTATCTCCACGGCTACATCGATCCCCATGCGGATGTGGAACTCATCCTCGTTACCGACGGCCTCGCTGTGATCTGCCTGACCCTGCTCGTCAACTATCTGACACGCAAGATTCCTGCATTCCACGCGGTGATCCTCGGCACGGTTGTGACTTCTCTTTCGTGGCTGATACTCGCCGCGCGGCCCACGATTTCGGCCGCCGTGGTTTCCATTCTTGTTCTGGCCCTCGGCGAAATCATTCAATCGCCGCGCTACTATGAATACATCTCGCGGCTCGCTCCGCCCGGACAGCAGGGCACCTACATGGGCTTCGCGTTTCTGCCGATTGGCATTGGCTCGCTCCTCGGCGGATGGTTTGGGGGTCATCTCATGCATCACTTTGGCGAAGTCGCGCACCACCCCGAACTCGCATGGAGGATTATCTGCGGCGTTGGCCTTGCAACCGCGCTCTTGCTCTGGATCTACGACCGCATCCTCAAACCGGGGCGCCACACGTAAGGGTGCGAAACATCGTGCCCCGCCGCTTCAAGGAAGGAAGAATGGGGAGCCGGAAGAAATTCAGTTCACTTGACGGCGGAGAGTGTCGAGAGCTTCGCGAGCCAGCACGTATCGCGGCTCGATGCGCAGCGCCTTTTGGAAGCACGCTTCAGCGCGGGCGTACATCTCTTTCGCGAGATACGCGCGGCCCAGGTTGTAGTGCGGAAAGTGGCGCGGCTCATAGCGCTGCGCTTCCGTGGCGCGCTCGAGCCACGGAATGGCATTGTCAGGCTGGCCCAGTTCGATCAAATAGGCGCCGATATCGTTGTATGGATTTCCAAACTCGGGATCGATCTCGATGGCCCGTTTGCATTCCGCGATGGCCCGGTCGAGCTTGCCCTGATAGTGGTAGGTCCAGCCGAGAAACGTATGCGCCTCGGCAGTCGGATGCATCGCAATCGACGACTCATAGAGCTCGACTGCGCGCTCGTAGTCGCCTTCCATCTGCGCCTGGTAGGCGTCCTGGAGTATTTCCCAGGCCCGCGCGAGTGTCTCCTGGCTCATCACCCCTCCTTAGTAGCACAGCGGTTCGGAGGCGGGAAGAGTACAAACGTTTCCAGGTGCCCCATCGGCACCTGCCCTCTCAGCCGGCGCTCGGGACTGGAAAAAGCGCACCGGAAACAGGACAATAGGCATCGAATCTAGAAAGTGTCTAAGTCGGGAGGCTCTGTGAAACGCGGACTGATTTGGCTGGGAGCCATCGCGGTCGCCTTCGCGATGGCCGCTATGCCACAAACACCCTCCGGGCAGAACGGGACGAAAAAGCCCGTCGCAAAAGCAAAAAAAGCCGCGGACGAATCCGTTGAGCGCGGAAAAACCCTTTTCGAGAAGAAATGCGCCGTGTGCCACTACGCAAATAGCGATGCAAAAAAAATCGGGCCGGGCCTGCAAGGGCTCAACAAGCGCGGCACTTTCTCCGTGAACGGCAACAAGGTGACTGACGATTCCCTCAAGACCTGGATCGAAAACGGCAGTTCGATCATGCCGCCTTTCAAAGATGTGCTCACCGCCGAGGAGATCCACGATCTCGTTCGGTATGTTCGTACGCTCTAGTGCCCGGCGGAATGCCGCTACAGGCTATCCCTTGTAATGGCCGGTGCGCCGAAAAATATATCCCCGGGTGAAACCTTTTGAGTATCACCCGGGGAATAAAATCGGTATCCGGAAATTTGAATCTGAAGCGACAGAGGAAGCGGGAGCGGCGCCGCGCAGGTTCACGCGACGTCGCCACTTTCCCTTTCGGCTCGCCGGGGCTCCGCTCTGCGGGATACGGCTTAACTGAGAACGGAATCCTTGAACGCCTTCGCCGGACGCAGGCGGACGACGGTCTTGGCCTTGATCTTGATTTGCTCGCCCGTCTGCGGGTTGCGGCCGATACGCGCTTTCCGGTGCGCTTTTACCGCGCGGCCCAGGTTCGGAATGACGAACTTGCCCGAGCCGCCCTTAAGTTCCCGGACGGCGAGCTTGAAGAGTTCCTCGAAGAACGCCGCTGCGGTCTTCTTGGGAACGCTGGTCTTCTCAGCCATGTGTGCCACGATCTTGGATTTGCTCAAAGGCTTAGATGCCATCTAGTCTGCCTATCCTCCTGAATGATCTTTTGTGTGCCGCGCCGTCTTTCCCCGCACTGGAAGCGGAGAACGCGGGCCGCAGGGCACTATAGCCAAGGAAATACCGGAACGCAAGCAAAAATCCTCAAAAATGGCCGAAAAAACGCAAATTTTGTGAGTAGGCTGCGCAAACTTCCTATCCATGCCTCTGCTATGGTATTTCTCGCGCTTTGTTGACATTTGCCTTCTGCCCTACAACGTGGCGAGGTCTGCGTAGAAGTGTGCGACGGCTTTGATCCCGCCAAAGTAGTTTTCGAGCGCAATGTGCTCATCGGGAGCATGCGCGTTCTCATCCGGCAGACCGAAGCCGATCAGCACGCAGGGAACTTTAAACGTGTCGTACATCTGCGTGACGAACGGGATGGACCCGCCTTCGCGAATGAACACGGCCTTCTTGCCGAAACCTTTCTCCAAAGCGGCGATTGCCTTCTTGAAGATCGGCGCATGAAACGGGGCGGCCCAGGGCTTGCCCATGCTCAGCACTTCGAACTTGCAGCTTACGGTCTTGGGCAACAGCGTGCGCACGCGCTTTTCGACGAGCTTCGCAATTTTTTCGGGGCCCTGGTCCGGAACCAGACGCGTTGAAAACTTCGCGTAAGCCTTTGACGGTATCACTGTCTTTGCGCCTTCGCCCTGGTAACCGCCCCAGATGCCGTTCAGCTCGAGTGTTGGCCGCGTCCAGAGCCGTTCGACTACCGAAAAACCCTTTTCTCCGCAATAACCAGGCGCGCCAACCGTCTGCTTGAAATCCTTCGCTTTCCACGGCAATGCGTTCAGCGCCTTGCGCTCGGCCGCCGAAAGCTTCCGGACATCGTCATAAAATCCCGGCACGGTAACGCGGAAATTCTTGTCATGCATCTTGGCAAAAAGCTCGCAGAGAACGGTGAGTGGATTCGGAACCGCGCCGCCGTAGACTCCAGAGTGCAAATCCTTTGACGGGCCCGTGATTTCGATCTGGTAGTAGTTCAGCCCGCGCAAACCATACGTGATGGACGGCACGCCGCGGCCGAGCATGGACGTGTCCGAAACGACGAGTGCGTCCGCCTTCAGCTTTGCTTTGTTATTCTTGACGTAGTCCCACAAACTGACGCTGCCGACTTCCTCTTCGCCCTCGATCAGCACCTTTACGTTGACCGGCAGCTTGCCGTTCACCGCCCGCAATGATTCCAATGCCTTCAGATGAATGTGCACCTGTCCCTTGTCGTCGGCGGTGCCGCGGCCGAAGAGATTTCCGTTTCGCACCGCTGGTTCGAAAGCGGGCGAAGTCCAGAGCTCGAGCGGCTCGGGGGGCTGCACATCATAGTGACCGTAGAAGAGGATCGTTGGCTTGCCCGGTGCTTCGAGCGATTCGGCGTAAACGAGGGGGTGGAGATTCGTCGGCGCAATTTCGACGGTTTTCATGCCGCTCGCGCGGAGTTTGTCCGCCACCCACTTCGCGGCCCGCTCGATATCCGGCTTGTGCTCGCGTTTGGCGCTGACGCTTGGAATGCGCAGCAACTCCTTGAGTTCTTCGAGATGTGCTTCTTTGCGACCTTCGATGTATTCAGCAAGATTCACGAACGCTCCCCACCCTTATGAGATCCCTTCGACGAGGATTCCCCGATCAATGCGGGAGGTTTGTGGCGCAAGGGACATGCCGATGAAGACTGGGTTAATCCCAGCGCCGCCGGATTCATTCTAAGGCTGTACGCAGGCCCAGACAAGCAACTGTACTCAAATCCAGTTTGCCGTTGAGGCACACCGGGCCGTCGCTGAAATTGACGAATTCGAGGAAACTTCTGAAACTAGCTTCATGAGCCAAGCAACCTTTGAGATCCCGCGCCGCAGCGCACGCGTCTTTCAACGGGTGCGCGTCCAAGCGCAAGGCCGCGCCCACGACGGCCGCAAGTTCCGGGAAACCTGCGAAACCGTGGTTGTAAACGTGCATGGCGGTCTCCTCCGTCTGGCGCATGAGGTGGACGACGGCAGCGTTCTGGTTCTCGTAAATCCTTTGACGCAGGAAGAGCTGGAGTGCCGTGTGGTATTCCTCGGGGAGCCGTCAGAAAAAGGTCAGCGCGTTGGCGTGGAATTCTTGACGCCTGCGCCTCGCTTCTGGGGTCTGGATTTCGAACCGCAACGCCCAGTTTCAGAAAGCATTCAGTAGATCCCTCTTCATGTCCAGCGTCCTGGCTCTGGGCCGCGAATGGTCAACCGGCAGCGCCAGAAACCGGCCTCACGCGATACAATGACAGCGGAGGAGTGGGTGAGCGGTTGAAACCGGCGGTCTTGAAAACCGTTAGGCTCGCAAGGGCCTCGGGGGTTCGAATCCCTCCTCCTCCGCCAGTTGTTGCTGTTCGCGATTTCCGGTTCTTGCTCGGAGTCCACCTGGGTCCTTCGACTTCGCTCAGGATTTCGGCAGCAGGCTCCCGCTCTGCTCACGCCTGCTAATCGCCTCAAGTTCGAATCCCTCCTCCTCCGCCAGAGTTCCCGCCTGGCCTGCGTATCGAGCCATTGGGTCATTTACCTTCGTTTATAGATAAGCTAAGAGAATACATCTCAGGCAAGCGTGTCCTGCCCGCATGCGGTTAAAATCTGTTTTCTAGGGTGCGCATGTCCTTTCCCCGAACATTTGGCTGGGTGGCAGCAGCTTGGGCAGTGGTTTTGGGTGGCTATGCCCTAGCTATCGTGGTTTTGCGGCCCGGCCAAGCGCTGACCTCCTTCGGCGACGTCGTGCAGTGCTTCGTTCCACTTCTTGCCAATACGGGCCTGCTCTTGAACGCAGGGGCGCCCCACTGGCGCAGAAACGTCTTCTGGATGCTCCTCGCGCTCGGCTGCATGTTCTGGATGTTCGGCCAGTTCCAGTGGACGTATTACGAGGTGTACCTGCGAAAACCATTGCCGCAGGTGTATCTCGGCGACATGGTCTTCTTTCTGCGCGGCATCCCGGTGATGGCCGCGCTGGCGCTGCGGCCGCATCACCGGCGCGGGGACCTGCGGTTGCGATTTGGATATCTGGACTTCGTTTTGCTCTTGATGTGGTGGATCTTTCTGTACGTCTTCTTCGTATTCCCCTGGATGTACGCGACGCCGTCGGCAAGTCAATACAACTACAACTACCTTCTGCTGGCTAACATCCAGAATCTGATCATTATTTTGGCCATTGCCTGGTTCTGGCTGCGCACACGCGGCGCCTGGCGGAAAGTGTACACGCATCTTTTCGGAGCCGCCGCGACGTACATGTTGTCCTCCATGGCGATCAACGCGGCCATTGCCGTGGACCACTACCGGACGGGCAGTCTCTACGATCTTCCGCTTCTGGCATCATTCCTCTGGTACGGCACCACGGGCGTCGTCGCCTATCTCAATCGCAACGCACTCGATGCGCCGGGCGAGCTCGGTCCGATGCACGACGAATCTGAAGTTGCCCGGCGCGAAGGCATCGTGGCGTCGCGGCTGGCGACGACGGCAGTGTTGTCGCTGCCCTTTTTCGCGCTCTGGACGATCGAGTTCAGCAAGGATTCTTCCGAGGTGCGTGAATTCCGTTTGCTGGTGACGGTGGTTGCGATGGTCCCACTCGCGTTCTTGGTCTTTCTGCGGCAGCATTTGGCGGATTCGGACCGCCTTCGCCTGCTGGAGCGTACCGAGCAATCGATGGACAATCTGCAGCGCCTTCAGGCGCAGCTCGTTCAGTCAGAGAAGCTTGTGTCGCTAGGCCAGCTCGCCGCTGGAGCCGCGCACGAAATCAATAACCCGCTGACTGCCATTCTCGGCTTTTCTGATCTGCTGGTCGACGACGCGTCCATCCCAGAGAAGGCGCGCACGACCGCCGCTAAGATCCGCGATCAGGCGCGGCGCACAAAAACGCTCGTCGCTAACCTGCTCAGTTTTGCGCGGCAGGCGCCTTCCGAGCGGACGCTGTTGGACATCAACACGGTTGTAACCAACGCCGCCCAGCTGCGCGGTCTTGACTTGAAGGGCTCAACCAGCATTGAGCTCAGGCTCGAATCCGTTCTGCCAGGGGTGCGCGGGGACGGCAATCAGTTGATGCAAGTCTTTTTCAATATCATCAGCAACGCCATCGACGCTATGGAACCCGCCGGCGGTGTTCTTACCATCAAGACCCAGCGCGATCGCTCCCATGTGGTCGTCTTGTTCTCAGACACCGGCTCCGGGCTGAAGGATCCGCTGCGTGTGTTCGATCCGTTCTACACGACCAAACCCGTCGGGAAAGGAACGGGGCTTGGATTGAGCATTTGTTACGGCCTCATTCAAGAGCACGGCGGCCGCATTATTTGCTACAACCGGCCCGAGGGCGGCGCAGTCTTCCGCGTCGATTTGCCCTCGGTGACGGCTGCCTTGCCATCACGAGAACCACAACTTCCCGTAACCGCCGGCGCCGGCCCCAGCAAGGACGCTTGAGCTCTTCCGCCTTCTTCGGTACTCGATCCGTTGGTGTCTCCGCTTAGCGTTCTCATTGGAGCATGATAGATTCTTCTGCCGGCGCAACTTGCGGCGGATAGACGATGGCAGAACCCGCGATCCTCACGGACAAGCTGACGCGCCGCTTCGGCAATTTAACCGCCGTGGACGCAATCGATTTGCGCGTCGAGCCGGGGCAGTTCTTCGGGTTTCTTGGCCCGAACGGCGCCGGCAAATCCACGACGATCAAGATGCTGACCGGTTTGCTCGCGCCGACCTCCGGCCGGATGCAGATCCTTGGCCTGGATTTTGCCACGCGCCCCTTGGAAGTGAAGCGGCAAGTCGGCGTTGTTCCCGAAGGCATGGGGCTGTTCGAGCGGCTTACCGGCGCCGAATATCTGAATTTTGTGGGCCGCATGTATGGCCTTGATCGCGCGACCGCGGCGCAGCGGGCGGCCGAGCTGCTCGACTTCATGCAGCTCGCCGACCGCCCCCGAACGCTGATCGCCGACTACTCCCACGGCATGCAGAAGAAGCTCGCGCTCGCCGCGGCCGTCATCCACCGGCCAAGAGTTCTCTATCTGGACGAACCCTTCGAAGGCGTGGACGCAATCGCCGCCGGCGCGTTGAAGGAACTCCTCGCGCGCATGACGGAGAACGGCGTGACCATCTTTCTTACCTCGCACGTGCTCGAGATCGTGGAGCGGCTTTGCAGTCACGTCGCGGTGATTCACCGCGGGCGGCTAGTGGCGCAGGGTTCGCTCGAAGAGCTTCGCGCCGGCATCGCCGCGCCCGAAGGCTCGACCACGACGCTCGAACAGATCTTTCTATCTCTGGTCGGCGGCGATCCCACCGCGCGGCCCTCCCTTGAGGAGCTCTCGTGGTTAACGGAATCTCCTCGCTGACCGTTTGGCAGGAGGTGGCTCTCCTCATACGCCTGCGCTGGCGCATCCAGCGCAATCAGCTCCGGCAGAAAAACGCCAAGCTCGAGCTCGTTGGCCTCATTGTCACCGGCCTGTTCTTCTTTTTCTTCGTCGGCGTCATCGCTTTCGCTTTCTATGAAGGCGCAGCAACGATGACGCGGGACAACCGCATGAGCTGGCTCGCCCTGCTCTTTTGGGGCGTCCTGCTGTTCTGGCAAGTCTTCAGCGTCTTCTTCGCCAGTCTAACCACGGTCTTTGACTTCCGCACGCTGCTGCGCTTCCCGCTGCATCTGGGCGCATATTTCGTGATGAATGTCGCCTATGGACTAGCCGACCCGATTGCGATGGCTGCGGTCACGTTTCTGCTTGCGATCGTTGCCGGCGTAGCCAGTGTCCGGCCGGAGCTCCTTCCCGCCGCATTCGCTGTGCTCCTTCTTTTCGCGTTCGTGAATATCCTCATCGAGCGCTGCATCGGCTTTTGGATCGAGAAGCTGCTCTCGAAGCGCCGCACGCGCGAAATTACGTTTGTGCTGATGATTCTCGGCATGATCAGCCTGCAATTTGTGGTTCCGCTGTTCGCCGATAAATCGAAGCAGATTCTTCCCTGGCTGCCGCGCGTTCTGCCTTTCCTGAATGGGCTGCCGCCCGGTCTCGCGGGACGGGCGCTGGCATATGCCGGAAGCGCTGACTTCGCTGCCTGTGCCGGCAACTTCGTAGCATTGCTTGCTTGGGCCGCGCCCTTTGCCGGGCTGCTCTGGCTGCGGCTAGGGGCGCAATATCGCGGCGAATTGCTGCTGGAATCGGAGGCCCGGGCGCCAGCTCAACGCACCGCAACGAAAACGCCCGCCAAGCCCTCGGCGCTTGTGCCCGGAGAAATCGCCGCCATCATCCAGAAAGAGCTGTGCTACCTGAAGCGCAACGGCATCGCGTGGATGAATCTTCTGCTGCCTCTCCTGCTGGTTCTGCTGTTTACGATGCAATCGTTTACCCAGCGCCACCATGGACAGATCGAGGCGCTGAGCAGATCCAGCGGCTGGTTCTTCTTTGGGGCCGTCGGCTACGTCCTGCTGCTCGTGCTGGCTCCTTCGTACAACGCGTTCGCCTTCGAAGGCCGCGGCCTGCAGGTGTTTTTCACGGCTCCGGTGCGGTTTCGAAGTGTGATCCTGGCGAAGAATCTGTTGCTGCTCCTGCTCATCGCAGTGGAAGTAGCCGCTGTGTTGGTTTTGCTCCACGTGCGCGGCCTCTGGCCCGGGCCGCAGCAGTTCGTCACAACGCTTGCCGCGATGGGCTACATCATCCCCGCGCAGCTCACGATTGCCAACTGGGCCTCCATCGCCTATCCACGCAAACTCGAATTCGGCAGCATGCGCAACCAGCGCGCTTCCGGCATGACTGTGCTCGTCGTCTTGGGAACGTACATCACTCTCGGCCTGTCCTCGTTCGTCGTCATCCTAGCGGGCAAATGGTCCGGTAACCCGTGGGTTTCCGCCGGCGTCTTTCTTCTGCTGGCGGCCGCGGCGACCAGCGGCTATGTCGCTTCGCTCGATCCGCTCTCCTCGTTCGCCGAAAAGAAACGGGAGGTCCTCCTCGATGCCCTCTGCAAGTAGACAAGGTCGAGATGCGCTCACGGTTCGCTTCTGCCGAAGGGCCGTGTTGTCCTCGCTGGCGCTCGCCGTTTGGGCTTTCCCGAGTGGCGCGCAGTCGCCGGAAAGCGATTTGGATTGGCTTCTCACGACGCCCGGCGTTTCGGGTTATGAACAGGAGCTCGGAGCGAAGATTCGCGAGCGGCTGAAAGAGTTTTCATCGAAGACGGACAACCTCGGCAACGTGATTGTGACGCTGGGCAGCGGCGCGCCGCTCCGCCTGATTGTCACTCCGATGGACGAGCCGGGCTACGTTGTCAGCGCCATCACCGCCGACGGCTACCTCCGGGTGCAGCGGCTCCCCCAGCAGCCGCCCAACGCCGTCTTCGACACTCTTCACTTCGCGCAGCCCGCCTGGGTGATGACTCGCAGCGGCAGGAAAGTCTCCGGCGTCTTCGCGGGCCTATCCGTGCATCTTCAGCCGCTTCGCCAGAACGCGCCAAAGATGAATCATCCCGACGAAATATATGTGGACGTCGGCGCGTCCAGCGCGGCTGAAGTCCGCGCCGCCGGCGTGAATGTGCTCGATCCCATCGCGCTGCAGCGCGAGCGCCGCAACGTCGGCTCCGAATCCTGGACCGCCCCTGCGGCGGGCGATCGCTTTGGCTGCCTGGCGCTCGTTGAGCTCCTCGAGCGGCTGGACAAAACGAAGCTTCGCGGAACTTTGACGGTTGCGTTCGTTGCCCAGCAGTGGACCGGCGGCCGGGGCCTCGATCGTCTGCTGCTTGAAATTCATCCCGACGAAATGATGCACATCGGCCGGCTGACGCCGCCCCGCGCGCCGGGCGCTCCCGCCGCACCTGCCGAGGTCGAACTTCCGCGCGGAGTCCTTCTCGGCGCCACCGATCCTTCCGCGCCGCTCAGCGTCTTTGCCGCGGAGCTGAAAGCCCTGGCCGATAAGCATCGAGTTCCCTTCGCGGCCGTGGCGGCTACTCCGCCACGAATTGCGGGCAGCGGGACCCACAGCGCGTTTCCAGAGCGTTTCGCGCAACTGGGCATTGCCACGCGCTGGCCCGTGACCCCGGCCGAAACTGTTTCGGACGCGGACATGAACGCGCTGAGCAGCATCCTCCTCGCGTACGCGGCGGACTCCGAACCAGAACGGGCGGCGGCTCGGCATACAAATCAAAATAGGCCCACGCGGCAGCTCCCGCTCATCGGCCAATTGGTGGAAGTTTACGGCGCGAGCGGGCACGAGGCTGCCGTCCGCGAAAAAGTCCAGAAGCTCTTGCCGAAATGGGCGAAAACGGAAACGGACGCGGCGGGGAATCTCCTCCTGCATCTGGGCGACGCGAAGCCGGGCGCGAAGACGCCGCGCGTCGCGTTTGTCGCGCACATGGACGAAATCGGCTATGAAGTGAAATCCGTCGAGCCGGATGGGCGCTTGCAAGTTAGCGTATTGGGCGGCGGATTTACCGAATATTTTCTCGGTCATCCGGTGTTGGTGCACCTGGCGGATGGAAACAGCGTCGGCGGCGTGCTGGA
>QHYP01000188.1 GCA_003224195.1 Acidobacteriota bacterium | reverse complement strand
GAGATCCATCAAACCGATGCCTTTGAGTGGCTGAGGAGTCGCGCCCAAAATTCGATTCACGCCGTGGTTACTGACCCCCCCTACGGTCTGCTTGAGTACACCGACGAACAGAAACAAAAACTGCGGGTAGGAAGAGGCGGCGTTTGGAGGATTCCTCCTTCTTTCGATGGGTGCGTTCGCCGGCCCCTGCCGCGATTCACGATCCTGAAGGAGCAGCACAAAGCAGAGCTCGAAGCTTTTTTTTCAAGATTGGCGGTACTGCTCGCGCCCGTTCTGGTTCCAGGAGCCCATGTCTTCATTGCCACGAACCCGCTCGTATCCTACTTGGTTTATGGACCGTTCATACGCGCAGGCTTCGAGAAGCGTGGGGAGATTATTCGAGTTGTACGAACTTTGCGCGGTGGTGACCGCCCCAAAAACGCCCACCACGAGTTTTCCGACGTATCCGTGATGCCGCGGTCGTGCTGGGAGCCCTGGGGACTGTTTCGCAAACCATGCGAGGGAAGAGTACAAGATAACTTGCGGAAGTGGCGGACCGGCGGCTTGCGCCGCATCTCAGCCGCAGCCCCATTCCGCGATCTCATCCTCTCCAGTCCTACGCGCCGGGCGGAGCACCAGCTAGCTCCCCATCCTTCGTTGAAGCCCCAATATTTTCTGCGGCAACTTGTCCGCGCCGCGCTGCCGTTCGGCGTGGGCACAATCTTGGATCCCTTCATGGGGTCAGGCTCCACGATTGCCGCCTCGGCCGCGCTGGGATTGAGGAGCATCGGGTTGGAGATCGACCCGGAATACTTCGTCATGGCGCGCAATGCCATTCCCAAGCTTGCGGCTTTCTCCACCCTCCAGCAGGAAGTGAATGGCCCGCGTCTCTGACTTCGACGAGACTGTGCCGCTGCCTCCCGGACTGACTATCCCCGCTATCAGGAAGTCCATCGAGTACATTGAGCAAGAGCTTGCCGAACTGATTGACATCTACCATGAACAGGCCAATGTGTTCAGCGCGCTCGTAGGGATCTTCGGTGTGCGTGCTCTGGATAGCTTTAGCGTCTATGAGAAGAGCCGGCACCGCGATGTCGCGCAGCAACGATTTCCCGACCTAAAGAAACGTGGAAGCAGCACACCGGCTCCACCGAAGATGGCCTTGGAATCGAAAGGCAGCAAGCGCCCATGGGAGCTACAGTCGCACTATGACCACCCGGGCTGGTACATCGTCTGGAGATACCTCGTAGATCCGACAGAATCCATTGAGCGAGGCAAGCCCGTCATCATCTGGCGCGTGGACATCCTGTTCGTAGAAAAGCAGGATTGGGAATACCAAGGCAGCAGCGCAGGTCCCAGAGGTGGCGGTCGAACGCACACTTTTGGAATCAAGAATCCCGCAAAGAAACTGAAAGGCAAATCCGTTTATCGGAGAGCCGACATCCGCCTGGCGGGCGGCAAACCAACCCCGGTTAATGGTTCTTAGCGCGTGTGCCGTCGGCCGCATGCCGCGGTTGGCCCATCCCTTTGGGAGTTTGTGCACGCCTGGAGTTTACCCCGACGCTGTGGGTCGGGGTGTCCCGGGTGCTTTTGAGACGCAAGATGCCGACTTCCCGATTTCGTCGGGATGAATTCCAGCCGGGGCTACACATGCTCGAGGCTGTAGGTTGGAGGCTGGAAGAAGGCGGAAAACAAACGCTGGTGGGCGGGGTTAGGTTTGCTTTACTCGGAGGGAGGCGGGCGAATAGTACCGTTCCAATTCTTGTGGGGAACGGCGGGCCGAACGCTCAACAGGGTTGTGGTATCCTGCCGCGCTAATCGAGGGTGAAATCGAGTTGGAACGGCACTAGAATCGCAAGTCTGTTATGGCGGCGAGACGCAATCCGACGGCGATTCTCGATGCGAAGCTCACCGTGGTCGTCCCCGTGTACAACGAGAAGAGCACGATCGAAGAGATTCTGAGGCGGGTGCAGGAGACGCCGCTGCGAAAAGAAGTGATCGTGGTGGACGACTGCTCGACGGACGGGACGCGGCAAATCCTGGAGGCGCTGGCGGCGCGGCAAGGCCGGGGCGAAGCGGAAGCGCCGGCGCAGGACGGCAACGACCCAATTCCGCTCGACGGGCTGCGGTTTTTCTTTCAGGAAAAGAACCAAGGCAAGGGCGCGGCGTTGCGGCGGGGATTTGCGGAAGCGACCGGCGACGTCGTGCTGGTGCAGGACGCGGACCTTGAATACGACCCGCGCGATTATGGAAAACTGCTCGAACCGATCCTAGACGGGCGCGCGGACGTGGTGTTCGGCTCGAGGTTTCTGGGCGGGCCGCAGCGGGTGCACTATTTTTGGCATTACGTGGCGAACAAGCTCCTGACGCTGATCTCCGACATCACGACGAACTTGAAGCTGACGGACATGGAGACCTGCTACAAGGCATTCCGGCGCGAGGTGCTGGCGGGAATTCAACTGAAGTCGGACCGCTTCGGTTTCGAGCCGGAGATTACCGCCAAAGTCGCCAAGGGCAAATGGCGCGTGTACGAAGTGCCTATTTCGTATTCGGGGCGCACCTACGAAGAAGGAAAAAAAATTACCTGGCGGGACGGGCTTCAGGCGCTGTGGTTGATCTTCCGGTACCGAATCTTCGATTGAAAATTTTCGATTGCGGAATTAGCCGCCGGCATAGCCTTTGGGATGCGCCTGCTTCCACGCCCAAGCGGAGGCGATGATTTCCTCGAGTGACGAGTGGCGAGGGTCCCAGCCAAGTTCGCGGCGGAGCTTTTCGGCGCTGGCCACAAGGACCGCGGGATCGCCGGGACGCCGAGGAGAGAGTTTGTGCGGGATGGCACGGCCGGTGATTTTCCGCGCGGCTTCGAGCACTTCGAGAATGGAGTAGCCGCGGTTGTTGCCGACGTTGTAGGCGGCGCCGGCGGCGCGGTCGAGGGCTTGGAGGGCGAGGACGTGGGCATCGGCGATGTCCAGGACGTGGACATAGTCGCGGACGCAGGTGCCGTCGGGCGTGGGGTAGTCCGTGCCGAACACGTCGAGATGAGGAAGTACTCCTAAGGCCGCCTCGAGAACGCGCGGAATAAGATGGGTTTCGGGATGGTGGGCTTCGCCGCGCTCGGCTGAAGCTCCGGCGGCGTTGAAATAGCGCAGCGAGATGTATTGCAGGCCGGCATACCCGGCGTAATCGGCGAGAATCTGCTCGAAGACAAGCTTGGATTTGCCGTAGGGATTGATGGGGTTCTTGGGATGGTCTTCGGGGATGGGGACGATTTGGGGTTCGCCGTAGGTGGCCGCGGTGGAAGAGAAAATGAGCTTCTTGACGCGGTGGCGGAGCATTACATCGAGAAGATTGACGCCGCCGGCGACGTTGGCGACATAGAACGCGCTGGGCTCGCGGACCGATTTGGCCACCTGGGCTTCGCCGGCAAAGTGCATGACGGCGTCAATGCGATGGCGGGCGAAGACGTCTTCGAGCTGGCGGAGGTCGCCGAGGTCAGCTTGGCAAAATTCGGCGGCGGGAGGAACCGCGGCGCGGTGGCCTTCCTGAAGATTATCGAGCGCGATGACGCGCATGCCGCGCGCGAGCAGGACTTCCGCGCAAATGCTGCCGATGTAGCCTGCCGCACCGGTCACCAGAACATTCAACTTCGGGGTTCCTCCTGTCAGCTAAAACCTGCCTGCGGCAGGCAGGGATGGACTTTGGAAACAGACAAACTAGCAGGTGAAGGGCGAGTTGTCAGCGGGAAATGGCCGTAGGCCTGCCCGCGGAAGTCAGACCTGGGCCAGGCGGCGCTGGAAGCACAGGAGGATGAGGTCGGCGCGGCGGCGGACGCCAAACTTGCTCAACAGGTTCGAGACGTGGAACTTCACGGTGCGCTCGGCGATATTCAGTTTATTGGCGATTTCCTTGTTGGAAAGATTCTCGAGGAGCGAATCGAGGACTTCCTGTTCGCGGCGGCTGAGATTCGCGACGGAGTCCGTCTTGAGGCGGCGGCCCTGACCCGCGAGGACGGAATCAACGAAGCTCGAGAGCACGGAGCGCGGAACCCAAAAACCGCCATTGGCCACGAGCGGAAGGGCGCGCTGAAGCTGCTCTCGCGCCTCGACGTAGGTAAGCAGGCCCTTGACGCCCAGGCGCAACAAGGAATAGCTGTTCGAGTCGTTGTGCTGTTCGCCGACGACGATCAACCGCGCGCCCGGGAAGCGTTCGAGAATGTTCGTCAGGAGCGCGCCGGTGGCCTGCCGGGCAGCATGGGCATCCACAACATAAACCTGCGCCTTGGGCGCTTCGAGATGGCGCATGTCCGGCGCCAGAGTGGACTCGAGTTGTTTGCTGATGACCTTGAATTGAGGCTTCGCCAAAAGGCGCTCGAACTCGCTCAGAACGAGCGGGTGAGGCGAGAGCAGACAAACCGTGAGGCGGCCGGAAGGGCGCTTTGTGCTCACAAATTCAGAGTATTGAAAACTGTACAAACGGGCAAGGGCTATGAGTACGAATTGTTACGTGACGGCTACGCGGCGCTCCCCGCGGGGAACGACGCGGAGAAGAATCTCGACGATGCGCTCGGCGGCGCGTCCATCCCAGAAAGGAGGGATGCGACCCGTTTTGCCTTTACCGGCAAGCACTGCCTGCGCCCCGGCAACGATTTTGTCGGGATGGGTGCCGACGAGCTGATTGGTGCCCTGGGAAATCGTGATGGGGCGCTCGGTGTTATCGCGCAGGGTGAGGCACGGTACGCCGAGCGCGGTGGTTTCTTCCTGGATGCCGCCCGAATCGGTGAGGACCAGAGTCGCGCTGTTCAACAGACACAGAAAGTCGAGATAACCGATGGGAGGCACCAAGCGGAACTGGGGATGGAGTGAGATATTGGCGTCGGCCAAACGCTGCTGTGTGCGGGGATGAACGGGGAAGATAATGGGGAGCACAGCGGCGAGGGCATTGATGGCGCGGAGGAGGCCCGCCAGTATTTCGGCGGAATCGACGTTCGAGGGGCGGTGGAGCGTGAGGACGGCGAACTTGCGCCAGCCGTTGCCGTCGAGGAGGCCGAGTTCGGAGCCGACGCCGGATTTTTGAGCGAGCGGAAGGAATTGGCGCAGCGCGTCAATCATCACGTTTCCGACGAGATAAATACTCTCCCGCGGGCGGCCTTCCTTGAGCAGGTGTTCGATGGCATCTTCTTCTGTAACAAAGAGATAGCTGGCGATGGCGTCCGTCAGGAGGCGGTTGATTTCTTCGGGCATGGTGCGGTCGAAGCTCCGCAGGCCGGCCTCGACATGGGCGACTGGAATGCCCAGTTTGACGGCGGCGAGCGACACGGCGATGGTGGAATTCACGTCGCCAACCACCAGCACAAGGTCGGGCTTGTCGTCGAGAAGGACAGGTTCGACACGGCGAAGGATTTCCGCGGTTTGCGCGGCGTGCGAACCGGAGCCAACCTCGAGATTGACGTCCGGCGCGGGGATCTCCATCTGGCGAAAGAAGATGTCGGAGAGCTTTTCGTCGTAATGCTGGCCCGTGTGAACGAGGACCGGCTCGATCTCCGCGTGGCGCTTCATTTCGCGCATCAGCGGCGCGATTTTGACCAGGTTCGGGCGCGCGCCGACAATGTTGAGGAGCTTGAGAGGTTTGGTCATGCGAGACTCTGAATTTTTGCCGGAGGCCAGTATAACATTCCGCATTTTGTTGTAAGGCGAGGGTTGAACCGGTTTTTGTCAGAAGAACGATGCCGGGAACCATGCCTTTAAGGTGTGTGCGAAGTCCGCGTGCGACTCAGTCCCCAGGCCGCCCGACGGAGTGGTATTCAAATCCGAGTTCCTTCATGCGAGCAGGAGAAAGAAGGTTGCGACAATCCAGGACCAAGGGGCGGGCCATCATGTCACGTACGCGCTGCCAATCGAGGTTGCGAAATTCTTCCCAGTCGGTGGCGATCACCACGGCATCGGCGTTTTTGGCGACTTCGTAGGCGTCTGCTCCACAGGCAATTCCCGAGTGCGCGCGGCGAGCTTCAGCCATTGCCTGGGGATCGTAGGCGTGAATCAAGGCGCCTGCGGCTGCGAGGCGCTTCCACAATTCGACGGCAGGAGAGCCAGAGACGTCGTCCGTGCCGACCTTGTGCGCGAGGCCCAGCAGCCCGATGCGCTTGTCCTTGAGGACCCAAAGAGAGCGTTTTGCCTTTTCGAAGAGGACATCGACGCGGCGCAGGTTAATATCCTCGGCCGCCTGGAGGATTCCGGCATCCGCGCCGGCACGTTCCGCCAAACGGCAAAGGGCGCGGAGGTCCTTAGGCAAGCGGGGCCCGCCAAACCCAATCCCAGCCTCCAGGAAGCGGGAGCCTATGCGCGGGTCGATACCCATAGCTTGAGTGACCTCGTCAACGTTTCCGCCTAATCGCTCACAAAGGTCGGCGAGCACGTTGGCGTAAGAGATTTTTACGGCGAGGAAGGCGTTGGAAGCGTGCTTGATGAGCTCGGCGCTATGCACGTTGGTGAGGAGAAGCTTGGGAGGCTTGCGAGGCGGGCAATTCCGGGCATGCACCGGGCAGGGAAAGCTCTGCTTAAGAATTGGGGCGTAGAGCCTGCGAAGAGTTCTCTCCGACCGATCATCTCCCACGCCCAAAAGTATTCGGTCAGGATGAAAGAACCCCTCGACGGCTCGGCCCTCACGGTGAAACTGAGGGTTCGCCGCCACACGGAAAACGGTGCGGTGGCTTCGGCTGTAAACCGACAGAAGGTGCTTCAATTGTTTGCCGGTCTCAACGGGAACGGTGCTGCGCTCGACGATGAGTTTCGTCGTTTTCACGGCGCGAGCGATTTCCTGGACGGCGGAGTCCAGGGCAGAGAAGTCCGCCTCGCCGCTGTCCAACAGAGGAACTCCCACGCACAAAAAGACTACCTCCGTATCCCGTGCCGCCCTGCCGGAAGTGTTTGAAAATGTGAGCTTTCCCGCGGCGCGGCTCTGTTGGATCAATTCCGCCAAATGGGGCTCGTAGATAGGGAGGCGACCTTTCTCAAGCATGCGGATCTTCTCCGCCACGCGGTCCACGCAGATCACGCGGTGACCGATTGCTGCGAGACAAGCCCCCGTCACCAAGCCGACATGTCCACATCCAATGATGGCGACGCGCAAGGGCGCATGCCCCCATGCTGCAGGCGCCATTGTACGCCGGTTCCGGTCAGGGTGAATTGCGCCCGGAGAAGCGAGGTGGTAAGGGAAAGTCTGTAACGGGCAAGTCGAGCTGTCTCCTCCCGGCGCAAGTCGTTCGCTTCCAAGGTCAAGACCGCGTACAATAATGGGAGCAGCAGAGCCGGGGGCCACCCCGGGGTAGGGCTGCAAGCGGTACGGGACTTTCCCCGCGAGGAGTTATCGCCTTCCAGCGGATGCAGAACCTGAAAGAATCGGCCCGAGCACTACGAGAGTTGCTCTCCGAGCGCATTCTTGTGCTCGACGGTGCGATGGGCACGATGCTGCAGCAGCGGCATCTGACGCCGGCCGACTTCGGCGGGCCAGCGCTGGACGGCTGCAACGAAAACCTCGTTCGGACGCGACCAGACGTCGTGCTGGACATCCACCGGCTCTACCTCGAAGCTGGAGCCGACATCATCGAGACAAATTCATTCGGCGGCACGCCGATTGTGCTGGGTGAATACGGCCTGGCTGCGGACGCGCTCGAATTGAACCGACGCGCCGCGGAGCTGGCGCGGCAGGCGGCAGATGCCGCTTCGACGCCGGGAAAGCCGCGGTTTGTCGCCGGCTCGATGGGGCCGACGACGAAGGCCATCACGGTTACCGGCGGGGTGACGTTCGAGGGTCTGAGCGAGGCGTTCTACGTGCAAGCATGCGGCCTGATTGAAGGCGGCGCGGACGTGCTGCTGGTGGAGACGTGCCAGGATACGCGGAATATCAAAGCGGCCGTCCTTGCGATTCAGAAACTTTCGCGGGAATTGGGCGCGGGGATTCCACTGATGATATCGGTGACGATCGAACCGATGGGCACGATGCTCGCGGGACAAAACATCGAGGCGATGTGGACCTCGCTGCGGCACGCGCATCCGCTGGCTTTCGGGATGAACTGCGGGACAGGGCCCGAGTTCATGACCGACCACGTCCGGACCTTGAACGAGCTCACGAGCGAATTTGTGTCCTGCTACCCCAATGCGGGTCTTCCCGACCCTGAAACAACCCAGTACCTGGAGACACCGGAGTCGTTGGCTGCGCAGCTCGAGAAATTCGTCAACCACGGCTGGCTGAACATTGTGGGTGGCTGCTGCGGGACGACGGAGAAACACATTCGTGCAATCGCGCAGATGGCCGAAGGCAAGCGTCCCCGGCAGAAGCCCGCGGCGAAGCACCGAGCCGTGTATGCCGGCATCGAGATGATCGAGGCCGAGGAAAGCACGCGACCGCTGCTGGTGGGCGAGCGAACGAACGTAATCGGGTCGCGGCTGTTCAAGCAGCTTGTGGCCGAAGAAAAATGGGAGGAAGCGAGCGAGATCGCGAGGCGGCAGGTGCGCGGCGGCGCGCAGATCGTGGACGTCTGCCTGCAGAGCACGGAGCGCGACGAGAAGAACGACATTCCAGCCTTTTACGAGAAGCTGATCCGCAAGGTGAAAGTTCCGGTCATGGTGGACACAACGGATCCGGCGGCGGTGGCGCAGGCGCTGACCTACAGCCAGGGCAAAGCCATCATCAACTCGATCAACCTGGAAGACGGCGAAGAAAAATTCGAGCGCGTCGCGCCGATTGCCCATGAATTTGGCGCGGCAGTCGTAGTGGGCTGCATCGACGAGAATCCGGTGCAGGCGCAAGCGTTCACGCGCGAGCGGAAGCTCGAGATCGCGCTTCGCTCGTACAAGCTGCTGACGGAGAAATACGGAATCGAGCCGGAAGACATCATTTTTGACCCGCTGGTTTTCCCGTGCGCGACCGGCGATGAGAATTATATCGGCGGCGCGGTC
>QHYP01000048.1 GCA_003224195.1 Acidobacteriota bacterium | reverse complement strand
CCGTGCGTGTCACATCGGACTGATAGCCATCGACCGAAGTGCCGCCGTCGATGAGGACGACATCGCCCTCCTTCAGCTTTTGCGGCTGAACCGTGCCGTGGGGCAGAGCGGCGGAAGCGCCAATCAAGACAAGCGCGCCACCATGCAGGTTCATACGAGCGAAGCCCGCCTCGACAAACTGGGCGATGTCCTGCTGCGTCATGCCTTCGCGAAGGGAGGCGAAGACGGCGCGGAACACGTCAAAGGTGGCTTCGCAAGCGAGGCGCATGAGGGCGAGTTCATTTTCGGATTTGCGGCCGCGGCAGGCGATGGTGACGGGGTCGGCGGAGGCGAATTCGAAACGCCGCGCGGCTTGGCGGAGATGATCGAAAAAGGTGAAGTGCGTGGTCTCTTCGATGCCGATGCGGCCGGAAGCCGTGCCGCGTTGCGCGAGAGTGGATGCGGCGAGCTGCGTGGGGCTCTGATCTTCCTGCCAGGCGAAAATTTCAATAGGGAAGCGAAGCTGCTCGCGGAGGCGGCCCTCCTCGAAAGCCGGACAGACCAGGAATGGTTCTCCGGCGCGAGGCAGAACGAGAGCGAGAAGACGTTCGCTGATGCCCCAGCGGATGCCGGTGAAGTAGTAAAGCGAGGTGCCGGGCGCGAGAAAGAGCGCGTCGAGGCGGGGCTTCTGCTCGGTCATGAGCTTCTGCGCGTGCTGGAGGCGGCCGCGAAATTCCTCGACGGCGATGGGCTTAACGTGCGAGCCGAGCGGTTTGAGCGAGGAGAACGCCTCGGGAAGCTCCGGGCCGCAAGTACCGGGTACCGACGGCACCGTGGGCAATAGCGAGAGCGCGGAGGCAGATGCCGTGGTTTGCAAGAACTCGCGGCGAGAGAATGAGCTTCGTGAATTGTGGATAGACATAGCGAAAGAGGGATTACCCGCGAAAGAGGAGCCGAGTCAAGAGAGAAAATGAGAGGGGCAGGTTTGGAGCCTGCCCCGGAAGAGTGACATGGGCTTCAGCGCAAGCTGGGCGGCCGATCGGAAGGTTGATCCGACGAAGACGGACGGTCCGCGCGCTGGCTGACGTCAAAGGGCTGCTCGAGCGTGAAGTCGAGGCGCGTCTCCGAAGGGATTTTCACTTGCTGGCCTTTGGTGAGGACCTGCGCCCCCGCGCCTGCGCCGCCACCGACGGCTGCGCCGATCGCTGCGCCTTTGCCGCCGCCGGCAATGGCGCCGATCAGCGCGCCGAGCGCCGCGCCGCCGCCGACCTTTGCGGCGGTATTCTTGCCGCGGGAAGAACCGGACTGCTTGACGTCACTCGAGACGAGGTTGTAGGTCTTGCCCTGGAAGACGACGCTCGAAAGCTCGACGGCCAGTTCGCTGCGCCCTGTCATGTGACCCGCGGAGCTGGCGCTCGCGAGTTTCAGATAGGCGTCGGCGCCGGCGGGCACGATCACTTTGTCATCCACGACGATGGGCGCGTCGAGAGAGGCATGGAAGATTTCGCCGGCGTGATTCTTTGAGGAGTCGATGGCGTCAATCGTGCGCACGGTCACGACCGTGCCGGAAGGAACCGTCACGATGACCGGACGGGGCGGCGCGGGAGCGGCTGGAGGCGCGGGCTGTGCCGCAGGCTCCGCAGGCGCGGCCGCAGGAGCGGGACTTGCCGGCTCGGTTGCTGAAGCAGGGGCGGGCGGGGCAGCGTGGCGCGCGGAGTGGCGCGGTCTTGCGGGCGCGGCCGGCGGTGCGGGAGCGGGTTCTGCCATGGCCGGAGGCGCGGAAGCCTGCGCCGAGGCGATCGTCATTTCGTCGTTCACTTTCGCGACGCCTTTTTCCTCGCTCGCCAGTTTGTAAGCCGCGAGGCGCGCGGTGTCATCCGGAACCTCGCCGGTGAGAGTGACTACGCCGTCCTTTGTCGTGACGTTCAGGTTGGCCGATTTCAGGGCGGGTTCAGAGAACATCTTGGCCTTCAGATCGGTGGTGATGGCCTCGTCGTTGCGCCCCGTCAGGCGTGAACATCCGGAGGCCAGACCCAGCAGAATTACGCACGCGAAACACAACAGGAACTTTCGATTCATACGCCCTCCCCGGGGCTTAACCCGGTAAATTAGCGCAAGTTGCGCCAGGCGGCGCCGCATCGGAGCGGGCAGGAAGCAGCCGATGTGCCTCACCCCGTAGGATGCGCGGCGGGAGCGCTAGGCTGCTCCGCCCTACTTGACGAGCGCTGCCGGAACACTGTGGTTATACCGCGTCCGCGCGATAAGCGATAGAGGCGAATGGCATCGTTCATGACCTGAAGGGAAGCGGCGCGGTGTGCACGCGGCTTGATGCCGAGTAGCAGATTTTCTTGCATTCGGTCAGCAGCAGCATAGAATTCGCCCGAGAGGGCGCATGGCGCAATCGTTTGCCACGTTCTGGCCCGAATATGTGCGGGCGCACAGTCGGAGCGGGACGCGCGTGCTTCATTTGGCGGGGACACTGTTTGGCTGGGCGCTGCTCATCGCCGCGGTGATGATGGGGCGCTGGTCGTGGATTCCCGGCGCCGTGGTGATTTCCTATGCGCTGGCGTGGTTTTCGCACTTCTTCATTGAGAGAAATCGCCCGGCGACCTTTGAACACCCGCTGTGGTCCTGGCTGGCTGATCAAAAAATGGTCGTGTTGATGCTCACCGGGCGCATGAGCGCGGAGGTGACGCGCTGCGTGGCCTCCGGGGCTGGAGAATCAGCCGGAGGGCGGGCGAGTTGAACGGGACGTCGGCGGCGAGCGGCTACTCCATGCGCGTCGCGAGAATATCCTTACCGCGCACTTCGACTTCTATGCCCAGCGGCGGGCGAATGTCCGAGCCTTGAACAATGGCGCCACGCACGACTCATTGTGAGCCTGCCGCCTAATCCCTGCAACAGAGAGGGCTCACGAAGAAGTGCAGGGACAGGCGTGTAGGAAAGCAACCTCAATCTGCAACTTCTGTTATCTTAACGAAACACGAGGGCATGGTACGCTTGTTTCCAGCCATCAAGCTGCATACTGTAATAACGAGGAACGCGAAGCCGCACGCTCTTCGTCGAAAGTCATGGTCGTCGACACTCGAGCGGCTGCGAAGGCATTTGTCCGCAGCCTGAATATATTATTGAAATTCGCCCGGCTTTATGAGTTTGGGCACGTCCGCACGACTGCGCAGTTTCAAACGACGTGGCGCGAGCTTTCGGGCGCACTGCAAGCGAGCGGGGGAAGCGGTATCCTGCTCGGCGCGTCCGGCAACCAGATCCTTCTTGACGGTGAGCCGTTGGGGTCCGGCGCGGCCGAGCGGAGTTTTGCGCAGCTTCTGTCCTCCTCCGGGATCGCCAGCATTCACTTCTCTCCCTCGCTGACACAGCCGCAATTTGCGCGTTTTGCCCGGGCATTTCCCACAGGGAATACGAAGCCCGCGCAAGTGGCGGAGCAACTGAAGTCGGCTTTGGCCGGCGACTCGAGTATCAAGGTCAACGAGATTCGCTACGTGGCCGAGGATTCCAGTATTGCCGGTGTGAAGGTGGCGGCGCAGCTGACGGCCACGGTCCTGGGAGCCCACGGCGACAAGTTCAAGGAGATGTTGGAAGATCCACAGAAGATGCTGCAACTGATTCTGGCGGCCGAGGGCACGCGCGGGCCCGGAGGGGGTCCTGGAGGCGGAGGTGGCGGCGGTCCAGCCTGGGGCGGTGGATCAGGCACAGGCGGTGCCGGGGCCGGCGGTGGATCGAATATGTGGGAGTCGGGCCGCTCTGGAGGAGGAACAGGTGGTGGTGGCGGCGGTTCAGGCACGGCTGGCGGCTCTGGTGGAGGTGGTGGGGGTGCAGGGAGCGGATCCGGATCAGGCGGCACGGGTGGCGTGGGACATGGGTCGGGAGGAGGATCCGGAACAGGTGGTTCGAGTGGCGTAGGGATCGGACCCGGCGGCGGCGCTGGAACCGGGACGGGTGGTGGCGGCTCTAGTGGGGGCGCAGGGGGCGGATCCGGATCAGGCGGCTCGGGTGGAGCGGGAAGCGGTCCGGGCGGTGGCGCGGGTAGTAGTGGTGGCGGAACGGGTATTGGCGGGGGTCGTGGGACAGGAGGCGCCGGGGGCGGATCTGGATCAGGCGGCTCAGGTGGAGGAGGAAGCGGCCCGGGCGGAGGCGCGGGCCCTGGCGGCGGGTCGGGCGGCCTGGGCGTTGGGCCCGGAGCGACCGGAGGAGGAGCCGCACCCGGAGAGAGTGCAGCGCCGGGCCGGTGGGCTGCGGCCAGCGCCATGCTCCGCGGGGGAAGCGCGGGTCCGCTCAGTTCCATTCCCACTCATCCAGGTGGATTCAACGTCGCGGAAGACGATGTACGGTCCATGCTGGGCCTATTTGCCCAATTGGGCCGCTCGCGCAAAGACCCGGAGTCCAAGCTCGACGTACCAACATTTCAATCGCGCCTGAGCGCCATGCCGGTACGCGCACAGTACACGTTGCAGCAGGCCCTCGCGGGACTCGCGGCGCAGGCGCCGACGGAGCAGGCGGACAAACCGATGTTGCTCCGCCTGGCCGAGCACGTGGCCATTCGTTTCGCGCTGGACAGCTACGAACGCGGCGAACTCCGCGTGAACGCCGTCAAGCAGCTCCTTGACCGCATGAATCAGGAGATAGAAGCGCTGCGCAAGATTCTCGGGCATCACGAAGAGGCCATGGCGCATGCCGGTCTGTCGGTTCAGTCCTTCACCGAGTTGCTGGACCAGGAGTTTTGGGAGCAGGTGCCGGAGGAAAACAAGAAAGAAGTGCTCACCTCCGACGAAGCGTGGTGCGTTCCCCCGCGCAATGTTCGCGCTTTTCTGGAGGAGATGCTTCGCCGGGGCGAGTTGAAGACCGTCAACGAAGTTCTCGTCAAGTACGCGGCCTGCATCGCGCTGGAGGCGCCCGAGGCGCGACGCACGACCGCCATCGGACTGGCGGACCTGGCGGAGTTTTACGGCAGCGGAGACGGCAGCGCGTTGATGGAAGCGATTCGCCGCGTGGGCAACCAGCTCGCGGCCGAACGCGAACCCGAGCTGCAGACGCTCGTCAGTGCGGCCTTCGTGCGCCTCAGCCAGGAAGCCGCCTCCAAGCGCTGCTATCCGGCCATGCAGCAGACGCTGGCCTCCCTGGACACCGTCGAGGCGCAGCGGCCGGGCTCGTCGCAAGCCATCCGCCCGCGCATCGGTGCCGAGGACCGCTTACCTGAGTTCATCGAAGAGGCGCTGCGGAACGGCGAAATCGCCGACGGCATGCTGGAGATCCTGAATCTGATGCCGGGAGCTACGCTGCGATACATCGTGAACCGCTTCGCTGGATGTGGCTTCCGGGAAGATTGCGAATTGCTGGGCAAAATCGTGCAGGGCCTTGGCGAGGAGTCGGTGCACTCACTCGAGGGGACTCTGCAGACTGCCCCCGCAGCGGAGGCGGTGGAGACAGTTGGACTGCTGTGCATGCTCTCGTCGGACTTTGTGGAGAAGGTTTTGCCGATGCGACTGGCGCAATGGCCGCGAACAGCCCACGACCGCGTCGTGCGCCAGGTTTCGGCCGCGTCCCCGCTGAACCGGGCGAAACTTCTGGTTTCGTCGTACGATTCGCTCGACATGTTCATCCGCCCGCTGGCGATTGACGAGATGGGAATGAGCGGTCAGCCGGAGTGCATTCCCCTGCTGCTCGGCCTCGCGGCAGGCGACAGTATTCCCGGCTACACACGGCTGAAAGCGGTTGAGGCGCTGGGCCGGCTCCGCGCGCAGGGCGCCAGCGGCACACTGCAGCACATTTTGGAGGCAAAGCAGGTGTGGCGCTGGGGCTATCCCATGGAATTGCGCATTGCGGCCGCGCAGGCCCTCATGCGGATCGACCCGACCGTGGCGTTCGATCGCATGGCCGCTGGCGGTCTCGAGCGCCGCGAATTGACGCTCGAGCCCACGGAGCCCGAGCCCGGTTCCTCCGTGGTTCGCCAGAGGCGCTACGCGCGGCTGAAGCTCTCCCGAAATCTTGCGGCCGTCACCACGAATTTGCAGAACAATTTCCGGCTGACCATTCCGGAAATCAATTTGGGCGGCGGCCTTGGCGCCAGCGAACGGCACATGGCGCCGGGCTCGCTGATCACGCTCAAAATTTCCGCTGGAGTCCGCCATATCAAGGCGCAGGCCATCGTCAGGGGCGCGCGCCAGCAAGCCATCGCGTTCGAATTTGTGGATATGGACCTGGAGGATCGCCTCCGGTTGCGCAAACTGCTCATGGAATCCGGAGCGATGCCGCAAGTTGCCACGGTGGGCAACCGGAGCCGGCGCCGCGGCCGGCCGGCCCTTCATCGTTAAATTCTCGCGCTTCGCAGCGTCCTGCGGTGTGTCTGCTTCAAGCCCTTACCGTGAAGTCTGTCCCATTTTCGCGACGGCTCCCGCGTCCCGGGCCGTCGTAACGGCCGAGACACATGGGACTTAGGTACCATTGTGGCAAACACGCTATCCGCCTAGGGTACTAGAAGGAAAGTCCCAGACCATTCTGGGCACGTCGCCAGATGAAACCGGACCCACAAACTGCCGCGGGGAGAGCGTTTGTTCGAAGTTTGAACATTCTCCTGAAGTTCGCGCGTCTTTACGGCTTCGAGCACGTGCGCACGGCGGAGCAGCTTGACACCGCTTGGCGTGAGCTTCGCATGGCTATCCCCACGGGCAGCCAGGACGGCCTGCTGCTCGGGGCCAGCGGTTCCCAGCTTCTCTTGGACGGGGTTCCTCTCGAAGGCGCGCCGGCGGAAAAACAATTTGCGCAACTGCTTTCCGCCGCGGGCCTCGCCAGCGTGCAGTTCTTCCCTTCGCTTACTGCGGAGGAACTCAGCCGGTTTGCGCGGGCATTCCCGACCGGGAAAGCGAAGCCTGCGGAACTCGCGCAGCAATTGAAGCAGGCGCTGGCGGGCGCGGAGGGAATCCGCGTCAACGAAGTGTGTTTCGTAGCCACCGACTCGCGTCTGAAGGAAACGGGTCTCGCGGCGCAACTCGCCGCGGCCACCCTCGGGCAGGACCACGATAAGTTCAAAGATTGGCTGAACGATCCACAAAAGCTTCTGGAACTGATCGCCGCGGCGCAGGGAGCCAAAAGCGAGGGGCACGGCGCGGGGGGCGCGAAAGGCGCGGCCGAAAATGCCTCGGTTGCTTCCGCAGGTGATCGCGGAATACTCGGGGGCGTCCCCGGGGCTTCCGGCGCATGGGGCGCTGGATTCCACGACGGGAAAGGACAATACGCCGCGCCCGGCGAGGAAGAGATCCTCGGCATCCTGGGTGCGCTGACAAGCCTGGGAAAAAGCGGGGCAGCCGCCGGAGAGGGCGTGGCGCCCGGGCCGTTCCAGGAGTCCATGGAAAAGCTTCCTGGCCAGGCGCAGGACTTCCTCAAGCAGGCCCTGGCCACTCTTGCCGCCGCTGCGCCCGAGGGTAAACCCGATCAGGCCGTCCTCATCCGTTTGGCGGAGCATCTTGCCATTCGTTTCGCGCTCGAGCGGTACGAACGCGGCGAAGTGAAAGTCAACGCTGTGCGCCAGTTGCTCGACCGCATGAATCATGAGATCGAGAATCTCCGCAACATTCTCGGAGCGCACGAAGACAAAATGACCGAGGCGGGTCTCTTGGTCGAATCCCACCTGGATATTCTCGACCGGCAGTTCTGGGCCGGAGTCCCGGAAACCAGCAAGCGCTCCGTTCTCCTTTCGGAGGAATCCTGGTGTATTCCCGCGCGAAATCTCCGCCAGTTCGTCAACCAGCTTCTGGAGAAGGGTGAAGTCGCCGAGGCCACCACCATTCTGCGGAACTACGCTGCATGCGTGGAGCGTGAGGAGCACGACGCGCGCAGGAAAGCAGCCATTGGTCTCGCGGAGCTTGCCGATCTCTATGCGAAAGTGAATCCTGCGCTCCTGGGTGAAACGCTGCGCCACCTGGGCGTGCGGGTCAGCCTCGAGCAGGACAATGAGCTGCACACGCTGGTCAGCGCCGCGTTTGTCCGTTTCTGCCAGGAAGCAGCCACCACGCGGTGTTACGCGGCGATGGAGCAGGCACTCGACTTGATCGCTGGCGTTGAAACGCAGCGCCCGGGCATCGCGCGGAACCTCCGGCCGAAAATGGGCATCGAGGCGCGCCTGCCCGAATTCCTGGACGAGGCATTGCGCGCGAAAAAAGCCGCTCCCGGCCTCACGAATGTCTTGCGCCAGCTTCCGCAAGCCACCATGGAGCAGCTCTCGTTGCGCATCAACCGCTCCCAACTGCGCAGCGACTGCGCCTTTATGGTCGAGTTGACCAAAGAGGTGGGAGGCGAAGCGCTGGGTCATTTGCGCAGCACAGTTCGGGGCGGGCCGGTGAGCGAAGCGGCGGACATGGTTGGCCTGCTCAGTCTGCTCGATGCGGAGGCCGTCGAGGCGCACCTCCCGCAGCGCATGAAGGATTTCCCGCGCGTCGCGCAGGACCGCATTGTGCGGCAGATTGCTTCCGCCCGGTCGCCCGCGTGCTGCAAGCTCCTGCTGGCGTTGGTCGATTATCTCGACCCGCTGGTGATGCCGCTGGCCATTGACGAAATCGGTCTGACCGGCCGCCGCGAAGCGCTGCCGCGGCTCTTGTGCATCGTCGACGGAGATCTGCCGCTTGGAGCCAGCCCGTACCTTCGCGTCAAGGCTATCGAGGCGCTCGGCCGAATTCACGCGCCCGAGTCGATCAAGTCGCTCAAGCGCATCGCAGAATCGAAGCAAATGTGGCGTTGGAGCTCGCCGCAGGAGCTGCGCATCGCCGCGCTGCAATCGCTCGAAAAGCTCGACCCGGATTGGGTGCGCGAATTTCGCCCGCGGAGCGGCATCGAATCGGAAGATCTGGCCCTTGCTCCGCTTGATGTTCCATCTGATTCGCGCTGGGTGCGCCAGCGCAGGCACCGCCGCGTGCGCTTCCCCAAGCCCATCTTTGCGGTCAGCACGAATCTCCGCGAGAGCTGCCACTTCGAGATCCGAATTGCGAGTCTATCCGGCGGCATCGCCAGGACTGACCGGCATCTTGCACCGGGTACGCAAGTCGAACTGCGGCTGCAGGTGGGGTTGCGCAACCTGGCGGCCACCGCGATGACCCGCGATTACCGCGCGCAGGACATGGCCTTTGAAATTGTGGACATCGGCCTCGAAGAACGCGGCCGCTTCCGCCGCCTGCTGGCGGAAAACATGCCCCACGACAAAAGTTCGTCCGAGTCCGTCGAATCCCGCGTCGAAACCCTGGTCATAAGCTAAACGTTCGCGGTGGAGTCTGCCTGCCGCAAATCTTCGTGCGTTCAACCCATCTCGCGCGTCGCGTTTCTTTGCCGCGCCGCATCCAACCAGTTAGAATGAAGAATTGACCCCGCCGCGTCTTTGCGGACGGGAATCAGCATAAGAGCGGACAAGCCCTTCGGGGGCGGCAAAGCCATTCATGGAAGCAGCCCAGATACTCGACCGAGTTGTCGCGCGATTTATCGGCACCAAACACGAGCGCGACATCAAGCGCATCCAGCCGACCATCGCGGCCATCAACGCCCGCGAAGCGGAAGTGCAGGCGCTCACCGACGCCGATCTCAAGGCGCGATACCAAGAGCTGAAGGCGCAGGTCCAAAAAGAGCTGGAAGACGCGGACCCGGCGGAAGCCTCGTTCAAGGAGCGCATACAGAAGGCGTTCGAGCCGGTGATCGTTCCCACCTTTGCGCTTGCGCGCGAGGCGGGGCGCCGCTTCCTCAACATGCGGCACTTCGACGTGCAGCTCATTGGCGGCATCGTCCTGCACGAAGGCAAAATCGCGGAGATGAAGACGGGCGAAGGGAAAACGCTGGTCGCGACGCTTCCGGCGGCGTTGAACGCGCTCTCCGGGCGGGGCGTGCATATCGTCACGGTGAACGACTACCTGGCTCGGCGCGACGCCGAATGGATGGCCCCGATCTATCGAGCCTTGGGATTGTCAGTGGGCGTGATCGTGCACGACCTCGATGACGACGAACGCCGCGCCGCCTACGGCGCGGACATCACTTACGGCACGAACAACGAGTTCGGCTTCGACTACCTGCGCGACAACATGAAGTACGATTTGGCCCATTGCGTCCAGCGCGGCCACCACTACGCCATCGTGGACGAGGTGGACTCGATCCTGATCGATGAAGCGCGCACGCCCCTGATTATTTCCGGTCCGTCGGAGGAGTCCACCGACAAATACTTCAAGATCGACAAGATTATTCCCAAGCTGATCCAGGAAATCGATTACACCGTGGATGAGAAGCACCGCACGGCCACGCTGACGGAAGAGGGCTTTAGCAAGTGCGAACGCCTGCTCGGGATAGCCAATCTATCCGACGCGACGAATATCGAGTTCATGCATCACGTCCATCAGGCGCTCCGCGCGCACACGCTTTACAAGCGCGACGTGGACTACGTGGTGAAAGATGGCGAAGTCATCATCGTGGACGAGTTCACGGGGCGGCAGATGCCCGGCCGGCGCTGGTCGGACGGCCTGCACCAGGCCATTGAGGCCAAGGAAAGCGTGAAAATCGAGCGCGAGAATCAGACGCTCGCCACGATCACCTTCCAGAACTATTTCCGCATGTACAAGAAGCTCGCCGGCATGACCGGCACGGCGGAAACGGAAGCCGCCGAGTTCCAGAAGATCTATAACCTCGATGTCTGCGTGATCCCGACGAACTGCACCCTCATCCGCAGGGAGTATCCCGATGTCGTCTATCGTACGGAGCGCGAGAAGTTCGAGGCCGTGGTCAACGGCATCTTGCAGGAAGACGACACGCTGGCGAACGGCATCCGTCATTACTACGAGCGCGGGCAGCCGGTGCTGGTCGGCTCGATCTCCATCGAGAAATCGGAAACAATTGCCGAGTTGCTGAAGAAGGTCGGCATCCCGCACAACGTTCTGAACGCCAAGCAGCACGAGCGCGAATCGCGCGTTGTGGCGCAAGCGGGCCGCAAAGGCGCCGTCACGGTTTCGACGAACATGGCCGGGCGCGGCACGGACATCCTGCTTGGCGGCAATCCCGAATTCATGACGCGCGAGCATTTTCTGAAGAACAAGCTCGCCATGCCCTACGCCGCCGCGCCGGCGGTCATTCCGGCGGAGCCTTCCGGCAACGGCGAGGCGCCCGCGACCACTGTGCCGATGGTTCTCTTCCAGCACGAAGGGAAAATCTTTCAGGTGGCGCAGGACCAGTGGAAGCCCGTGTACGAGCAGTTCGTCGAGCAGTGCCGGACCGAACACGATGAAGTGGTCGCGCTCGGCGGCTTGCACATCCTCGGCACCGAGCGGCACGAGGCGCGGCGCATTGATAACCAACTCCGCGGCCGCGCCGGCCGGCAGGGCGACCCCGGATCGTCGCGTTTTTTCCTCTCGCTCGAAGACGACCTGATGCGCATCTTCGGCGGCGAGCGCGTGAAGGCGCTGATGTACCGCCTGGGGATGACCGAGGGCGTGCCGATTGAATCCAAGATGATTTCGAACAAGATCGAAGGCGCTCAGAAGTCCGTTGAGGCGCAGAACTTCGACGCGCGCAAACACCTGCTCGAATACGACGACGTGATGAACAAGCAGCGCGAGACCATCTACTCGATTCGCCGCTCCGCGCTTGAAGGGAAAGACCAGCGCGATTACGTTCTCGGCATTGCGGAAGACGTTGCGCGCGAGATCGCGGAAACCTGTTGCCCGCGCGCACAGCACCCGCAGCAATGGAATGTTTCCCAGTTTCTGGCCGAGGCGCATGCGCAGTTCGGGATCGACGCAAAGGCCGCCGGGGCTGATCCGGCGAAGCTGAATGCGGATGAGCTGACCGGCGCAATCGTCGCAGCCGTGAACAAACGCTACGAGGAGAAAGAGGCGCAGATCGGCCCGGACGTCATGCGCTGGCTCGAGCGCCGCATCATTCTCGATGTGGTAGACACGCAGTGGAAGGACCATCTGCTTTCGCTCGACCACCTGAAAGAAGGCATCGGCCTGCGCGGCTACGGGCAAAAGGATCCGCTCGTCGAGTTCAAGAAGGAAGCCTTCACATTGTTTGAAGATATGATGGCGCGCATCGACAATGAGACGATCCGCTACCTCTTCCACATTCAGGTGCAGCGGGACGAGCGCCCACCAGAGGGCACCGGTCAGCCGCTCCCGCCGCGGCCCATGACGCCGCGTCCGCGTGCCGATGCCGTGGCCGCTAGCGCCGCGGCAGCACGCGCCAACGAGCCGGAACAACTACCCAGCTTTGCGCGCGAAATCGAGCGGCGGCAGCAGCGTCAACAGCGCGATTTGCAGTATCAGACTGGCCCCGCGCAAGCGGAAGCGCCGAAGCCGGTGCGCGCTGGAGCCAAAGTCGGCCGCAACGAACCGTGCCCGTGCGGCTCCGGGAAGAAATACAAGAAGTGCCACGGCGCGAGCGTGTAGCGCAAAACTTGGGTAGCGCCGGCCGGAATTTATCCGGACCTTGTCGGGAGGCCGGCATCTTCAGTTCACCGGAGACAGAGAGGACACCAGAATGCCACCCGCCCCAATGCCGATGCCCGAACGCCAGCCCATCCCGGGCGTGAAGAATCTTGTGGCCGTGGCCAGCGGCAAAGGCGGCGTCGGCAAGACAACCGTCGCCGTCAATCTGGCTCTGGCGCTGGAGAAGCTCGGCCATAAGATCGGACTGCTCGACGCCGACGTGTACGGCCCCAACGTGCCCTTGATGCTCGCCTCGACGGAAGAGCCCCGCGCGCTGGCCGAGCGCCGCATCCTGCCGGTGGACGCGATGGGGCTGAAGATGATTTCCATGGGCCTGCTGAATCGAGGCGACAAGCCCATGATCTGGCGCGGTCCGATGCTTCACAGCGTTATCACGCAGTTTCTCCGCAGCGTCGAATGGGGAGAATTGGATTATTTGATTGTGGATTTGCCCCCGGGCACGGGCGACGTGCAGTTGACGCTGATCCAAACCGTGGCGGTGACCGGCGCCGTCGTGGTCACCACACCGTCGGTTGTCGCGCTGGCCGACGTGCGCAAGGCCATCGAGATGTTTCGCCAGGTAAATGTCGAAGTGCTCGGCGTGGTCGAAAACATGAGCTCCTTCGCCTGCCCGCACTGCGGCAAGCCCGTGGATATTTTCGGCCATGGCGAAGGCGCGCGGACCGCGAAGGAATACGGCGTGCCCGTGCTCGGCGAAATTGAGATTGATCCCCGCATCCGCATCGGCGGCGACACCGGCAAGCCCGTCGCTCTCGGCGGCGAGTCCGCGCCGGCAGCAAAAAGCATCTACGCGATGGCGCGCGCCGTCACCGCGCGGCTCGAAAAAGTGGGCGCTGCTGCTGCCGGTCCTGCCGTGCAGATCGATTAACCGCCGCGCCCGGTTAATTTGTAGGAGTTCGGCTCCTTCCGCTCAATCCCCCTTCCTTGTCAGGCTGACACCCGTATGTTAGTTTGCTCTCCACAGTTCGCTGCCGAGGTTTTCCACTGGGCGGTCCAGGGACGCCCCTTTGCGTGTGCCGTTCCAACTGCTTGGCCCGAAATTCAAGTTGGAAGGGTGAGCCGACCCGGCGCGCCAGCCTGCTCATGGAGCTGGCAAAAGTAGGAGCGGCGGCAGACGGCGGGATCTGCCGGGGTTTTCACGCCCGGCAATCCTCGTCCGAAGTGCGAAAAACGGCGGAGGGCGCGCGGTTGATCCGGCAATACAGGGGCATACGGCCGCAAATCGCACCGACTGCCTACATTGATCCGGCGGCCGTCATCATCGGCGACGTAGTGATTGGCGAACACTCGAGCGTCTGGCCCTGCGCCGTCCTCCGCGGCGACGTGCACTACATCCGCGTTGGCGCGCGCACGAATATTCAGGACGGCTCGATCTGCCACGTCATGCGCGAAGAGTGGCCGCTGATTCTCGGCGAAGGTGTGACCGTCGGCCATTCGTGCACGCTGCACGGCTGCACCATCGAGTCGCGCTGTCTGATCGGCATGGGCTCGGTCATTCTGAACGGCGCGCAGATCGGCGCCGGGAGCATCGTGGCCGCCGGCACGCTGGTCCTGGAAAAGACCGTCGTTCCTCCAGGAAGCCTGGTCGCGGGGCATCCCGGCACGGTGAAACGCTCGTTGACCGATCTCGACAAGGCTTCCATCGACGCCTACGCCCAGCGCTACGTGGAATACAAAGAAATTTACCGGAAGGAACCCGCCGAGTGAGCGAAGGCTCAGCCAAAGCGCCGCAGAAGGACCCTGGGAAGGGAACTGCCAAGCCGCGAAAATTCCAGGCCATCAAGGGCACGCGCGATATCCTTCCGCCTGATACCGCGCTGTGGAACCGCGTCGAACAGACAGCCCACGAAGTCTTCGCCACCTACGGCTTCGGCGAAATCCGCCTCCCAATTTTTGAGGAGACTGATCTGTTTGCGCGTTCGATTGGCTTCGATACTGACGTAGTTTCAAAAGAGATGTACACATTTATTGATCGGCCCGTCGAAATTCCCAAGCCACACAATCTGAACGACCTTCCTAGATTTTTGCTGGAGGTTGAACACGCACTAAAGAATAACGAAATCCCGAATACGACTCGTAACCGAAAAACTGTAGAAGTTCTGGAACGAACATTCTCGGAGCTAGAGACACTGTCCGCCCAAGTGAAAGCGGGTAACATAAACGAGGCTTTCGACCGGCAATATCGGGAATTATTGTTTCAGTGTAGTTATTTGGCGGCCTATGTCGAACTCGGGATAGAGGTAACCCTGCGTCCGGAAGCCACTGCCTCCGTTTGCCGCGCCTACATCGAGCATGGCATGTACACCCTGCCACAGCCCGTCAAGCTCTACTGCTTGGGGCCGATGTTCCGCCGGGAGCGCCCGCAGAAGGGGCGCTACCGCCAGTTCTACCAGATCGACGCGGAAGTCCTCGGGGGCCCGGATGCGCCTGCCGTGGACGCCGAGCTCATCGAAATGCTCATGGTCTATTTCCGCAAGCTCGGCCTGGAAGGCGCCCGCCTGGACATCAACTCCATCGGCTGCCAGAATTGCCGGCCCAAGTACGTCGAACTGCTTCGCGAAGCGCTGCGCAAAGTGAAGGACAAGCTGGGGCTCGACAGTCAGCGCCGCATCGAAACGAATCCTCTCCGCGTGTTCGACTCGAAACTCCAGACCGAGCAAGGCGTCATCGCAAAGCTGCCGCACATCACCGACCACCTGTGCGCCGATTGCGCCCAGAATTATGCCGACGTCAAGCGCGAGCTGGCCCTTCGCAACATCGCCTTCCAGCAGAACTGGCGCCTCGTTCGCGGCCTCGACTACTACATGCGCACGACGTTTGAAATCATCGCGCCGGGGCTAGGCGCGCAGAACGCCGTGTGCGGCGGCGGCCGCTACGACGGCCTCGTCGAATTGCTCGGCGGGCCGCCGACCAAGGGCATCGGCTTCGCTATCGGTGAAGACCGCCTGATCCTTTCGCTCCAGGAATCCGGAAAACCAAAAGTGGAGCGAGGAATCGACGTCTTCATCGCCTGGATGGGCGAACCGGCTTACCAAACTGCCGTGCGCGCGGCGCGTACCCTGCGCGATGCGGGCTTCTCGGTCGAATTGCCCGGCACCCCGCAGAAATTCAGTAAAGCGCTCGGCCAGGCCGATAAACTCGGCGCGCGCTACGCCTTGATTCTCGGCGAAGACGAAGTGGCCAGCGGCCAGTGGACGCTGAAAACTCTGGCCGATGGCTCGCAAGCGAAATGCACCGAGTCCGCTTTGCTCGAATATTTGAGAAAGTTGTAGTGGCGGGTCTTTAGACCCGCGCTTTTGTGGCACAGGCTTCAGCCTGTGCTGAACACCTGAACTTGGCACTGAGAAAAGAAAGAGCGCAGACTGAAAGTCTGTGCCACCTGAAGAGGACGACGTGCTCGATTTTCTCGGCAACCTAAAACGCACGCATTATTGCGGCGAGCTGCGCGCCAAGGACGAAGGCCGCGACGCCATTGTCATGGGATGGGTCCACCGCCGCCGCGACCTCGGCAATCTCCTCTTTCTCGACGTCCGCGACCGCTCCGGCATCGTTCAGGTTGTCTTCAATAAAGAAACGCAGTCGGAAGCGCACGCCAAGGCCGAGCAGGCGCGCGCGGAATTCGTCGTTGCGGTCGAAGGGCGCATAGTCAAGCGGCAAAAGCCGAATCCGGAGCTCGCGACGGGCGAAATCGAGCTCATCGCCAAGCACCTGCACATTCTGAACACAGCCAAGACGCCGCCATTTCAGATCGAGGACGAAATCAACGCGGCCGAAGAGACGCGGCTGCGCTATCGTTACCTCGATTTGCGCCGGCCCAAGCCGCACCGCAATCTGGCGTTGCGCCACAAGGTTGTGCTGGAGATCCGCAACGCCATGGACGAATTGGGCTTCGTCGAAGTCGAAACGCCCATGCTCACGCGCTCGACGCCCGAGGGCGCGCGCGACTACCTCATTCCCAGCCGCATTCATCATGGCCAGTTCTACGCGCTGCCGCAATCGCCCCAGATTTTCAAACAGATCCTGATGATCGCCGGGCTCGACCGCTATTTTCAGATCGTGAAATGCTTCCGCGATGAAGATTTGCGCGCCGACCGCCAGCCGGAATTCACCCAGCTCGATCTCGAGATGTCCTTTCCGCGGCAGGAAGACATCTTTGAAGTGATCGAAAAGGTCATGGTCCGCGTCTGTGCGGTCGCGGGAATCAAGGCCGAGGCGCCGTTTCCTCAGATGCAGTACAAGGACGCGATCCGCTTCTACGGCAGCGACAAACCGGACCTGCGCTTCGGAATGGAGCTCCACGATGTGTCGAACTGTTTTTCGCCGGAAGTTCGCGGCAAGCTCCAGATGGACGGCCATGTGTTCGCGTTCGCAGTGCCGGGCGCGGCCGGTTATTCGCGCAAGAAGATTGACGAGCTGACCGAGAAAGCCAAAACGCTCGGCGCGCGCGGTCTCTATACGGTCAAAGTGACAACGGACGACATTCAATCGTCGCTCGGGAAGCTTGTCGGCATCGAATTCGTGGCCATGATTGTGGCGCTCTGCGACGCGAAGCCCGGTGACCTCGTCGTCGTGGTCTCTGCGAAAGAGCAGATCAAGGGAAGCGAAGCCGCGGCGCTTATCGCCGGACAGTTGCGCGTGTACCTGGCCGAGCAGCTGAACCTGATCGACAAATCGAAGTGGAAATTCCTGTGGCTCACCGGTTTTCCGCTCTTTGAATGGAGCGAGTCCGATAAGCGCTGGGTCAGCGCGCAGCATCCGTTCACCGGGATTGTGGAGGAAGATCTCGAGAAGCTCGAGATCTCTCCTTGGGAGGTTCGCTCGAAAGGCTACGACCTGGTGCTGAATGGCGTCGAGCTGGGCTCCGGCAGCATCCGGATTCACCGCCAGGACGTGCAGGAGCGCGTCTTCAAGGCACTCGGCCTCACCGAAGAGCAACAGCGCCGGCGCTTTGGGTTTTTCCTCGATGCGCTCACCTACGGCACGCCCCCGCACGGCGGCGTCGCGCTCGGCCTGGATCGCACGGTCATGCTCCTCGCTGGCGAAAAGTCCATCCGCGAAGTCATCGCCTTCGCGAAAACTACCGCCGCGCAGGACCTAATGGCCGATTCGCCGAGCGAAGTGGATCCCGGGCAGCTTGATGAGTTGGGAATCGCCCTCAAAGCGCGCAAAAAGGTGGCAGAATAGTGCTCTGGTTCCGGGCTCAGGGGCTTTGAGCAGTGTGCCTTTTCTTTAGGAGGCCGGGGCTTCAGCCCCGGCGGAAGAAACGGCCGCAAAAGGGGGCTTTAGCCCCTGAAGAAAGCTTGTAAATGACAGCACCGAAGCACCGAACCGCTCCAGTCATCTCCTACTTTGTCACCACGAAGTGCTGGCAGGGCCGCACCGTCTTCCAAGTCCCCGAAAATGCCGAAATCCTGATAAGGTCCCTCTTTCACTATCGCGAAAAAAAAGCATACCTACTCCACGAATTTGTTGTCATGCCCAATCATCTCCATTTGCTGCTGACGCTAACCACAACGACAAACCTTGAAAAAGCCATCCAGCTAATTAAAGGCAGCAGCTCCTACCAAATTCACAAAGAATGCAACCAAAAGATGGAAATCTGGCAGCAAGGCTTCTACGATTGGACCATCCGAGACGTGAACGACTGGCGAACTAAAGTCGAATACATTCGAATGAACCCTGTCCGAGTAAAGCTCGTCCAAAAACCGCAGGACTGGCCATATTCCTCCGGCGCTGGCCAATTTACCCTCGATCCGATGCCAAGCAAATATTCGCAGCGGGCTTCAGGGGCTGAAGCCCAAATCACATCGTCTGCAACGCCGGAGCTAAAGCTCCGGCCTCCTAAAGAGCAACACGGATGAGCCGGATACACATATTGCCGGAAGCTGTCGCCAACAAAATCGCCGCGGGCGAGGTTGTCGAGCGGCCCGCCTCCGTCGTCAAGGAGTTGCTCGAAAACGCGCTCGATGCCGGCGCCAAGAGTGTCCGCGTCGAAGTGGAGGCCGGCGGCAAGCGCATGATTCGCGTGATTGACGAGGGCCACGGTATGAGCCACGACGATGCGCTCCTGGCCTTCGAGCGCCACGCCACGAGCAAGCTCCGCACCGTGGACGATTTGCTCTCCATCGCCACGCTCGGGTTTCGCGGCGAAGCCCTGCCTTCGGTCGCGGCCGTTTCTCGACTTCTCCTCGAGACCCGCGCGGAAGAAGAAGCCGAAGGCACGCGCATCGAATTTGCCGGCGGAAAACTTGTCGGCGTGAAGCCCGCCGGCCTGCCCACGGGAACAACCATCAGCGTGGCCGATCTTTTCTATTGCGTGCCCGCGCGGCGCAAGTTCTTGAAATCCGACACAACCGAGCTCGGCCACATTGCTTCGCTCGTGACCCACTATGCGCTCGCGAATCCCGACAAACAATTTCTCCTGAAGACGCCGACACAGGAAATTCTGGACTGCGCGCCGGTTGAGAAACTCGCCGACCGCGTCTATCAAATCTTTGGCCGCCAATCGCTCGACGAACTGGCAGAAATTCCTGCCGCGTCGGGCCCCTTCCGCGCCGCCATCATGGAACCGGAGCTCGAGCCCGGTGAAGAAGCCGCGACGCTCACGGTCTCGGGCTTCACCTCGCGCCCGGAAGTTCAGCGCCCCAATCGCAACGGCATTTATATTTTCGTGAATCGCCGGCTGGTGCGCGATCGCTTGATTCTCCACGCCATTCACGAAGCCTATCGCAACATTCTTCCGGCGGCGATCTATCCGGCCGTCCTGCTCTTTCTCGACATGCCCTACGACGAAGTGGATGTGAACGTCCACCCGGCGAAAATCGAAGTGCGCTTCCGTCATCCGCAATTCGTGCACGACTTCACGCGCGACGCGATTCGCCAGGCGCTCGTGAAGGCGCGGCCGATTGCGAGCTTCGCGACAGCGGCCGGTGCCGCGGTTCCAGCACAACCTGGCGCGCTCCAAGCCGCCCACGTGGCCGCAACAGCTTCCGGCGTAACCGGGCCGCCGCGTGCGGTCATTCCCCCGATGGCTGCCCTCGAAGAAATTGGTCTCGGCTCGGGAGTCGGCTCCGACGGCGGACTTGGCGCTTTCGATCTCACGCCCGCGCCGCTCCGCCCCCTTGAACAGCGCTTTGCCTTTGAACCGGGACCTGCGTTCGGCGCGGCCGTGGCGCCTGCGGCAGAAAATCCTGCAATCGCAGACTGGCCTGCTGCACAAGGAGCACAAGCGGCCAATGCGCCGGCGACGCTTCCGCATCCGGACGAAATCGCGGATCTGAAGCCGCTCGGACAGGTCAGCTCGAGCTTCATCGTTGCCGTGAACGGCCAGGGCCTCTGGATTGTGGATCAGCATGTGGCGCACGAGCGCGTGCTCTTTGAACAGCACCTCGCTGCGCGCCGCGCCGGCAGAGTCGAAAGCCAGCGCATGCTCATGCCGATCGTCGCCGAGCTTGCGCCGCGCCAGCTCGTCATTTTCGAGCGCATCGCCGAAGAGCTGGCGGCGAACGGCTTCGAGGTCGAGCCGATGGGGCCGCGCAGCGTGGCGATTCAGGCCGTGCCGGCAGGCATCGCCGCGGGCGACTCGGAAAAGCTGCTCACGGAAATTCTTGACGGCATCGAGCGGGAAAACGCCGCTATCTCCATCGAGACGCTGCAGGCGAAGATTGCCGCTTCGACGTCCTGCCATGCGGCGATCAAAGTCAACATGCCGCTCGACCAGACAAAAATGGAGTGGCTGCTCGGCGCGCTTGCGAAAACCGATTGCCCGATGAGCTGCCCGCACGGGCGGCCGGTCGTTTTGCGTTATTCGCTGAAAGAAATCGAGCGCGCGTTCCATCGCATTTGAAATCTTGTGTGTGGGGGCGGACCTCTGCCCCGCTGGGGGACCTTGCATGTCCGACGCTCAAAGAACGGCTGTGATCTTCGGCCTCGCAAATAAGCGCAGCATCGCCTGGGCCATTGCGCAAAAGCTGCATGAGGCGGGCTGGCGGCTGGCGATCACTTATCAAAACGAGCGGTTGGAGCAGGAAGCGAAGGACCTCATCACCGAATTGCCGGGCGCCGCAGGCTTCATGTGCGATGTCAGCCACGACGAGCAGATCGCGCGGCTGTTCGAGGAATTGAAGAATCGCTACGGCACGCTGCACGGTTTGGTGCACAGCGTCGCATTTGCGCCGGCAGAAGAGCTGAAAGGCGAATTTCTGAGCACGACCCGCGAAGGATTCCGGATCGCGCACGATATCAGCGTGTATTCGCTTGTGGCCGTGGCGCGGGCCGCCGCGCCGCTGATGACCGCAGGCGGAGGCATCGTCACGATGACGTACTATGGGGCCGAGAAGGTCGTGCCGAGGTACAACGTGATGGGCGTGGCGAAGGCGGCGCTCGAAGCATCGGTGCGCTATCTGGCGCACGATCTCGGGCCGAAAAACATTCGCGTGAACGCGATTTCCGCCGGCCCCGTCAAAACACTCGCCGCGCGAGGCATTGCCGGATTCGGTGACATGCTCAAGTCGCACGCCGAACGCGCGCCTATGAAACGCAACGTGGACACTGCAGAAATCGGCGCAACCGCCGCGTTTCTTCTTTCCGAAGCGGGTTCCGGCATTACAGGCGAGACCATCTACGTGGACTGCGGCTACAACATCATGGGTTTCTGAGTCGCACAGGTACCGCTGCGCGTGCCGTGTTGGATTGGCGGAAGAAATCTGGCCGCACAGCCAAGAGCGGCTGTGCCACGAAATGCAAAAACTCACCATCACCATTGACGGCCCGGCCGGCTCGGGGAAGAGCAGCGTCGCGCGGCGTATTGCCGAAGTTCTGGGGTATGTGTATCTCGACAGTGGCGCGATGTACCGCGCGCTGGCGCTGAAGGCGCTCGAGCGGCAGGTGCCGATGGACGACGAGGCGCGTCTTGTCGCGCTGGCGCGGGATACGCACATCGAGCTGCGCCCGCCAACGTCCGAGCAAGCTGCCACGGGAGTGAAGAACCGCGTATTTCTCGATGGGCGCGAAGTGACGGAGGCAATCCGCACGCCGGAGGTGGCGCAAGCCGCATCGCGGCTTGCCACGATTGCGGGCGTGCGCGCCGTTCTCGTCGCAGAACAACAGCGCGCCGGCGCGGGCGGCGGCATCGTGATGGAAGGCCGGGATATCGGCACCGTCGTCTTCCCCCAAGCCGAGCTGAAGATTTTCTTGGACGCCACGCCGGAAGTCCGCGCCGAGCGCCGTTGGAAAGAGCACCGGGAAAAAGGCGAGGCGATGACCGTCGAGGAGGTACTTGACGAGGTACATGAGCGGGACAAGCGCGACCGGGAGCGAAAAGTGTCCCCGCTCGTGCGCGCCGCCGACGCGGTGCTCGTAGACAACACGGGAATGAACGTCGAAGAGACTGCGCGCTTGGTGGTGATGCTCGCGCGCGAAAGAGAGAAAGAGGTGGCACGAGCAGCAGGGAAGGAGTGAGGATGCGAATCATGTTTTTCTCGGCGATGGCCGGCGCCGCAGTTTGGCTGATGTATCCCGCGATCGTTCTGGCGCAGGCGGCCGGAACGACAGGCGGTGCTCCTGCGGAAGCCGCGCGCAAATTCCGCACCTACCTTGAAGAAGACTGGAAGCGTTGGATAGCGGAATACCCGGAGACGGCCACTGCCGTCGGTTATCCGGGGCAAAATCGGCGCTGGACCGACGATTCGGCCCAAGGAATCGAGAAGCGCAAGCAGCATCTTCACGAAAGTCACGCCAGGCTGAAAACTTTCTCGCATGATGCGCTGCCTGCGAACGAGCAATTGAACTACGACCTCTATCGCGAACTTCTGGAAACAGCCGAAGAAGGGTTGAAATACGGCGACGAACCGAACCCCTTGCGGAATGTAGTGCCGCGGAATCTCTGGATGCCCGTCCTCCAGATCGGCGGCATCCAGCAAGAAGCCGCCAGCACGATTGCCAGCATGCCGCACCTGAGCGCGTCGGATTACGAGGACATCCTGGCGCGCCTCGAAACGCTGCCGAAGGCCGTCGATCAGCAGATCGCGCTCTTGCAAGAGGGATTGAAAAGCGGCTACACCCCGCCAAAGATTGCGCTGCGCGACGTTCCCAAACAGATCGCAGACCTCGTTCCCCCCGATCCGCTGGCCAGCGCACTGCTCCAGTCCTTCCATGAATTTCCCGCGGGATTTCCGGAGGCGGAACGCGCGCGGCTGACCGAAAGGGCCAAGACTATCTACGCGAGCGCGGTCGCGCCGGCCTTCCAGAGGCTGCACGACTTTTTCACGCAATCGTATCTGCCCGCGTGCCGCGAGACGATTGCTGGGGCCGCCTTACCGGACGGCGCGCAAACCTATGCCTTTCGCGTGCGCTGGCAAACGACCACGAACCTGACGCCGCAGCAGATCCACGAGATCGGCCTCGTGGAAGTGAAGCGCATCCGCGCGGAGATGGACAAAGTCATCGCCTCGACCGGCTTTTCAGGCAGCTTCCACGATTTCACGGAATTTCTCCGGACCGATCCGCGCTTTTATTACGACAAGGCCGAAGACCTCGTAAACGGCTACCGCATCATCGCGAAGAAAGCCGATCCGCAACTCGCGCATCTTTTCGGCAAGCTGCCGCGCCTGCCCTACGGTGTGACGCCGATCCCGGAGTTCAAGGCGCCTTCGCAAACCACCGCCTACTACGAACCCGGAGCGCCGAGCGCGGGGCGTCCGGGACAATATTTTGTGAACACCTACAATCTGCAGGCGCGGCCAAAATGGGAAATGGAAGCTCTGAGTATGCACGAGGCCGTGCCGGGACATCACATCCAGATTGCCCTGGCGCAGGAATTAGGAGGCGCGCCGGAATTTCGCAAGCACGTTGGCTATTCCGCGTTCGTCGAAGGCTGGGCGCTGTATGCGGAAAGCCTCGGCGAGGAGATGGGTTTTTACACCGACCCGTACTCGAAATTCGGGCAACTGACTTACGAGATGTGGCGCGCGGTGCGGCTGGTGGTGGACACGGGAATGCACGCGATGGGCTGGACGCGCCAGCAAGCGATTGATTTTTTCCGCGAGAACACGGGGAAGACGGACCAGGACATCACCGTCGAAGTGGACCGCTACATCGTCTGGCCGGGGCAGGCGCTGGCGTACAAGATCGGCCAGATGAAGATTCGCGAGCTGCGCCGCGAAGCGGAGGCGAAGCTGGGCGCGAAATTCGACGTACGGAAATTTCACGACGCGGTGCTGGAGCAAGGCGCCGTCCCGCTGGGCCTGCTGGAGAAGCACATGAAGGGCTGGATTGCGGCGCAGGCGGCCGGAGCGAAGTAAGAGTTGCCGGAATGGCTCCGGAAATTGGAAGTGTCGGTTCAGGGCACCCCCCACCCCCCTGTTTTTCGCAACGATGTGCTAGGAAAGGACTTAGAGGCGACTGTTCCCGTAATGATGTGCTGCGAAAGGACTTATAAGTGGTTTGTTGACATATCGTTACGGTCCGGCTCCGTAAGAGATTGGTAGCAAAGGAATTGGCAACGAGGGAGTTTGTAAGAATGTGCCTGTAAAGGAGTTAGGCGTCGAATTGTCAAAGAGCGGATGCTCCGGGCCGGCCGGACGCAGAGTCAGGGCAATCCGTAACCCAAATTTGAGACGTATGTTACCATACTAGTATAGTTCTGTCAATCGATAACGCGAGGGGAGGCTGTGGAAAACGCAGTGGCAAGGGGACAATCGCGAAAGGGTCCCCGCCTTCCTGACAGGGTCGGGAAGGACGAACCGCCGGGGTCTTGAGTCGTCGTGGAGGCTGCGGCACGGGGCCGACCCGTCCAGACTCCCATAGGTAAGGTATTCCCTCGCGATTGTCTAAGGTATTTTCCCGTGATTGCCTCCGGTGTTTTCTCTATTGCCCTCCTCCTGAGTTTTCGGTTATGCAGGCAAGCGGGAATTGCAGGGAGCCCTAAAGCATAAGGGCGCACTTCTGGCGCGTTTTGGACGGCCCCGGTCAAAACGCCAAGCGAAGACTCCCGAGGGCGCTGCCCCCATTCAATACTGCAAGTTGGTCGTTCTCACAAAACAGGGCTCACCGAATAGGGAGTCACAAACTGTTCTGTTCAAAGGCCAGATGTTCACGGCCGGAGGGGATACCAATGGGCTTTTGCTCTCACTCGCTTCACAGCGGGCGCATTCGGAATGGCTTGTTTTCTCAGCGGAGCCGTCTGCTCGCACTCTTCGTCTTGCTCGGAGTAATTCCGTGTTCGCCACAGACAAACGTCTTGACCTACCACAACGACAACGCGCGCACCGGGCGGTATCTCAATGAAACCACTCTTACTCCCGGTAACGTGAACTCGAACAGTTTCGGCAAGATTGGATTTCTCGACGTGGACGGCAAGGTTGATGCGCAGCCGCTCTACTTGTCTAACGTGAACGTCGCGGGCAGGACCCACAACATTTTATACGTCGCAACCGAGCACGACAGCGTCTACGCATTTGACGCGGACACCGGGGAACTCATCTGGCAGGCTTCGCTGCTCGGGGCCGGCGAAACTTCCAGCGATGATCGCGGCTGCGACCAGGTGAGACCGGAAATCGGCATCACGGCAACGCCGGTCATTGACCCTACGCGCGGACCGAATGGCACGATCTACGTGGTGGCAATGTCGAAAGGTGACTTGGGCTTTTACTTCCAGCGTTTACATGCGCTCGATGTGACGACCGGGGAGGAGGAATTTGGCGGCCCGGTCAACATTCAGGCGACGTTTCCCGGAACCGGTGACAACAGCAGCGAAGGCTACGTGGTCTTTGATCCGAAGCAGTACAAGGAAAGACCCGGACTGCTCTTGGTCAACGGAATCGTTTACACGAGTTGGTCATCGCATTGCGACATCAGGCCGTACACGAGCTGGATCATCGGCTTTGACGCAGCAACGCTGGCCCAGGCCAGCGTGTTGAACGTGACGCCGAATGGCAGTGAAGGCGGGATTTGGATGAGCGGCGCCGGCCCGGCCGCCGACGATGCGGGTAACATCTACCTGTTAGTTGGAAACGGCAGCTTCGACACGACGCTCGACGCCAGCGGATTCCCGAGGAACGGCAATTTAGGCAACACCTTTCTAAAGCTCTCGACCATCGGGGGACTTGTGGTCCGCGACTA
>QHYP01000047.1 GCA_003224195.1 Acidobacteriota bacterium | reverse complement strand
GGGGCGGCTGGCAGGGGGCGTGGCGCACGACTTCAACAACCTGCTGACCGTCATCAAGGGACATAGCGACATCCTGCTGGAACGATTGGGAGCTGAGAATCCTCTCCAAGCCAGCGGCCGGCAGATTGTGAAGGCAGCCGACCGCGCCGCTTCGCTGACGCGCCAGTTGCTGGCCTTCTGCCGGATGCAGATGCTGCAACCGAAAGTCATCGACCTGAATGCGCTTGTTTCCGAGATGTGCAAACTGCTGAGGCGTCTGGTGCGAGAAGATATCGCGTTCACTTTCCAGGCCGGAGAGTCGCTGGGACGAATCAAAGCAGACCCCGGGCAGATCGAACAGGTGATCATCAATCTGACCGTGAACGCCTGCGATGCCATGCCCACCGGCGGGACACTGACCATCGAAACGCGGAACGTGACGGTTGACGAGAAGCGAGCGCGCGCGCGGCCGCCCCTTCAGGCAGGGCAGTATGTTTTCGTCGCGGTTACGGACACGGGTCACGGCATGGACGCCGAGACAAAGGCGCGAATCTTCGAGCCGTTCTTTACGACGAAGGAGCAAGGAAAGGGAACCGGGTTGGGTCTTGCTACCGTGTACGGAGTCGTGAAACAAAGCGGGGGCTGCATCTGGGTGAACTCGGAGCCCGGGAAAGGCGCAAGGTTTGAGGTTTACTTACCGCGAGTGGAAGGCCGAGCAGAGCCCGACCGGCCACATGCAATTCCCACCGCGGCGAAGCATTCCAGCGAGACCGTGCTGATCGCCGAGGACGAAGAAGAGGTCAGAGGGCTGGCGCACGATTTCTTGAAGGCGGCCGGCTACAAAGTCCTGATCGCCAAGGACGGGACGGAAGCGCTCGCGATTGCAGAAGGCTTGGGCGAGCCGATTCAAGCGCTGGTAACGGACGTCGTGATGCCCAACATGCGCGGGACGGAACTTGCCAGGCGGCTGAAGGATCGCTGCGCCGAACTGAAGATTGTCTACATGTCGGGCTATCTGGAATTCAATCGGAGCAGCGGCGACTTTTTAGAGGAGGGCTTCTTCCTCCAAAAGCCCTTTTCGCGCGATACGCTCGTGCAAAAGGTGGCCCAGGCCCTCAGGAACGAGCCGGAGTTCACCAAAACACCCATGTAGCCGGCCCCGCGTGCGGCCTGCCTGCGGTAGGCAGGCGGAACAACCGGAATGTACCACGCCCTTGCCTGCGGCAGGCAGGGAGGTGAAGAGCGCGTGGCGGCGCTAAGCACCCCAGAGGGAGCGGAGGGCGGGTTCGTCCCCGTTGAATTTGTCGCGGTCGCAAAGACCAGCGCCGGGAACGTCGTGAGGCGGGGGTCCCGCGGCGCCATCCGTGTACTGCCACAGCGTCCACGTATCCCAATTCGGAGGAACAACAGCAGTCGGGCTGTACTGCGCCAGCCAGAACCAGCAGTTGGCCAGAACCGGATCCTGGCTCGTGCCAAGAAGCTGCTTGATGTAATGGCCTGAATACAGGCCGGGCCAGCGGCCGGTCGCTTCATGGATATGCGTGACGAAGGCGCGCGCTTCCTCCAGGTTCATGCTCGGGCCCTGGTGATTCGCCTCAAAATCCAAAACCAAAAGAGTTTGCGGACTGGGATTCACAAAGTCCAAGAAATGCTGGGCTTGTTCAATTCCGTCACTGCCGGTTCCGAAGTGATAGGCGCCCCACAGAAGCCCGGCGCCCGCTGCATCCGTGCTGTGAGATTGATAGGTCGGATCCACGTAGAGGAGACCCTGCGTGGCCTTGTGGATGATGGCGAGGATCTGGCCCTGGTCCTTGATCGCCTGAAAGTCCAAGTTTTGGTTGTGATGCGATAAATCAATGACGGAATTGAGCTGAGGCATACGTCCTCCCGTGCGATCCATCCCGCCTGCGGCGGGTCAGGCCCGGCGCGAGAACGAAGAGCGCGTTTCCGGCCTCCGCAGGTCGATAACTTTGCGGTTATATATGTTGCGTGTACTCCTAGCCGGGTGCGACGTCAAGCGGAAAAGAGGAAAAGATGCGGAAGGCATAGGGCGGGCCGCGGCGGGAGAAACGAGCGGATCGGCGTCGGCGCATTTTCCCTCGTTCATCCCCAACAGGGCTGGGGTGCCAGAGCCGATGTAGACAGCTCGAAAAGCGAAGGAGGACCGGGGGGGGGCGGGCCACTGGAAAGCGGTCCTCGGAAACAAACCGAGCAGCAGGAATCGGCATCTAAGGAGGCGAGGTAGTCTCACAGGTCCCAGCCGGGAGGAACAAGTGCTCTCGGATCATGTCCTAAGCTTTGCCGGCCGCAGCATAACGATCACCAGTCATGATTTGCTGTTGGCGGGATTTTCCGTGTTGATCGGCCTGGTGTTTTGGGCCGCGCTGCATTTTCACCGCAAACGAGTCGTCGTGCTGCAGAGGTCAGGCGGCGTGGAACAGGTCACGCTGGAGCTCTCGCGAATAGCCGATGCGCTGGAGCGCCTGGCGAATCAGCCGGCCGACCGGGCGATCTCGCGAGCCATCCGCCGCCAGCAGCAGCAACGGACGGACGAAGAGTCGGGAAGAATGCCCTATTCGATGTTCGGCCGATAGCGGCACGCGTGGAATCGCAAATTCCCGGCCGCATGTAGGAAGGCAGCGTTGAGGGACCGCCTCGGGGCGATTGACATCGGCGGGGCGGTCGGGGATGATTCGTGCGCCCATCGCCAGAGCCCACGCCCTCAGGACGTCCCTCTCAGGTTGAGGTAGGTCCTTCCGATGCCTGCGCCAGTCTCGACGCGGCGCCGTGAAAGGCGCTTTGTCCTTTCCATAAGAGTAGAACTTTTTCGGCGCGGAGATTCATCCGTCTCCGAAAAGACAGTGACGGAAAATGTAAGTTCTCGGGGCGCACGAGTGTTTACTGAACGGTCTTGGAATCCGGGCGAGCCTGTGCAGATCACATTGGCGGACGACGGGGTAAAGAGGCGATCGAGAGTGGCCTATTGCCAGCGGTTGCAAAGCCGGAGATTCGCAATCGGGCTGGGGCTATTTTCGCCCGTGGAGCAATGGGGTGGAACCGCAGCCGCACTAAATGGTTAGAGGGGCGAGGCCTTGCGAAGCAGAAGCCGAGGCGCGGCACTCGGCGAATCGCGTGTCAACGGTGTCCCGTCGTTGTGAACGAACCCTTTCCTACCAGCTCAGGCGGCTTGGCGAATTCTGGCGCGTCGGCTAGAATGAAAGGTTCAGAGACAAACAGAGTGGTCACCTGACCGAATGCCGGAGCCGCAGCACACCCCAGAGACAGCTTTCGACCCCGAAGACGAATACCGCCCCGAACCAGAACCTGAACCGGCGCCGCCCGCATGGCTGGACGGCAGCCTGCGCATCGGGATTCACACGTCCATTGCAGGAAGTTTCAGGAACGCGCTGGAAGCGGCGCGGAGGCTCGGGTGCAACGCGCTGCAGATTTTTTCAGCGAGTCCGCGGATGTGGGCGGGCGGGGTGGCACGGATTCCGGACGCGGACGCGCAGGCGTTTCGGGCGCGGCGCAAGGAGTTGAGGCTGGGGCCGCTGGTCATTCATGCGAATTACCTGATCAATTTGGCGGCGGCGCAGCCGATGCTGCGCACGCGCTCGATCCAGGCGTTTCACGACGAACTTGTGCGCGGGGTTGCGCTCGGGGCAGATTTTCTGGTGGTGCACCCGGGTTCGCGGGGTGATGCGACGACAGAACAGGCCATCGCGTCCATAGCGGATGCGGTGAAGCAGGCGGCGAAGCGCGTGCGGCTGGGCACGCTGAGGATCTTGATTGAAAACACCGCTGGAATGGGCACGGCAGTGGGTTGGCGACTCGAGGAAGTGGCGGAGATCGTCGCGCGGCTCCAGGATTTGGGCGCGGGAGCCTGCCTCGATACGGCGCATTTATTTGCCGCGGGTTATGACATACGGAGCGAAACCGGGCTTGCGGAAACGTTTGCGAAGATTGACGGGACGATCGGGCTCGAGTACGTGCCCGTGTTCCACGTGAATGACTCGAAGGTGCCGCTCGGGGGGCGGGTGGACCGTCACGAGCACATTGGGAAGGGAAAGATCGGCGCAGAGGCGTTTCGGCGGATTCTGAGGCATCCCCGGCTAGGAGCCGGGTCACCGCACGGATTGCCCGGGCGGGCCTTTTTGGCGGAGACGCCGATCGACCGGCCGGGCGATGACCGCCGGAATGTGGCGAAGCTGTGGGAGTTGGCGGGATTGAAAGAGCAGGCGCCGAGAGCGGAAAAGAATTTTTCGATGCTGACCGCCGGGATGATGAAGAGCAGAAAGAAACTAAAGAGGGGGCGGAGAAAACCTCGATTGGAGAGGATGAAGCGGGCGAGGAAGGCGCAGAGAAGAGGCTAACGAGCGGTGGCGGAATACAACCCACGGGCGATCGAGGAGAAGTGGCAGAAGCGCTGGGCGGAGGCGCGGGTGTTCGAGTCTGACGTTGACGCGTCGAAACCCATATACTACGTGCTGGAGATGCTGCCGTATCCCTCCGGAATGCTGCACATGGGGCACATGCGGAATTACGCGATCGGGGACGTGGTGGCGCGGGTGAAGCGCATGCGCGGATTCAACGTGATCCACCCGATGGGCTGGGACGCGTTCGGGCTGCCGGCGGAAAACGCGGCGATCCAAAACAACACGCATCCGCGCATCTGGACCAACAACAACATCGAGGAATTCAAGCGCGTGCTGCGGCGGTTCGGCTTCAGTTACGACTGGCGGCGGGAGATTTCGACATGCGAGCCGGAGTATTACCGCTGGAACCAATGGTTTTTTCTGCGGATGCTGGAGCGGGGGCTGGCGTACCGGAAAAAGAGCCGCGTGAACTGGTGCCCGAAGTGCCAGACGGTGCTGGCAAACGAGCAAGTGGTCAACGGGATGTGCTGGCGGCACGAGGACACGGCGGTCGAGGCGCGGGAGATCGAACAATGGTTTCTGCGCACGACGGCGTATGCGGAGCAGTTACTCGATGACCTGAAGCTGCTGGAAGGCGGGTGGCCCGAACGGGTCATCACGATGCAGCGGAACTGGATCGGCAAATCGCAAGGAGCAAAGGTCAAGTTTGCGGTTGCGGATGCGCCGGGGGCCGAGGCAATCGAAGTTTTCACCACGCGGATTGACACGATCTACGGCGCGTGCGCGCTCATCCTGGCGCCGACGCATCCGCTGGTTGATAAGCTGCTGAAAGGCTCACCGGAGGCAGCGAAGGTTGCAACGAAGCTGAAGCAGATGCGGCAGAGTTCGGCGAAGACGGAAGACCTGGCCACAGCGGAGAAAGTCGGATTTTTCACGGGCGGTTATGGGAAGAATCCGTTCAATGGCGAGAAGATGCCGATCTGGGTGGGGAATTTCGTGTTGCTCGAGTACGGCACGGGAGCGGTGATGTGCGTGCCAGCGCACGACCAGCGCGACTTCGAATTTGCCACGAAATATGGGTTGCCCAAGCCAATCGTGGTTCAGCCGGTTTCCGGAGAGCCGCTGAACGATGCGAGCTTGAAAGAACCGTACACGGAATACGGCCGTTCAGTGAATTCGGGGCCGTACAGCGGGTTGGACTCGGCGGCGGCGATCGAGAAGATGACCGCGGACGCGGAGACAAAGGGATTCGGGAAGCGCGAGACGGTGTTTCGTTTGAAAGACTGGGGGATTTCGCGGCAGCGGTATTGGGGGACGCCGATTCCGGTAGTGTACTGCGCGAAAGACGGGCTGGTGCCGGTTCCGGACAAAGACTTGCCCGTGCTGCTCCCGCCGAATCCGAAGCTGACCGGAATGGGCGAGTCGCCGCTGGCAGCAACGCCGGAATTTGTGAATACGAAGTGCCCGAAGTGCGGCGGAGCGGCGCGGCGCGAGACGGATACGATGGACACCTTCGTGGATTCGTCGTGGTATTTCTACCGCTACTGCGACCCGCACAACGACAAGGCGCCTTACGATTCGGCGAAGGTTGGCTACTGGTTTCCGATTGACCAGTACATCGGCGGAATCACGCACGCCATACTGCACCTGCTGTATTCGCGGTTCTGGTGCAAGGTGATGCGCGACCTGGGAATGATTACGCACAGCGAACCCGCAGCTCGGCTGTTCACGCAAGGCATGGTGCAGAAGGGCGGAGTGGCGATGTCCAAGTCGCGCGGCAACTTGGTGGGCGCGATGGACATGGCGGAAAAGTATGGGGCGGATACGGGGAGGCTGTACACGCTGTTCGCGGCGCCGCCGGAGAAAGACCTGGAGTGGAGCGAGCAGGGCATCGAAGGGTGCTGGCGGTTTGTGAACAAGGTGTTCCGTCTGGTGGATCGTCACGGCGAGCGGCTGCGCGGCGTGAAGGGCGGGAAACTCGACGTTGCCGCGGCGTCCGAAAAAGAGAAGGCGCTGCTGCGCGAGGCGCATCAAACGCTGCGGCGAGTGACAAATGATTTTGAGACGCGCTGGCATTTCAACTCGGCCATCGCGCAGATCATGGAACTGACGAACGAGGTGCACGCGGCGGAAACTCATGACGTGCGGCCCGAGGCGCTGAAGGAAGTGCTGGAGATGCTGACGCTGATGCTGGCGCCGATGACTCCGCATCTTGCGGAGGAATTGTGGGAGATGCTCGGGCACGGCGAAGGGCTGCCGCGTGTGAACTGGCCGAAGTTCAATCCGGAGCTGGCGCGCGAAGAAGAAGTCGAGATTGTGGTGCAGATCAACGGGCGGGTGCGCGGGCGAATGCGCGTGCCGGCGGGGCTTGCGGAAGAAGAGGTTACCCGGCGGGCCCTGCAAAATCCGGGTGTGGCGGCCCACATGGACGGCAAACGAGTGGTGAAGCGGATCGTGGTGCCAGACAAATTGGTGAACCTGGTGGTGACGTGATGGAAGGGGCTGCGAAGCGCGGACGCAGGACAGAGCAGGGAGGCAGGATGACGGAGCGGGGAGGCGTGGTTGTTCTCGATTTTGGCGGACAGTACACGCAACTGATTGCCCGGCGGATTCGCGAGCAACAAGTGTTTTCTTCCATTCTGCCGTGCACGGCCCCGCTAGAGGAGATTCGCAAGCTGGAGCCAGTGGGCATGGTGCTGTCGGGCGGGCCGAGCTCGGTGTACGACGCGGGCGCGCCCGTGTGTGACCCGCAGGTGCTGCAACTTGGCGTACCCGTACTGGGCATTTGTTACGGGATGCAGTGGATTGCGAAGCAGCTCGGCGGAAAAGTGGAGAAGGCCGAGCGGCGGGAGTACGGTCCGGCACGATTGGAGGTGCAGAACGGCGCATCGGAGCCAGACTCGGCCCTGTTCTCGGGGCTGCCGAAATCGCTGAGGATCTGGAGCAGTCATGGCGACAACGTGCTGGCGCTGCCGGCGGGATTCCGCGCGACGGGCCGCACGGAAAATGCCGTAGCGGCGACGGAAGACTCGCAACGCAAGATCTACGCAGTGCAATTCCATCCCGAAGTGAAGCACACGGAACGGGGCAGGGACATTCTGCGGAATTTTCTGTTTCAAGTCTGCGGGGCAACGCCCACGTGGAGCGGGGCGGCATTCATTCACGAGACTGTCGAGGCGATTCGGCGGAAAGCCGGGGCGTGCGGTGCAATTTGCGCGCTGAGCGGCGGCGTGGACTCGACGGTGGCGGCGGTGCTTGTCCACCGGGCAATCGGCGACCAGTTGACAAACGTCTTTGTAAACACGGGTCTGCTGCGCAAGAACGAATTTGTGCAGACACTCGAAATGCTCCGCGAGCGCCTGCGGCTCAATGTGATCGGCGTGGATGCGACGGAGAGATTTCTCACGCAGTTGAAAGGCGTCGAAGATCCGGAGGAGAAGCGCAGGCGGATCGGGCGGGAATTTATTGCCGTCTTCGCAGAGAAGGCCCGGGAACTACAAGGGGAAGCGGCGCATGAGAAGATCAAATATCTCGTGCAGGGTACCCTGTATCCCGACGTAATTGAATCCGTATCCGTGAAGGGCCCTTCGGCAACCATCAAAACGCACCACAACGTGGGCGGGCTGCCGGAGAATATGCCGTTCCAGCTGATCGAGCCACTGCGCGATCTGTTCAAGGACGAAGTCCGGCGGATCGGCCGGGAACTTGGACTACCGGAAGAAATTCTGGTGAAACATCCGTTTCCGGGTCCAGGATTGGCGGTGCGGCTTTTGGGCGAAGTCACTCACGAAGACCTCGAGAGGCTGCGCGAGGCGGATGCCATTGTGGTAGAGGAGATCCGCCGCGCAGGGCTGTACGAGAAAGTGTGGCAGGCTTTCGCCGTGCTGTTGCCGGTGCGAAGCGTCGGCGTGATGGGCGACTTTCGGACGTATGGAAAAACCGTTGGGGTGCGCGTCGTGGAATCGGACGACGCGATGACTGCGGACTGGGTGCGGCTGCCGCCGGAAGTGCTTGAGAGGATCTCGACGCGGATCGTGAACGAGGTCGCCGGCGTGACCCGCGTGGTTTATGACATCAGCTCGAAGCCCCCGGGCACGATTGAATGGGAATAGGCCCGGCAGGAATCCGGATCAGTAGGCTACGTTGAAAAACGGAAGCGCGCTGGCACGGGGGCAGCGCGCGTACCATTACGTTCACACCGGAAGCGATGTGAAGCCGGTCCCGAAGGAGAAGAACAACCGCCGGTCAGCGGTTGGCCATTTTCTGGGCCATGTAGAGGACCAACTTGCGATCCCCTTCATCCAACTTGCTCAGCAGGCGGCGAAGCCTGTTGAGAAAGCGGGCGTCTTTCCCCGTGCTGCCCCAGGCGATATCGTCCGACGTCTTCCGCTTGGGGAGGTTGGGGAGTTGAGGCGGTTCTTCACCGTCGTAGAAGAGTTGATAGAGAGGCACCTCGAGAGCGCGGGCCAGCTTCTCGAGCGTTTCAATGGCTGGGACAGTGTGGCCATTTTCAACGCGGGAGATGTAGCAACGAAGGAGGCCGGTCCGCTTCTCGATGTCACCCTGGGAGAGTTTCTTGTCCTCACGCAAAGTGCGGAGGCGGTCACCTATAATCATGGGGGTATTATTCCATGCTGGTAAGAGTGAGGCAAGCGGAAACTTCTGGCCAGCCGAGCTGAAGCATCTGTGCGTTTGCGGGAACGGTCAGACCGAGAAAGTCAACCAAGAAGATATGGGGCACGCACCCAAACTGGAACCATCAAATACGCCGCAACCGGCTACTCCCGCGGGCCGCGGGACATTGCCAGGCGGGGCGGCGGAGGACCGCTCGCTGGTGAGGCAGGCGCAGGGCGGTTCGAAGGAGGCGTTCGAAGAGCTGGTGACGCGCCACCGGCACCGTGTGTTTGCAGTGGCCGGAGGGATCCTCCGGCGGCGCGAGGACGTGGAGGACATTGCCCAACAAGTCTTCGTGAAAGCCTATTTCTCGCTCAAGCGGTTCGACCAGCGCGCTGCATTCAGCACATGGCTCTACAAGATTACGATCAACGAGTGTTGGGACTTTCTCCGGAAGAAGAAAGTGCGACCACTGGTATACGAAGCGGACCTGAGTGAGGACCAGGCAAGGCGGTTCGGAGCTTCGCTCGAGGGGGGAAGCGATGGGCCGGATGTGAGCGACCGTCTGGAAATGCGCCAGCGAGTCGAGCGAATGCTGGACTGCCTGGAGGAACGCGACCGGTTGATGCTGAGGCTGAAAGAGATCGAAGGATTCTCGGTGGAGGAAATCGGAGAGATCCTTGATCTGAATGCGAACACCGTGAAGGTAAGGCTGTTTCGCGCGCGGCGCAAGATTGTCTCTTTATGCCGGAGGCGTGCCGGAAAGAAAACTTTTGATGCAACCAACGAAACCGGATCGGGCCGGAAAACGATCTAATACAGCAGGAGGGAATACGAGGCCATGTGGCCAAGGCGAATTCCAAAAGAGGAAGGCTGCCGAGAGTTGGGCAAGGTACTTCGCGAGGCGCTCGAGACTTCAGAGGCGGAGCGGTACGAGGACTTTCTCGCCTCTGCAGAGCCTTCAGTCCGCGAGCATGTGATGATCTGCGAAGGCTGCCGCGCGGAGCTGAGCGACGCGCTTCTGGTGCGACGCCTGCTGCGTGGAAACGTGCCGGCCGCGGCTGATCCCGGCCGGACCTTTAGCACCCGAGTAATGAACGCCATTGTGGAGGAGGAGTTCCGGCGGCGTTCGCCGGAGGGTGCTTGGGTCGCCGTGCCGAGACTGGCCGCCCGCCTGGCCTGGGCATCCGCTATCGTGCTGCTCCTTGCTTCGAGCTGGCTCTATGAGCAGCGACCTGCAAGGGCGGTGAACTCCGGAGCGAAGAACGCGTCTACGGACGTGTTCCTGGAGCCCGCGCCACAGCCCTCCACTCGGGACGAAGTTTTGCTGAGTCTGGCGGAGAAGGAACCTTGATGGAGACATCTACGAGCCGAAAGGCCATTCTCTGGATTGCCGTGGTTTTTGTATTTGGTCTGGCGCTCGGCGGCGTGGGAGGGTACTACGTGTCGCACCGAATCTATGCCGCTCCCGCGCCCCAGACGGATGAGGCCAAGCGGGCACATCGCGTCGAGCAGCTCACCGACGAACTGAACCTGACCAGCGCGCAACAGCAGCGTTTGGACCAGATCTTGGCAGGCGCGCAGGGGCGCTACCGGGCGATTCACGAGCAATACCAGCCTTCGATTGAGGAAGTGCGGCAAAAGGCGCGGAGCGAAATTCGCGCGATCCTGACGCCCGAGCAGAAGCCGAAGTTCGAGCTGTTCCTGAACCGGCTCGACGAGGAGAGGCGGCGGTCGGGCCGGTAGTAAATGGCCGCCCCCTATCCGCTCTGCGCAACACTGCGCTCTTACCGATGAAACGCCTCTTTGAATATCTGAAGGAGTTGTGGAAGCGGTCCAAGTGGGCCCGCCTGGCCATGCTTGCCGGAGCGGCACTGCTGCTCGTGCTCGTCTACGGCCATTTCCGCTCCGGATCGGCATCGGAGTATTACACAGCCAAAGTGGAACACGGGGATATCGTCCAGATCGTTTCGGCCACAGGGACGATCAATGCCGTGACCACCGTGCAAGTGGGTTCGCAAGTCTCCGGAAACATAAACAAGCTCTACGTCGATTTCAATTCGCATGTGAAACAGGGTCAGCTTGTCGCAGAGATCGATCCCGCGATTTTCCGGGCACAGCTCCAGCAGGCAGAGGCGGATCTGGCGAATGCGGAAGCGAATGTCACAAGCTTGCAGGCGCAGATTGAGACACAACGCGCCGAGGTGCTCTCCTCGAGCGCGGAAGTGGACAAGGCGCAAGCGCAATTGAACGATGCGCAACTGCAATATGAACGGACGAAAGGACTGGCGGAGCAGGGAATTGTTGCCGTTTCGCAGCGCGATACCGCCAAGGCCGTGGCCGACGCCGCGGTGGCCTCACTGCATTCTGCACAAGCGGTGCTGGCGCAGTCCAAGGCCAAACTGAATTCCTCGATTGCGAACCTCGAACAGGCCAAAGCGCAAGGGAAGCAAAAGAAGGCCACGGTGGACCTGGCGCGGCTCAACCTCGACCATTGCAAGATTTACGCCCCAATTGACGGCACGGTGATCGCGCGAAATGTGGACGTTGGTCAGACGGTCGCGGCAAGCCTGCAGGCGCCGGTGCTGTTTACCATCGCCCAGGACCTGACGAAGATGCTGGTCTATGCGAAGACCGATGAAGCGGACGTCGGCCGCATCAAGGTGGGCGGGACGGCGACATTCCGGGTCGATTCGTTTCCGAGAGAAACCTTCAGCGGGAGCGTGTCGCAGATCCGCATGAACGCCACGACCGTGCAGAACGTCGTCACATACGACACCATCGTAGCCTTCGATAATCCCGAGCAGAAGCTGTTTCCCGGGATGACGGCCTACGTGAGCATTCCCGTGGCATCGGAGAGCGACGTGGTGAAGATTCCCAACGGAGCGCTGCGGTTCAAGCCGGAGATTAGCGAGGAGCAGAGGAGGGCGCTCTACGCCAAGTACAACATCCCGGAGACCGGACGCGGAGCGCGGAAAGACTCAGGCGGCGGGCCGGGCACCGTAGAGGCAGCTGCAGGGCCGCCGCGCGGGGCCAGTGCAGGAGGCCAAGGGATGCGGCGCGGCGGAGGGACGCTCGGAGCCGGGGGCGGCTCCAGCACGCGAGAGGATTACGCTGTCGCTTGGAAGCTGCTGGCGGACAAATCGCTTGAGCCTGTGCGGCTCAAGCTTGGGGTTACCGATTTCACGTTCACAGCCATGAAGGAAGGACCCTTGCAACCCGGCGACGTGCTGGTAATTGGTGAAGCCTCCAAGAGCGGCAAGCCCGGCGCGCAACAGAGTCCTGTGGGCGGCGGACCGCGGCGTTTCTGAGACGCATGCTCGGGGATTGAGGTTCGAGGTTGGAGCAAAACACCGCAGCGGTCATCCGGCTTGAAAGCGTTCACAAAACGTATCATCTCGGCGAAGTGCAGGTGCACGCGCTGCGCGGCGTCACGCTGCAAATCCGGAGCGGCGAGTTCGTCGCCATCATGGGCGCGTCGGGTTCGGGCAAGTCCACGCTAATGAACATCCTTGGCTGCCTGGACCGGCCGACGAAAGGGCATTACTGGCTGGACGACGCCGACATCTCGCACATGAGCAAGAACGAGCTGGCGCGCATCCGCAACCGGAAGCTGGGGTTCGTGTTTCAGCAGTTTAATTTGCTCTCGCGGACGTCGGCGCTGGAAAACGTCGAACTGCCCACGATCTACGCGGGCATCCCCCCTGCGGAACGGCATAAGCGCGCCCGGGAAGCGCTCGAGCGCGTGGGATTGGGAGACCGCGCGGAGCATCATCCGAGCCAGCTTTCGGGCGGACAGCAGCAGCGCGTGGCCATCGCGCGGGCTTTGGTCAACCACCCGCAAATCGTGCTTGCCGATGAGCCGACCGGGAATCTCGACAGCCGCACTTCGGTTGAAATCATGGACATCCTGCAGCGGTTGAATGAAGAGGAAGGGCTGACGGTGGTCATTGTGACGCACGAGCCCGACATCGCGCGGTACGCGATGCGCGCGATCGAGTTTCGCGACGGAAAGATCCGGCGCGATCAAGAGATCGAAGAGCGACAGATCGCCCGAGAAGTTCTGCCCACGCTGCCCTCTCTCGAGGACGCGGATGCGGAAGAAGCAGAGGAAGAGTCGAAGGTGGCGCCGGGAGAGTCTCCGGCAAAAGCGCCGGCCTGAAAGCGGCAATGGATTTTGTGAACACATTTCGGCTGGCGCTGCTGGCTCTGGCGCGCAACAAACTGCGCTCAGCGCTGACGATGCTCGGAATCATCATTGGCGTTGGCGCGGTGATCGCCACGGTGAGCATCGGGCAAGGCGCCGAGTATCTCGTCCAGCAGGGAATCCAGAGCATGGGGACAAACGCCGTGTTCATCGCGGCGGGCAGCAACCGCCCGGGCGGATTGCGCATGGGCTCATGGGCCATCAAGACGCTCACGATGGACGATGTGCAGGCGATCCTGCGCGAAGTGCCGATGATTCGTGAAGCGGCGCCGGCGGTGATGGGCCGCGCGCAAGTGGTCTATCAGAATCAGAATTGGAGTACGAGCATCCTCGGGACGACGCCGAACTACTTCGAGATTCGCAGCTGGCCGGCGCAATCCGGCGTCGCGTTCAGCCAGGAAGAAGTGGATTTGGCGGAAAACGTCTGCGTGCTGGGAACGACGGTTGCGAACTTCTTGTTCGCGAATGAGAATCCGGTCGGGAAGATCATTCGCATCGGAACGCTGCCGTTCCGCGTGGACGGCGTGCTGGAGTCGAAGGGCCAGTCAGTGATGGGCGACGATCAGGACGACCGCATCTTTGCGCCGTACACGACCGTGCAGAAGAAGATTGCGGGAATCACGTGGATCCAGTTCATCAATGCTTCAGCAGTTTCGCCGGAGGCTTCGCAAGCTGCCGTGCAACCCATCACGGCGCTGCTGCGCGAACGGCACCGAATCCATCCCGGAGAAGACGACGACTTTTTCGTGCGCACGCAGTCGGAAGTGGCGGACCTCGCGGGGCAAACCTCGCGGGTGATGACGCTGTTGCTGGGCTCGGTGGCGTCGGTTTCGCTGCTGGTTGGCGGAATCGGAATCATGAATATCATGTTGGTTTCCGTGACCGAGCGGACGCGGGAAATCGGCGTGCGCATGGCCGTGGGCGCAACCGAACAAGACGTGCAGAGCCAGTTCTTGATCGAAGCCGTCACCCTGAGCATGGTGGGCGGTTCGATCGGAATTATGGTCGGGCTAGTGGGCTCTTCGGTGATTAACAAATTTCTTGCGTGGCCGACGCTGATTTCCCCGAAGGCCATGCTCATCGCGGCCATGTTTTCGGTTGCGGTGGGGATCTTCTTCGGCTTTTATCCGGCGCGGAAGGCGGCGCAGCTCGATCCCATCGAGGCGCTGCGGTACGAATAGGCAGGCGGGTCAGCGCCGAGAGAGCTATCCCTCATCACTCCGTTCCCCGAATGACGAGGCTTTACCGGGTGGTCAGAAGGGGATGTCTTCGTCGGAAATCTCGGGGCCGGCGCCACTGCCGGCGACGGATTCCTCGCCTCCGCCGCCTCCTCCTCCTCCGCTGCCGGCCGGACTTTCGAAATCGGCTCCACCGGCGCTGGCGCTGGCACCGGCGCTCGCCCCCACGGCACCTTCCGCGCGGCCGCCGAGCATGCGGAAATTGTTGGCGACGATTTCAAAGCTGGTGCGTTTCTGACCCTCTTTGTCCTGCCATTCACGGGTTTGGATGCGGCCTTCGACGAAAATCAGGGAGCCCTTTTTGAGGTATTGTTGCGCAATTTCCGCTTGTTTGCCCCAGAGCACAATTTTGTGCCACTCGGTGCGCTTCTGGCGCTCGCCGTTGCGATCTTTGTAGGACTCGTCCGTGGCGAGCGAGAAATTGGCGACGGCCTGGCCCGCGCCGGTGTAGCGGGTTTCGGGGTCGCGCCCGAGCCGGCCGACAAGAATCACTTTATTGACAGACATGACGGAAATCCCCCTGAAGGGTGGAAGATAGCACGGGAATCAGCGAAAGGGAAATGGACGCGTCAAAACGAACCGCAACGCGAATGGCGGGAAGAAAGCGCAGGATACAGGCCGCTGCCCCAGCTAGTGCCGTTCCAACTCTTTGGAACCAACCTGGGCTCGCATTCGGTCCGGGCTGGGAGGGAATTTTGTGGCGCCGCTTTAGACTGAAAAAGTTGGAACGGAACTAGCGGGAAGCTGTGATGCTGACCCCCAGCTCCTTGAGTTTTGCACGCGCGTGGCGATCTTCTTCCGTGCCAGGGAAGCGCCGAATGACCTCGCGCAGTTCGCGGATGCCCGCTGGTTTCTGCCCCAACTCGATTAATGCCATGCCCTTCTTGTAGCGGGCCGGGGCGAGTTTGAAGCTCTTGGGATAGTTGATGAGAACCTTGTCGTACTGTGTCACGGCTTCCTGGTAGTTTTTCTGCACGTAAGCAATCTCACCGAGGTAGAACTGTGCGTTCGAAGCGAGATCCGTTTCCGAGTAATACTTCAAGTAGTCCTGAAACTCCTGACGAGCCAGATCATATTTGCCACCCTGGATGTCGCGAAGACCGTTGTTGTAAAGCGTGTCGGCGGAGGGTGGAGGAGTCGGTTGAGCTGATCTAGAAGGGGCTGCACCCGTTGGCCCCGGCGCAGCAGCGCCTGTGATGCCGCCAGCGCCAGCGGAGGTGGCGGAAGCGCTGCTGGCCAGCTTCGCATCAATGCTCTGGACAGCATTCTGCAAGTCCACGAGTTGCTGGTTCAGCTTGCCAAGGCGGCTCTTGATCTCTTCGAGATTGTCCGAGAGCCCCTGGACCTGCGTGGACATGGTGTCGAGGCGCGCGCCGGAATTCGCCTGAACGTCCTGGAAAGACTTCTGCAGCGTGCCCATCGTGCTGCTGAGCTTCGTGACGTTCTCCGTGGATTGCTCGAGCAGGGTTTTCAGCACAGCGTGATCCTGAGTGTTCGCGGTGGCAAGATCTTTTTGGCCTTGCAAAACCTGGGTCACGCTCTGCTGCAGCTCGATGATTTCGCGGGCGACCGCTTCGGCCGTGCGAGGGCCGATCAGGCTGCCGCCGATGGCGCCGGCCAGCATGGCAGCGCCGAAAAGAGCAAGGTCACGCGTACGCATAAGAAGTCCTCCCGTAAGACCGCCGGAAAGCTCGACTCTAATAGGAGAGCCGCGCGGGAGCAAGTGGTTGCTCGAACGCGCGGCTCTGAGTGGCAATACGCCGAGGAGCGCAGACTGATGCGTGCGGCACGCTTCGTTGGGAGGAGGAGAGATCCCTCCTCGGTGCGCTCGTCGGGATGACGACGCTTCGTCGCGTCGTCACCTGGCCATGACGAAGTGCCCGCGGCGGTTCTGCTGCCAGCAGGGTTCTGCGTGCTCATTGCAGAAGGGCTTTTCCTTGCCGAAGCTGACGGTGCCAAGCCGATCCGCGGAAACGCCGAGAGTGACCAGATACTGTTTGGCGGCGCTGGCGCGACGGTCGCCGAGCGCGAGGTTGTACTCGGTGGATCCGCGTTCGTCGCAGTGGCCTTCGACCGTCACCTTGACCTGCGGATAATTCTTCAGGAAGTCCGCGGTCTTGCCCAACGCTTCGCGAGCGTCAGCACGGATTTCGGCCCTGTCATAGTCGAAATAGGCGTCGCGCACTTCCCGCGCGAAAATTTCCTCCAGGGAAGGCTTGGGCGCTTCCGGGGCAGGCGGAGGAGGCGGCGCACTCAGCGTGACGCGAGCCGAAGCGTCCGCGGAGCCGCCGGGGCCCGTGGCTGTGATCACATAGGTTGTCGAATCGGAAGGAGACACCTTCGTCGAGCCCTCCGGTGACACAGTTCCGACCTCAGGAGAGATCGAAAGCTGCGTGGCGTTGTGACCAGGTCAGAGTAGCCGTATCGCCCTTGTTGATTGTGGTTGGAGCAGCTTGGAGCGTCACGGTTGGGGCCGCGGGCGGCGGCGCGGGCGGCGCTACCACGGGCGGTTGCGCTTTCACCTTAGGCTTACATCCAGCCACGAGCGCAAGCGCCATACATGCGGTCAGCAAAACAGCTCGATAGGGCCTGTACGAAGCGTCCTTCATTCATCTCCTCCTGCGGCGGAATCCCGGTATTCCTCTTGCTTGGCGCGAGTATCTTAGCACCAACAGGCTAACCGGAGAAAATCTCGTACTACGATATAATCGGGCGCAAGCCATTTCCAGCGCGTTTTCCTAGCGCGTTGACCAATTGGGTGATTCATTGAGACCCTTGTTGGTGAGCGGGCGAGGTTGCGAGCCGTCGGCCAGCATCTCCCAAATTTGGCGCGAGCCCGAGCGTGTGGACTCGAAGACGATGTGGCGGCCGTCGGGGGCCCAGCTTGGCCGCTCGTTGCGGGCGGCATCGCGCGTCAACTGGACGAGTTGTCTCGAAGCCACATCCATAACGTAGATGTCGTAGTTTCCGTCCGGCCGTCGCCAACTGAACGCGAGCAATTGCCCGTTGGGCGACCACGCCGGATCGATCACATATCCTTTGTCGCCGGTATCGAGCTGCACGGGGTTCGAGCCGTCGACGTCCATCAGATAGAGCTTGGGAACGCCGCCGCGGTCGCTCACGAAGGCGACGGTCTGCCCCGTCTTGGGGTTCCATGCCGCGGAAGTGCTGGCTCCAGCCGCAAAGGTCAAGCGGCGCGGGCGGCCGCCGTTCGCGTCCACGGCAAAAAGTTCCGGATTTCCCGCCATGGAGGACGAGAAGATGACTTGGGAGCCATCCGGTGACCAAGTGGGCGCGCTGTTCGTGCCGTGAAAGGGGGGAAAAGCAACGACCCGATTCGTATCCATCGAGTACATGCAGATTTGCGGGCCGAAGAGCCCGTAGGCGCTTCGGTAACAGGTGAACGCGATCCGCGAGGCGTCCGGAGACCACCGCGGCGTGAGAGAGATTGCGCGGAGGGACGTAAGCTGGCGTTGATTTTCACCATCATAGTCCATCACCCAAATCTCTTTGGGGCCGCTGCGGCTGCTGACAAAGGCGATCTGCGTGGAAGCGATGCCGGGCAGGCCGCCCGAATTGATGAGCGAACTTGCGTACTTGGAGGTCCGTAGGCGCGCCGCGATAAACCTTACCGACGACGGGCGGCGCGGCAGGATTGCGAATGTCGTAGAACCAGGCTTCGATGGCCACTTCAGCGGGAGATTCGGTGAGGTTGCCAAAGGCGAGGAATTGCGCGTTCGAGGGCGGATCAATCCACGGCTGCGGGCGCAGGTCGGCCGGGGCGGCCGGAGCGAGCTTCGGGTAAAAGCTGGGGCTGACCAGCTCAATGATCCCGCTGAACTGCAAATCGTTGCGAACGACTTCGGTGAAAAGTGTCGCGTGGGTTCTGGCGGCATCATTGCGCGAAGCGAAATCGGCCACCGCGACCCGCGCCTTTTCCGCGCCGAGGCCCGTGCCAGTGCGAAACCAGTCTTGGGCCGAAGCCTGGCCTGCAAGGATTAGAAACAACGCCGCAGCAAGGATCGCACCAGACCGCCTCAAGTTCCCGATCACCCCCACCTCCCGAATTCATTTGACTTAGATGGACGGAGCACGCGAACACGTTTCACCGGCTCATCCCCAGGTCGAAATCGAATGTCACGACAACGTAGGAGCCCGAATAGTCGTTTGGCAGGGCAGGCATGGGGTTGGAGCTCAGCACGGCTCGCAGTCCCGAGTTGTCCATAGAGAGATTGCCGCTTGTCTGGGAGATGTGCAGACCACGCAATGAGCGCTGCGGTCGGCGAGCACGCGTGAGTCAATGGTGTTCTGCAGCCAATTGCTCTGCATGCGGCGCCTGTCCCCCTCAACGTACCAGGCGTAACGCGAAGCGAAGTCGCCGCCACCCTGACCCTGTACCCCAACGCCCCCACCCTGACCGGGCGCGCTGCCAACATTGGGCGATCCGCCGGGAGAGGTGCCGGATCCGGTCGGAATCCTGGCGGTGCCGCCCGCGCCATACGGGACAGCATTTTCGGGCGGAGGAGTCTCGCTCTCAAAGGTGCGCGACTTATGCGAGGGCGGCAAAGTCGGCTTTTCTTTCTCGAACTTCGGAAGCTTGGTTGCGTCCGCCTTCGGTTCGGGAGCCTTTGGCTTGGGTTCTTCCTTGTAGAGGCCCTTCGTGGGGTCAACGGTGCGGCTTTCGGACACGACAGGAGGGTTCGGCATTGGGATGCCGGCAAGCGAGCCGACCAGATTCACCTTGACGCTGCCGCCGCCTCCGCCTCCAATGCCGCCCCATGCGTTGCCGCGGTGCTGGACAAACGCCGAAATGGCTATAAAAGCCACCAGCAGAGTGTGCAAGACGAGCGAATAGATCAGAAACTTCTTGAGGCTCAGTTCTTCCGCATTGGCGACGGCGGCGTACATGGTCAACTCATGGGTGACCCCGACTTGGTCGGGGTCAACGCGTGCGAGTTCGCTCCGTAATGGGCTCGGTCACGATGCTGATATTTGTGATGCCGGATTGGCGAAGCGTGTCCACCACGGTGGCAAAGCTGCCGAAGGGCACGGTTTCATCGCAGCGGAGGAAGACCGCGTCGTGCGGACGCTTCAACTGCGTGCGCACCTTGTTGCCGAGGTCGTGGATGTTCACCGACATATTCCCCAAGTAAACCCGCTGGTTTTTGTCCAGCGTGATGACGAGGCGATCCTGGCTGATCTCTCTGACCGTCTTGGTCTTGGGCAGGTCCACGTCAATTCCGGATTGCAGGATCGGCGCAGTGATCATGAAGATGATGAGCAGAACGAGAACCACGTCCACGAACGGGACCATGTTGATCTCGGAGAGCGAGGTTTGCGTTTGTTTGGAAAGTTGAGGCATCGTTGTTGCCCAATCCGGCCCGATCAAGTGAACATCTTCTCGAATTGTGCGGAGACTTCCATGGCAAAGTTGTCCATGCGCTGCGCGAGATCGCGGATATTCTGCAAGAATTGGTTATAGAAAATGACGGCAGGAATGGCGGCGAAGAGTCCCGCCGCCGTGGTGATGAGCGCTTCGGCAATGCCGGGTGCGACCGCGCGCAAGCTGGCGGCGCCGGCGCTGCCGAGGCCGGAGAAGGCGTCCATCACCCCCCACACGGTGCCGAAAAGACCGATGAACGGGGTGACTGAGCCGGTCGTGGCCAGCCAGGCCATGCCCTTTTCCGTTCGGCGGACCTCTTCGGCGGCGGCGAGCTGCATGCTCACGGTCACGGCCTGAACGCTTTTCAACTTGGCGGGATGAGGGTTTCCCGTGCCCACCTGGCTCTGGAGTTCACGGAAGCCGGCGGCATAGACTCGCCAAAAAGGCGAGCCGGCCGAGGACAGCGCCTGCGGATTGGCGACGCCCTTCGTCGCCCGGAATATGCGCAGGAATTGATCGCTTTCCCGGCGCACGCGTCCGAAGAGCCCCAGCTTTTGAAATATGAGCGCCCACGAAAACAAAGAGAACACAAAAAGAAGCGCCAGGACAACGCGCGCGACCCATCCTGTCTGGGTCAGGATGGAGCCGAGATCGCTGACGAAAAAAAAGCTGAAGAGAAAAATGATCAGGTCCCCCCAGAACAATCAAAATTTGCCGACAATTTACAACCTAGCACACGCGTTGGAGACGGTCAAAACAAAACGAAAGGAATTGCTTCTTTCTGCAAGCCCCAGAGGAGATGACAGAGGCGCGGGAGCGCTCTCGGGAAAGAGGTCATTCGTAGCGAAGAGCTTCGATGGGGTCGAGCGCGGCCGCTTTTCTGGCGGGATAGTAGCCGAAGCCGATCCCCGTGGCGGCGGCAAAGGCCACGGCAACCAGAACGGTCTCGATCCGAATCGTCACTGGCCAAGCGAAAAAGCGCGCGAGGGCTTGCGCGGCAAAGATGCCGCTGAAGACTCCAAGGACGCCGCCGAGGAGGCTCAGGACGACTGCTTCGGCCAGGAATTGAAACTGTACGTCGGCCTCCGTGGCGCCCACGGCGAGCCGGACGCCGATCTCGCGCGTTCGTTCGGTCACGCTGACCAGCATGATGTTCATCACGCCAATGCCGCCGACCAAGAGCGACACGGAAGCGACACAGGCCAGCATCAAAGTGAGCGTGTTACTGGCTTCTTCCTGTGTCTTGAGGGCATCCTCGGGACTGCGAATGTTGAAGTCCTCCATTTCGCCGGGGAGAATGTGATGGCGTTCGCGCAAAAGCAGCGTGATGCTATCCCTGGCCGGGCGAATTGCTTCGGGCGAGATGGCTGCGCACATGATGTCGTCGAGCCAGTCAACCCCTTTCACTTTCTTTTGCGCCGTGCTGTAAGGAATGAGGATGAAGTCGTCCTGATCGTTGCCTGTTGCGGAGTAGCCTTTCGGCGAGAGAACGCCAACCACTCGGAAAGGCAGGTTGCCGACGCGGATAGTCTTTCCCACGGGATCCTCATCGGGGAATAGGTAACCAACAACGGTCTGGCCCAGCAGCGCGACGTTTGCCGCCGAATTGACTTCGTCCTGCGCGAAGACCCCGCCTTCGGAAACCGCCCAGCGGCGGACGGGCAAGTATTCCGGCGAAACGCCGCGGTAGGTGGTGTTCCAGTTCTGATTGTTGTAGACAACTTGGACACGAGCATCCACCTGTGGCGTGCAGATTTTGATGAACGGAACCGCCTGCTCGATGGCCTGCATGTCACCAATAGTGAGTGTCTTCGTTGCGCCCGTGCCGGTGCGCACGCCGTTGACGTTGCGGCCACCCGCTTCCGCCCAGACGAAGTTGTCCCCAAGGCTGCGCAATTGCTCCCGAATCTGGTCGGAGCCGCCCTCGCCGATCGCCACCGTGCAGATCACCGCTCCGATGCCGATGGTGATGCCGAGCATCGTCAGGCCGGTGCGCAATTTGTTTCGCCCCAAAGTGCGGAGCGCGACGCGGAGGAGTGAACTGGAATCCATCCGACTGTGCCTAATTTTAGGGACGGGCTACGAGCAGGCCGGGTTTCAAAGTCTCAACCCCTGGCCGCAAAAAGCCCGGCCGGGCCCCTCTAAAGTTTACGGTCCATTGGGATGAAAGGAAAGAGGCGCGAGCGGGGTCGCGGCGCAGCTGTGGTAGACTGAACGCACTTAGCATGAGCAGCGCGTTCGATATCGGCCTGGAAGCCCTCACGGGCGTGCGGCGAGCGTCACAAGCCGCAGCTCCGCCAAATGAGAACGCCGTGCGGGGAACATTCTTCCTCGAGACCTTTGGCTGCCAGATGAACGAGCACGACTCCGAAAAAGTCGCCGGCGTGCTTCTTGCGCGGGGATACCGCCAGGTGGAATCGCCCGAGGCGGCGTCGCTGGTCCTCTACAATACGTGCAGCATCCGGGAGAAGGCAGCCCAAAAGGTTTTTTCGCGACTGGGCGAATTCCGCGGCAAACCATCCGAGGGCAAAATCATCGGCGTGCTGGGTTGCGTGGCGCAGCAGGAGGGCGAGGAGATTTTCACGCGCGCGCCCTGGGTGAGCCTGGTGTGCGGCTCGGCGAGCTATCGCAAATTACCGGAGCTGCTTTCCCAGCTTGAAGAAGGCAGGCATCGCGTCACCGGACTCGACACCGACACCGACGAGACTTTTGAGACGGAGATTACCCGCCGGGATAATCCCTGGCGGGCTTACCTGACCATCATCGAGGGCTGCGACAAGGCGTGCGCGTATTGCGTCGTGCCGTACACGCGAGGGCCGGAGCGGAGCCGCTCGAGCGAGTCCATTCTCAGCGAAGTGCGCAAGTTGGCCGAACTGGGTTACACGGAGGTTCAGCTTCTTGGTCAGACGGTGAATTCCTACGCCGATCCCTCGCGCCGGAAGATGCGCTTTTCCGAGCTGCTGCTGAGCGTTGCAGAGGCGCCCGGAATTCGCCGCGTGCGGTTTACGACCTCGCACCCGCGCGATTTCACACCAGACATCGTTGAGGCCATCGACGCGCATCCCGCGCTCTGCGACCACGTGCACTTGCCCGTGCAGACGGGCTCGACTCGCGTCCTGCGCACCATGCAGCGCACGTACACCCGAGAGGAGTATCTCGGAAAGATTGCGATGATTCGCGGCGCGCGCCGGCCCATCAGCATTACGACCGACATCATCGTTGGGTTCCCGGGCGAAGCGGAAGCCGATTTTAACGAGACGCTGAGCCTGCTCGATGAGGTGCAGTATGACGGGGCGTTCTCGTTCAAATTCTCCCCCCGGCCCAACACACTGGCGCTCTCGATGGCCGACTCGGTCGCGGAAGAGGAAAAGGGGCGGCGGCTGATGATTCTCCAGGAGCAACAGCGGAAGATTCAGAGCCAGCGTAACGCCGCGCTCGTGGGCCAAACATTTGAGGTTCTCGTCGAAGGCAAATCCCGCCGGGAGAATCAATGGGCGGGTCACACATCCAGCAATCGCGTCCTGAATTTCATTTCGCCGGAGAGAGAGCTTCTGGGACAATACGTTCAGGTTCGAGTGACGAACGCAGGTCCCAACAGCCTGGTCGGCGAGCACGTCTGCTAGCGCCGTTCCAACTATTTGGAACCGACTTGAGCGCCGCATTCGGCCCGGGCTGAAAGGAAATTTTGCGGCACCGCCTTAGACTGAAAAAGTTGGAACGACACTAGCTTGCGGGAGGGCCCGATGGAAGTGGAGATGAAAATCCGTGGGCTGATGATGGATCCCGTGACGAACATGCCGATTGTTGTCCTCAAGGATGTGCAGGGTAACGCCGTCCTCCCCATCTGGGTCGGCATCTACGAAGCCAACGCCATCGCCTTGGAAATCGAAAAAGTGCAGACGCCCAGGCCGATGACTCACGACCTGCTGAAGAACGTTTTGCTGGGGCTCGATGTGCGCGTGCAGAAGGTGGTCGTCAACGACCTGAAGGACGACACATTTTATGCGCTGATCTGGGTGGAGCGCGACGGCCAGACGATGACCATTGACTCGCGCCCGAGCGACGCGCTGGCCCTTGCTTTGCGCATGGATTGCCCGATTTTTGTGGACGAAGATGTCTTGAAGAACTCCAAGGTCTCGAGCGCCATCTCCGAACGGAGCACTGGCGACCAGCTCCGTACCTGGCTTGAAAACCTGTCCGACGAAGACCTGGGCCGCTATAAGATGTAGCGCTGGCCCAGAAACACTCTTCTATCCTGGATGCGGCCCCCTTTGCAGACGCCGCACTTTTCTTTGCCAGACCATCAAGAGCACGCAGCCGATCAGGATCAGCGCCAGGCTAAGTCCCACCCAGAGACCGATCGCGCCCCAGCCGCGCCAGAAGCACAGCCACGCGCCCAGCGGCAGCCCGATAAACCAATAGGCGGCAAGATGGCAGACCATCGGCGTGCGCGTGTCCCCGGCCCCGCGCAGCGCCCCCGTGGCCACGGTTTGGATGCCGTCGAAGAGCTGGAAGGCGGCGCCGGCCGCGAGCAAGTTGATGGCGGTCCGGATCACCGCTTCGTCGGGCGTGAAGATGCGCGCGATCCAGCGCGGAAAGACCACCAGTGCGATGGCCGCAAGGGACATGAAAGCCGCGCCAAAGACGATGGCTGTTCCCCCGGCGTCCGCCGCTCCGTTCGGATCATTTCGCCCAAGCGCCTGTCCCACCCGCACAGCCGCCGCCGAAGAAATCCCCAGCGGAATCATGTAGGTGAATGCGATGGTGTTCATCGCGATCTGGTGGCTGGCGAGCGGCACTGCCCCGAGGCGGCCGATGAGCGCCGTAGCCACGGTGAAGACGCCGATCTCCAGTGTGATCTGCAACCCCGCAGGCAAGCCCAGAGCGATAAGCCGGCGAATCCGGCGAAGGTCCGGTTCAATCGGCGTGCGCAAGAGGTCGGTGCGATGTTTGCGGTCGTACCAGAGCAGGTAGCCTACAAGCACCGCGGCCATGTACACCCGCGCGATTGACGTGGACCAGCCCGAACCGACAAGCCCCAGCGCCGGCGCGCCCCATTTGCCGTAGATGAGCACCCAATTGCCGAGCGCGTTCACGAGGTTTGCCGTGACGAGTGCGAAGGCCACGGGTTTGACCAGGTTCATGGCCTGCAAGCACCGGCGCAGGGCGAAATAGAGCAACAGCGGCAGGAGCCCCCACGCCAGCGCGCGCGTGTAGGAGATGGCGAAGCCCAGAACCTTCGGGTCCACGCGAAAGGGCGCAAGGATGGGCCCGGCCAGCCAAATAAGCCCGAGCAGCGGCGGGGTCATGACGAAGCTCAGGTAAATGCTGTTGAGCAGCGAACGATGGCAATCTTCCCGGCGGCCCGCGCCAAAAGCCTGGGAAACCAGCGTGTCCAGGCCGATCAGCAGCCCGCCGCCGAAAAACGAAAGCGTGTGAAAGAGGATGCTGCCGAGGCTGACGGCTCCGATGGCCACGGCGCTGTCCGGCAGGCGGCCGACCATCATCGTGTCCACGATGGCCATGCTCATCCAGCCGATCTCGGCGAGCACGAGCGGCATCGCCAGCTGAATCGTGGGGCGAAGTTCCACCCGAAGTGTGCGCGAGCGAATCATTTCCCCTGTAGCTCAGGCCGGCACTCGTCCCGACCCAGGTCGGGAGGCCTGAGGCTTTTTCTGAAGCAGTGATTGCTCACCCGCAGGGAGAGCGCCTGCCAAGAGAAGTGAATCAGTGTAAACGGAGAGCGGCGGCAGTGCCAAACTTTGCCGGAACTGCATGCGCTGGCGGGAAGGGAATTAGGCGAAGGATCCTACCGAGACGCGGCACTCTCCTGCGATTGCTTTGTTCTCAAAACAAAAAGGGGAAGGCCGCGCGGCCTTCCCCTTTTTGGCTGGAAGATGTTGGATTAGAACTTGACGCGAAGTCCGAACGACATCTGACGGGGAGTATTGCCCTGGGAGCTAAGCACGCCCCAACTGGTCGGATCGGACAGGTCGAGAGTCGGATTGGCAAATACCTTGTGGTTCAGAACGTTTTGGAAGACGGTCTGGAACTCGGCGCTGACGCGCTCCGTAATGTGGACATTCTTTTTGATGCTCAAGTCCATGTTCCAGTATGGCAGGCCGCGGATAGGTCCGAGGCCCGCGCCGTCCCTGCGTGTGTCCACACCCAGAATGGGGGGACGGAACTGGCCATAGGCAGCGACGGGATCAGGGAAAATGTTGAGGCCCGACCCTGTAATGGCCGTTCCCACGTCATTGCCAAACGCATCGGTTCCACCGAGAACATTGTTGTGAACCGAGTTGCCTCCGGTGTACCTCGAAACGTTTGTGCACTGCTCGTTATTAAAGAAGTTAACGCCGTCTCCCGACCCGTACGCCTGGGCATCCGTCTGCGTGTTGCAATACAACGGCAATCCACTGCCTGCCGCGAAGATTGGGGAAAGGTTCCAGCCACCGAGGATGCGTCCAAGGGCGCCTTTCTGGCTCCGGTAAAATGGCAACTCGTAGACCAGGAAGACGTTGTACACCCACGTACGGTCAAACGACTGGTAACCGTACATGTTGTCAAGGTTGAAGGGATCGTTAGGGGTGTATTCGCTGGTGGCCTGGACGAATGCTCCGGTACCCAGCGCTTTGCTATAGGTCAAGTTCTGCTGGAGGGTCACCCCGCGCCAATTGTTCATCCGCAGCGACACGAAGCCAGCATTGTAATTCCCATGACCGATGCTGGCATTGACGCCCACGCCGCTGGAGAGCTGGCCCTGCGCTCCGAACTGCGAGGTAACTATGGGACTGTTCAGCATGCTGCGCGGGAAGGCAAACCCCGGCACCGTAGTACCGTTTGGGCCGCCACCGATCCCGCCCTTGTCCAAAGCCGACCACAAACTCCACACTTTTTGAAGCTCGAAGTTGCCGAGTTGTCGAGACGCCACCGCTGCAGTGCAGTTGGG
>QHYP01000281.1 GCA_003224195.1 Acidobacteriota bacterium | reverse complement strand
TGCGGAATCTTGACGCCGTTCCCGACGCCATCCGCACCACCGTTCGCAACAACGGTGGCGGCCATTGGAACCACTCCATGTTCTGGCAGATTATGAAGAAGGGCGGCGGAGGCGAGCCGAAGGGCGATCTCGCGGGCGCCATCAAGACCGCTTTCGGCTCTTTCGCCGACTTCAAATCCAAGTTCGCTGCCGCGGCTGCGGGCCGCTTTGGCTCCGGTTGGGCCTGGCTTTTCATCCGCGATGGCAAGCTCATCATCGATTCCACGCCGAACCAGGACAACCCCATCATGGCCGGAGGCAAGCCCGTCATGGGGCTGGACGTCTGGGAGCATGCCTATTATTTGAAATACCAGAACCGCAGGCCGGAATACATTGAGGCCTGGTGGAACGTCGTGAACTGGGACGCGGTGGCGTCCGCCTACGCCGCGGCAAAGAAATAGCACGGACAAGCAGCCGTTCAAAGGGAACGGCCCGCCGAGAGCCATTCTTCAGCGGGCCGTTGAGTTACCTGAACGGGCGCCACAACTCTCCGGCTGTGTGACAGTTAGGCGGATGCGATGAAGTGCCGCTTCGGCAGCGGAAGCACTTCGCCGGCGCCGCTGCTGCGCTGCAGACTGTTCAATTGCGGCGTGTGGGGCCGCAGTTCCCGGTTGACGATTGGAAAAGGGGTCAAATCGGGTACGGTCGCGTTGCGAGCCGGGAGATACACTCGGGAAGCTTCCCGAACCAATTCCATGCGGCCGCGCACGCGGAATTTCGCCAGCAACGACGAGACGTGGAACTTCACCGTACGCTCGGAAAGATGGAGCGCCGCGGCAATCTCCTTGTTTGCCATGCTGCGCATGATGCCGCTCAGGACTTCTTCTTCGCGCCGACTCAATTCTACGGCCGCTGGAACGGAACGTCCCGCCGCGAGCAATTTTTCCGCCTTCTCCGTGATGCCGCTCAGAACGTTTTCTCCGGCTTCCACCATGATGGTGTAATCGCTGGGTGTGTGGCCGCGGACCAGACAGTGCATGGCAAGCAGACCCGCGGCTTGGTCCGCCGGCAAGCGCCCCTCGGCGTCTGCCTCCACCCGAAAGTGGGCTGCGCCGGTGCGCTTCTCATAGAAGAAAAAAGTGTGGGGACTGATTCGGATGCCTGATTTTGCGGATTGCTTGGTTCGAGTAGTCTTTCTGCGAACGAGCTTCACTGGCACCTCGCATCTGGAGGGCCGAGGGGTGACCCGGCGCCTCAGGATTTACTCATGCGATCGCTTCTCCGCCAGGCTGGTTAACGAAGAGAATAGGCAAGTGGCCGGGCCCCCAGCATGCAAGCACATTCCTCTCAGGTATGTTAGGACGCGCGCAGTAGCACTCAGGCGTGAGAGGTATCACCCAGTCCATTGCCCCGAACTCCATAATTATCGCACGTCCGTCTCCTTTTCAAATGCCCGCTATCTCTCAGAAAGCACGTCACTTGTTTTTGTAAGATTTCGATGGGTGACCTCATTTACGGGTAGGTTTTTCACCCGAGGAGAAAATTTTCCTCGGTGAAAACGCTGCAAGTCGCTCCATCAAGGCGCTTTATTCGTTAGAATACCGCGCCTAGGAGAATGCCTTAGCGCGAAGTCCGGCGCGGGAGGAGATGTCCGCATGAGCGCAGATTGTCTTGCAGTCCTGATTAGTTCGCTTCGTGTGCAGTTCCCGACAAGCCCGGCGGATTGGGAGCAAATCATTCTGCGCTGGACGCATTTTGCCGCAGGAATCAGCTGGATTGGCCTGCTCTATTTCTTCAATCTTGTGAATGTTCCGTTCCAAAAGGAAATGGACTCGGCCACGCGGGCAAAGGTCGTCCCGCTGCTGATGCCCCGCGCCCTGTGGTGGTTCCGCTGGTCGGCCGTAGTTACGGTCCTGGCTGGGTTCCGCTATTTCATGATCCTTGCCAAAACCGATGCCGACAACGCCGGCGAGCCCGGTCTCCTCGGCCGCTGGCTCGGCTTGTGGTTTGTGGTCTGGACCTTGGCTTGGCTCGCTGTTTATCTGCTCATGAAATTCGCGAAGGGCCCGCTCGCGGATGGCCGTATTCTCGCCGTCCCTATTGCGCTCGTCATCGCGGCCGCTTCCTGGGGCATCTTGCAACTCATCGCGCAACCCGCGGCAGGCAACCGCACGCTCGTCATCTCCGTCGGCGGCGGGATGGGCTACTTCATGCTGCTGAGCGTCTGGGGAGTTGTCTGGCGCTGCCAGAAGCGTCTGATTGCCTGGACAAAAGCGTCTGCGCAATCCGGGACACCGATGCCCCCCGAGGCCGCCACTTTGGCTCGCTTGTCCTATCTCATGGCGCGAACCAATTTCTGGCTCTCCTTCCCCATGCTCTTCTTCATGGCCGCCTCCTCCCATTTCCCGTTCCTAAGCGGCCACTAACGCCAATCCATCCGTCGACGCATGGCGTCGGCGGGGCGCCCCTCGTTATACAACTCCGCGGTGAATTATGCGGGTGCTATCCTACCCGGCAGCAGTGAGCTCTAGTATGGTGGAACGATCGACGGCAAGGCGGGCGGAGCACCCTTAACGCGATGAGACCATTCCTGACACCTTGGCGACTGTGCCCGAGTGACGGGTTGCCCGGAAACTGACTCATTACCCGATGTTGGAGGGTCTGGTAAACTCTGGCGAATCGGAGGTGTTGCTATGAGCGCCGTTCGGTCCACCACGCCGTGGAGAGCTACTTTGGAGACATGGCTCGCGTTCTTTGCGATCGCGGTCGCGGCGTGTGTTTTCCTGGCGCCATCCGCTGGTGCGGCTACTTGCGAGAGCCTGGCGGCGCTGACCCTGCCGGACACAACGATTACCGTGGCGAAGTCCGAACCGGCGGGAACGTTCACACTACCCAAGCCGTTTTCGATGCCTGGGCCTCCATTGGACAATTTGCCCGCTTTCTGCCGCGTGGCCGGGGAAATCAAGCCGACGAAGGATTCCGACATCAAGTTCGAGGTCTGGATGCCCGCGACCGACTGGAATGGCAAGTTCATGGGGGAGGGAAACGGCGGCTGGTCGGGTGAAATCTGGTACCCATTCATGGGCGTGGCACTGCGGCGCGGCTACGCCACCGCATCCACGGATACCGGGCACGAAGGCAGCGCGGGCGACGCGAGTTTCGCACTCGGCCATCCCGAAAAGGTAATTGATTTCGGGTATCGCGCCGTACATGAAATGACGGTCAAGGCGAAGGCCATTATAGCTGCTTACTATGGCAAGGAGGCCCGGCTCGCCTACTGGTCCGGTTGCTCCTCAGGCGGGAAACAAGGGTTGAAAGAGGTGCAGCGCTTTCCTTTGGACTACGACGGCGTTATCGCCGGCGCGCCTGCCAATTTCTGGACTCACCTGATCGCAAGCGGCATCTGGATCGCCCAAGCGACGCGCGAGAACCCGGCGGGATACATTCCCAAAGAAAAATACGCAGTGCTGCACAAGGCCGTCCTGGACGCGCGCGATGCGGCGGACGGCGTCAAAGACGGCGTTCTGGAAGACCCAACGCGCTGCCACTTTGATCCGAAGCAGTTGCAGTGCACAGGGGCCGATGGCCCGAACTGCCTTACGTCCGCGCAAGTGGAGGCAGCGAGGAAAATCTACAGCGGGCCCAGGAACCCGCGGACTGGGGAACAAATCTTTCCCGGGAACGAGCCCGGCAGCGAACTCGGCTGGGATTTTTTCGCTCGAGGTCCGGAACCCCCCATTGTCGCGTCCCATTTTAAGTACCTCGTTTTCAAGAATCCGGACTGGGATTACCGCACGCTCAACTTCGATAGCGACGTGGCGCTCGCCGACAAGCTCGACAACGGAGTCCTCACTGCAACCGACGCGGATCTGAAAGAATTCTTCGCGCATGGCGGAAAGCTCCTGCTGTACCACGGCTGGACCGACGCCGGCATCGCCCCGCAGAACAGCATCAACTATTACGACAGCGTAGTAGGCGCAATGGGCGGGGCCGAGAAGGTGAAGAACTCCATGCGCCTGTTTATGGCGCCGGGGATGAACCATTGTTTCGGCGGCGATGGTCCCTTTGTGTTCGACACCTTCACCGTGCTTGAGCAGTGGGTTGAGAAGGGCAAGGCGCCCGACCAAATCATTGCCGCTCACTTTGCGGGCGGCGGAGTGTCGTCTGCCAAGCCGGACCGTACGCGGCCGCTGTGCCCGTATCCGCTGGTGGCGAAGTACAAAGGTTCCGGCAGCACGGATGACGCTGCAAACTTCGTGTGCTCGCAAGAATAGTTCTACGGCCTAACCTGCTTGTGGAGGAACTGTTCCAGTCTTCACTTCGGCGGCGCTGAAAGGCTCCGAGATAAAGCAGGCGGGGGCCACTCCATAAGAGCGGCACCCCAATTCGTCTCAGAGATTTAGGTCTGCGGCACGGGCCGGGACCCTGGCCCTGTCGAGAGGGCGAGGGCCGCCCGGCGAAAATTCGTCTGGGTCAGTCTGCCGCGGGCGGCTTCGCCATTCCGGAGAAATGGATGGTGATCAGGAAGCCGTTGGTTCCGTCATAGGAAAAGTTGTGGCCCTTGCCGTCAAAGGCTTCGTGCTTGCTCTTCCACATGCGGAAGCCATCGTTGGTCTGCGCCTGCCAATACTTCAAATTGTGAATGACGACCTCGTGGTTCGGGTCATCGCCCTTCACTTTCTCCAGGATGACCTCG
>QHYP01000280.1 GCA_003224195.1 Acidobacteriota bacterium | reverse complement strand
TTCGAGCTTGAGTAAGGCCGCGCGATGGGTTCCGGCATGCACAAAGTTCAGTGTTTGACCACGATTTTTGTGTCGGGGCTATTGAGCGGCTTTTTGCCCATCGGCGGACCGGTTTCGGCCCGTACGATTTCAGACAAAGAGCCGCCGCGGTCGGGCGAGCCACCCAAGCAAACGCCGGACGGTCCACCGAATCCGGCGCTTGCCGAGCCACGGCGTTTATCACAACAGGGAAAATTCGATCAGGCGGTGGGACAACTTGAAGCGCTCGCCGCGAAACAGCCGGAGCTGAAGGGCGTTTCTCGCGAACTCGGCATTGCCTATTACAAAAAGGGCGATTACCTGAAAGCTGCCGAGCATTTGCGCAAAGCGCGCGAAGAAGACCCCAACGACAACGAAGCCATTCAGCTCATGGGCCTCTCCTTCTACTTGGCCGGCCGGCCCGCAGAAGCCATTCCGCTGCTCGAAAAAGTGCAGACCTGGTACGCCAGCGCCAATGTGGATGCCGCCTACATCCTCGGCATCTGTTATATCCAGACCAAAGACTACTCGAGCGCGCGCAAAGCCTTCGCGAAAATGTTCGATGTCCCCGCTGATTCCGCCGCCAGCTATCTTTTCACCGGGCGCATGCTGCTCCGCCAGGATTATGGCCCCATCGCCGAAGCCAACGCGCAGAAAGCCGTGGCCCTCGATCCCAAGCTTCCGCTCGCGCACCAGTTGCTGGGCGAGCTGTACCTCTACGAATCCAAAATCCCCGAAGCCATCGCCGAGTTCCAGAAGGAGCTCGAAGTCAATCCCGGCTACGCCGCCGCCTACTACAAACTCGCTGACGCCTACTCCCGCGTCCAGAAGTTCGACGACGCGGAGCGCCTCCTGCAGCGCTCCATCTGGCTGGACGCCACTTCCACAGGGCCGTACATCCTTCTCGGAAAAGTTCTGGCGAAGAAGGGCGAGACCGAGCTGGCCGTCCGCGCCCTTCAGCGCGCCCTCGCCATGGATCCCAACAACCCCATGCCCCACCACCTTCTCGGCCAGGCCTATCGCGAATTGGGCAGGAACGAGGACGCCGAGCGCGAATTGAAACTTGCCGAGCAGCTCGAAGTCCGCCAGAACGCGAAGCCATGATGCTCGTCGTCGGTTTGGGCGAAGTTCTCTGGGATCTTTTCCCCGAGGGCAAGCAGCTCGGCGGCGCGCCGGCCAATTTCGCTTACATCACAAACCTGCTCGGCGATCGCGGCATCATAGCCAGCCGCGTCGGCGACGATGCCCTCGGCAACGAAATCCAGCAAAAACTGGGGACCCTCGGCCTCGAATCGTCCTATCTTCAATCGGACTCGGCTCGCCCGACAGGGACGGTCCGAGTTCGAGTGGATCAGGATGGCCAGGCAAGGTTTGAAATCACCGACATGGTTGCGTGGGACTTTCTGGAGTGGACACCTGCCTGGGAATCACTCGCCCAGCAGGCGGACGCGATCTGCTTCGGCTCGCTCGCCCAGCGTTCCCCGGCGTCTCGCGAAACAATCCATAAATTTCTGGGAGCGGCGCGTCCAGGGACGGCAAGAATCTTCGACGTGAATCTTCGCCAGGCATTCTACTCGGCGAAAGTGCTCTCCGAGTCCCTGAAGTTCGCCGACATTGCCAAACTGAACGCCGAGGAGCTGCCGCGTGTTGTTGAGCTGCTTGGCATCCCTCATCATGGCGAGCAACCTTCCGCGGAGCGTCTTCGGTTTGCCTACGGGTTGAAGCTCGTCTGCGTCACGCGCGGCGCGCAGGGCAGTCTCCTGGTCAGCGAATTCGAGCGCCACGAGCACCCCGGCTTCCGCGTGCAGGTCGCCGACACGGTGGGCGCCGGCGACGCTTTCACCGCGGCCCTCGTTCATCATTTTCTCCGCGGCGCTGGGCTCGCCGCCATGAACGAGGCCGCCAACCGCATCGGCGCCTGGGTCGCAAGTTGCGTGGGCGCGACTCCTTCGTCCGACGACGTGCAGTTGCGCCGCATCCTTGCAACGACAGCCTAGGTTCCGCCGCGTCAAGATGGATTCAGCAGGTCTGACGGCCGCTCCCACCGGCCCGATTCCGCCGAGCGGAAGATCGCCTCGATCACCGCCATATTCGGAATCGAACTTTCCAGCGGCACCGGCACTTCGCCGCCTTCGCGCACGGCGCGGGAGAATAGGTCGCCTTGAATCGTGTACTGGTCGCAGGGAGGAATCGTCTCCGTCGTGATCCCGCTCCCGATAACGTCCCTGCCATCGTCCACAAAAATCCGGCAGGGCCGGTCGTTCGGCGCGTTGAATGGAATCTCGATCTCGATGCGGCCTTGCGTGCCCAGAAACTGCATCCGCTGGTACGCTGCCAACTGCGTGGCGCAGGTGAAGACGGAATGCCCCGACGGAAACTCCAGCAGGGCCGACGTCATGCGGTCGATCTTCATCTCCGGATCGCGTTCCATGAGCCCGAGAACCTGCAGCGGCTCTTCGCCGAAAATGAATCGCGAAATGAAGATCGGGTAACACCCGATGTCCATCAAGCCTCCGCCGCCCCACTCGGGCCGGCTGCGAATGTTCTCCGGTTCGCGGTTGAAGTAGCTGAAATAGCCAAAAATCGAGCGCAGCGGCCCGATCCGCCCGTTCGCAATCAGCTCCTGAGTCCGCAGCCACTGCGGATGCGTCCGCACCATAAACGCTTCACCGATTTTCACGCCCGTGCGCTCCCGCACCGCCAGCAAACTCTTCGCTTCCGCCACGCTCAGGCTGAGCGGCTTTTCGCACAGCACATGCTTCCCCGCTTCCGCCGCCTTGATCGACCACGGCACGTGGAGATGGTTCGGCAGCGGGTTGTAAATCGCCTCGATCTCCTGGTCCGCCAGCAGTTCCTCGTAGGATCCGTAAGCCTTCGGAATGCCCAGCGCTTGCGCCGCATCTTCGGCTTTGCGCCGCTCGCGCGAAGCAATCGCCGCGACCTCGCTCCACTCCCCTCTCTGCATGCCCGGAATCACTTTTCGCACCGCAATCCGGGCCGCGCCCAGAATTCCCCAGCGAACTTTCTTTGCCATCGAAAAAATTCCTTTCCAAAAGGAGCGCCGGATTCTACCGCGAATCGCGCGAATCATGCCGTTTGACAGTTTCTTGCCCTCCCGCCTATAGTCCCCTCGAAGGCTCCCAGCCTGCTTCCGCGAAGGTCCCGCGTTCATGGCCAAAGGCACTTTCGGCGAACGATTGAAGCGCGAGCGCGAATTGCGCGAGGTCCCCCTCGAAGAAATCAGCAAGGCCACGCGCATCTCCGGCCGCTATCTCACCGCGCTCGAAAATGAGGATTGGGACAAGCTGCCCGGGGGCGTCTTCGGCCATGGATTCATCCGCTCTATCGCGCGTTATCTCGGCCTCGACGAAGAGGCCCTGCTCGCCGAATACGATCTCGCTCGCGTCGAGCAAGCTCCCCCGCCGCCCCTGTCCATTCCGGAGGCCGGGATTCCTCGCCTGCCGCTCTGGCCCTTCGCCGTCGCCGCTTTTGTGCTTCTCATGGTCCTGGTCACCGGTGGCATTTACGGCTGGCGGCAGTTTTCCGCCTACCGCGCCAGACACGCATCACCGCCGCCACCCGCCGCGCCATCCACCAGCGTTTCCGCCGCCCCGCGCGTCGCCACTCCTCCTCCCACTCGCAAATCTTCATCCGCTCCGGCTCCAAGTTCATCTCCAGCTCCAGCGCGAACTCCAACTCCAGTTCCACCTCCTCGCTCGACCGCTTCCAAGTCCCCAACCTCATCGCCTTCTTCGCGCCCCACTACTTCTACTTCCCCGGCTGCTGTAGTCCCCGCAACTTCCTCTCTCCTCAAGCTCTCCATCACAGCCGTCTCGCTCACCCACGTTCGCGTTGTGGCCGATCGTTATCTCCGCATGGACCGGCACCTGCGCCCGGGCGAGAGCCGCCACTTCACCGCCAAAGATCACTTTGAAGTTATTGCGGACGACCCTGGTGAGGTGTTACTGGAATTGAACGGCCGGGCCATTCCGCCCGCCGAGGCTCACGGCGCCTCGGGTAGAATTATCCTGAGTCGCAAGCATTTGGAGCAGGCGCCTGGTGGAAGCTCTCAGCCCTGAACATCTCGAAGAATTACGCGCCGGCCGCGCCACGCGCGAGCGCAAGCTCGCTGTCTGCTCGGGCGCAGTCCATCTCTCGCCCGTGGACCGCGCCGAAATCCTCGCTGTCCTGGCCACCGACCACGACGTCATGGTAGCCGAACGCGCGCAGCTCGCCATCCTGGTCCAGCCGCTCGAGACTTTCGTCGAGGCCCTAAAGCGCCCGCAGGCGGTCGCTCCGCTTTTCGTCTATTGCGCCAAAAACCTTGCCGACAAGCCCGGCATCTGCGACGCGCTCATTCAGAACAACTCCTGCCCCGCTGCGGCCATCGTTCCGGTTGTCGGCCACCTCTCCACGTCGGCCATTCAAGCGCTGATGGAAGAGCTTGACCGCGTCAGCGCTTCTCCCGCGCTCGCCTCCGCGCTCGAGCATTCCAGCTCGATCACCGTCGAGCAGAAGCAGCAGCTCCACTTGTTGCGCGGCCCGCAGATGGACGAAGCTACCCTCCACGAGGTTGTTGCCGACGAGCCCGACCCCGTCAAGCGCAAGACCCTCTTGCAGCG
>QHYP01000046.1 GCA_003224195.1 Acidobacteriota bacterium | reverse complement strand
CGCAAATGATGTGACCCGGGACAGATGTACAACGTCCCCTCTTGCAGCGCTTCGTTCGTTTCCGCCTCTTTTACGCGGATACTCGTGAATTCGGAGAGCTGCGCCGCGTACTGGCTGGTGAAGTTTGCCGGCATGTGCTGCACCACGATCACCGCTGCCGGGAAATCGCGCGTGAAGCCCGGCACCAGACGCATCACTGCTGCCGGCCCCCCCGTTGACGCGGCGATCACCACCACGGGGAATCGCTGTCCGCTCGAATTCAGGGCATGGGCTCGAGCAAGCCGCTCGGCGGGGCCCGTCGCGTCGCTCGCCCGCTTTTGTTGCGCCATCGGCATGGGACGAGCTGCCGTCCGCACCACTCGAACCTTCGCTGCCATCCGCACCTTGCGCAGCAGCTCTTCCTTCACGCTGTTCATGTCCAGGTCGATCGAATTGGAGGGCTTCCCGACAAATTCGATGGCCCCCAGTTCCAACGCGCGCAGCGTGCTCGCCGCCCCTTCCTTCGATTCCGAGCTAACGATCACGATGGGCCGCGGGTTGCACGACATGATCTGTTCGGTCGCCTGCAGGCCGTCCATGTGGGGCATCATGATGTCCATCGTGATCACGTCCGGCTTGAGCGACTTCGCCAAGGCCACCGCTTCGCGGCCGTCCTTCGCGCGCCCCACCACCTGTAATTGCGGATCGGAATTAAAGATGTTCTCCAGAACTCTCTGCATGAAGGCGGAGTCCTCCACCACCAGCACGCGAAATTTTTTGTTTGCTCCCGTGGTCATTTTTCGCTCAAGCCACTGGCACCCCGGATGGCCGGGGCGCTTGCGCTCCAATCAGTTGCTCGACGGCGCTGATCAGTTGCTCCTCCTGAACCGGCTTGGTCAGGAACGTCGCCGCGCCTTCCTTTACTGCCCGGTCGCGGTGCTTTTCGCCCGCGCGCGACGTGACCACCATCACGGGGATGCGCCGCGTGGATGGGCTCTGACGCAACTGCGCCATCAACTCGTATCCCGTCATGCGCGGCATCTCCAGGTCGGTGATGATCAAATGGCAACCATGCTGCGCCACCAGTTCCGCTGCTTCGAGTCCGTCCGACGCCAATTTGACGCGGTAGCCCGCTTTCTCCAGCATGCGTCCAACGAACTTGCGCACGCTGATGGAGTCGTCCGCAATCACGATCACGCGCTCCTGCTGCACCCGGTCGATGGCCTCCGTGGGGATCGTTCCGCGTGCCACGGCGGCGGCGCCCGGCGCAAACACTCGTGCCGCACTTGCCGTTGCTTGCACCGCGCGCCGCTCGCCGGGCTCTGCCGCCACCATGCGGTTCAAATCAATCAGGAGAATCAGGCTACCGTCCGGCGCGATTGTCGTTCCCGGAAAGAGCTTGACCCGCCGGCAGTACTCACCGAGGCTCTTGATCACAATTTCGTCTTTGCCGAGAACTTCCTCGACGACAAGCCCGATCTGCCGGTCGCCTGCGTTCGCCACGACCATGCGGAAATAGCCGTTGACCGGCTCGAGCGGCGGCAGACCGAGATAGGCGTCGAGCCGCACCACTTCGGTTACCACGTCGCGCACCTTGGTGAGCAGCTTTCCGCCAACGTCTTCGATTTCGTCAGCGCGCAGACGGCGAATCTCTTCCACCACGGCCAGTGGCAACGCGAACGTGGCGTTCCCGCACCGCACAAAGAGCGCGGGCGAAATGATCAGCGTCAACGGCACTTTCAAAGTGAATCGCGTGCCTTCCCTCGACTTGCTCTGAATTTCGATCTCGCCGTTCAATGCGTTCAAGTTCGCCCGCACGACGTCCAGTCCTACGCCCCGCCCCGCCAGCTCCGTTTTCACGGGCGCAGTCGAAAACCCGGGGTGAAAAAGCATCTCGCGCAAGTCACTTTCCGCCAGCCGGTCCGCCGTCTCCGTCGAAACTAACCCGCGATCGATTGCGCTCTGCTTCACCCGCTCGTAATCTATGCCGCGTCCATCGTCTTCCACCTCGATGTACACGTGGTTCCCGCGATGATACGCGCGCAGGGAAACTCTGCCGACGGGCGGCTTCCCGGCTACCTCGCGTTCAGGGACGATCTCGATGCCGTGCGCCACGGCGTTGCGCACCAGGTGTACCAGCGGGTCGCCGATCTGCTGAATGATGCTGTTGTCCAGTTCCGTATCGCCGCCCGACAGGTCCACTTCGACCTGTTTGCCGGCGGATTTGGCCGCATCGCGCACCGCGCGGGTCAGCCGCGAATACAGCGTGCCGATCGGCACCATTCGCGCGGCCGTGATCTCGTCTTGCAGGCGATGCGCCAGCTTTGTGAATTCGTCGATGTCACCCTCGACGCGCCCCACAAAGCCTTCGAGCTGCATCAAGACTTCTTTCACATCGGCCGATATCTCCGTCATCGACCGCGACAATATGTTGAAATCGTCGTAGCGGTCCATTTCGAGTTCGCTGAAATCGGACCACAAGGACTTTTCCCCGGCCGCCGTGCTCGTCAGTATTTCTGAAGTCGGCACCTTACCCCACGGACTCTGAAAGCGCGACGCGCTGATGCGGTTGAATTCGTACTTCTCCTGAAATTCACCCACTTTTCCTTGTAGCCGCTCTTTGGAGAAGCTGAGCGTATCGATCAGTTTTTGGAGTTCGTCAACCCGTCCGACCATCCGTGTGCGGTTGATCACCAGCTCGCCCACGTTGTTCATCATCCGGTCGAGCTGCGGCAGTGAAATGCGCACCGACTTCGCCGGGCCTCCCGCGGCCCCGACGGCCTTGCCGGTTTGCTTCTTGACGGAAAAGCTTGCTTCGGCAGGTTTCGCCTGCGGCAGTTCTGCAGTGCTCTCCGCGTGCACCGGCTCGGCTGCTCTCTCGGCTTCTTCTCCTTCCTCCGGCGCAAACTCCGCAACGCGCGCAAGCAGGGAATCCACTCCCGCGCGCATTTGGGATTCGTCCGCCCACTGCCGGTGGAGGCACTTCTTCAGTACGTCCACCGACTCGAGACAGAGATCCACGACGGCGGGCGTCGGCTCGATCTGGCCGTCGCGCAGCCGCCCGATCAAGTCCTCGATGCGATGCGCGATTGCCCCGAGACGCTTCAGCCCCACTTGCGACGCAGACCCTTTCACCGTATGGATCGCCCTGAAAAGCTTATTGATTTCTTCTGGATTGCTTGCTCCTTCAAGCGCAAGGAGGCAATCGCTGACGACTTGGAAATGCTCTTCGGCTTCCGGCTGGAAGAATTCCAGAATCTCGCCGGGCACTTCGTCGTCCACTGGCAAGCGGTCGAAGTAAGACCCCGTCACCGCGGCCTCCGCCGGCTCCGGTTCGGCAAGCTGTCCGGATGGCTCGAGTTTCGGCTGTTCGTAGTTCAGCCGCGGTGGCTCCGATGGAAACGCAAACCGATAGCGCTCCTTGAACGCAGCCATGTCCTCGAGGTTTTCCTTGCCGGTATCGCTGATCTCGAGCAAATTGGTTTCAAGCAGAGAAATTGCGTCCGAGAGGAATTCCGTCAAGGGCCCGTGCAGGTCGTCACCGAGCGGCGCATTCAGGGCATATTGGAAAACGTGAGCCAGCTTTCCCGCAATCTCTGAGAATTTTGGAAAACCATAACTGGCCGAGGTGCCGCTGAGCGTGTGCGCCGCAATGTACAGTTTTTCCAGTTCTTCGCGCGGTGCCGTCGGCTCTCCCAGTAGGCTCGCGCATTCGCGCAGAAACTGGAGATGCTCGGACGCCTCCTGCAAGAAAATTTCAACGGCTTCGCGATCGGGAAGGCTCACGCGCGTCCCTCCGCCACCAGCTCCGGCTTCGGGACTTCTCCCGGAGTCGGCTTGCGATACAGAATGCAGTCGCTCAACACGATGGCCTGAAACTTCACCGGTATCTTCGCCAGTGATTCCGAATGCCCGAGAAACAGGTAGCCGCCGGGCTCCAGCGTCTCGTAAAAGCGGTGCACGAGTGCGCGCCGCCGCTCCTCCGTGAAGTAGATCAGCACGTTCATGCAGAAGATCAGGTCCATGCGGCCCATGTAGACCGCCTGCGTCAGGTTCATCTGCGCGAACCTGACCATCTTCCGCAGGCGAGGTCGCACCTGGTAGCCGCCGTTCGCCGGCGTAAAATGTGCCGCAAGCTGTTTCTCGCTCAGGTTCGTCAGGCCGCGCCCGCTGTAGATGGCTGTTTCAGCCTGCTTCAGCGCCTGTCTGCCGACTTCGGTCGCCAGAATCTCGATGTTCCACGCGTCGGCGAACATCAGCGCGTCCGCCACCGCGATGGCGATTGAATACGGCTCCTCTCCTGTCGCGCAGCCCGCGCTCCAGATGCGCAGCGTCCGGGGAGCGTTCCAGAACTTCTTTACGTGGAGTTCCGGCAGCACACGCTTCTCGAGCGCCTCGTAAACCGCCGGATAGCGGAAGAAGGACGTCTCCTGCGTCAACAACCGCTCCAGCAGGGCCTCATACTCAACGTTGCTCTTGCGAATCGTGCGCAGCAGCTCCGAGCCCCGCGCGTGACCCTTCTCCTGCATGTGCTCGTGCACGCGAGTCGAGAAGAACCGCGCGCGCGATTCATCGAAGCAGATTCCCGTCCGCTCTTCGATCAACATGCGGATCTCGCTCAGCTCATGTTCAGTCAGGCCGGATGCTGGCCCCTGGCGTTCCCTCATTGTTGCCACGCTCCGGCCCCGGCAGCATCATCGGGGCGGAAAGTTGTTCGCTAGCGAATAGCAACCGCAGGGGCCGGTCGTTCGTGGTGCTTTGGCTCGGCGCCGGGCTTCCCGGGCGTGCGGAACTGCGCCAGCCCTTCGTTCAGCTGATCGCTCAGCTTGACGAGTTGGCTCACCGTGCCCACGGTTTGCCGGACGCCTTGCGATGTCTGCCGTGTGAATCCGGAGATGACTTGCATCGCGCGCGCGACACCTTCTGTCCCGCGCACCTGCTGCTTCGACGCCAGTGAAATCTCCTGCACTAGCTCGGCCGATTGCCGCACGACGCTCGATATCGCGTCCAGCGCCCGTCCGGCTTGGTCGGCGAGGTGTGCGCCGCCCTCCACTTCCTTCGTGCCTTCCTCCATCACCACGACCGCCTCGTTCGTTTCGGCTTGGATCGCCTTGATGAGGGAGGCAATGTCTTTCGTCGCGCTGCGGCTGTGCTCGGCCAGCTTGCGCACCTCGTCGGCGACGACCGCGAAACCGCGGCCCGCTTCTCCGGCGCGCGCCGCCTCAATGGCCGCGTTCAGCGCGAGCAGATTTGTTTGCTCGGTGATGTCGTTGATCACGTTGATGATTTCCGAAATTTCTAGGGACCGGTCGCCCAGCGACTTGATCTTTTTCGCCGTGGCCTGCACCGACGCGCGGATGCGCTGCATGCCTTCCAGCGTGTCGCGCACCGCGCGGTTGCCTTGCTCGGCGGCGTCCAGCGCGCGGCGCCCCGCTTCGGCGCTCGCCTCCGCGTTGTTGGACACCTGCTTCATCGAAACGCTCAGCTCTTCGACGGCGCTCGACGTGTTCGTGATTTCCTGATCCTGTTGCGTGGTGCCCGCTTGCATCTCGTCCGCCGCGACCAGGATGTTGTTCGCGCTGTTGTTCACTTCCATGGCCGCCTGGCGCACGCGCTCTAAAACTTTCATGAAGTTGTCGAGCATGTAGTTGATCGAATCCACCACGTTGCCGAGCGCGTCGTTGGTCACCTTGCCGCGAAGAGTCAGGTCGCCCCGCGCCACTTGGTTGGTCACCGCGAGTAGCTCGGTGATGCTCCGCTGCAGCGATTCACTCGCTTCTTGGTTCGAAGTTGCTTTGGATACCTTGGCCACGGCGCGGTTCAAATTCTCTGCGATGTAACTCAGCTCGTCGCCGGTCCCGACCTCGACCCGGGCGCGCGCGTCGCCCGCCGCGAACCGCTCGGAAAACTCTGACAGCTCTGTCACTGGCCTGATGACCCGCCGGCCCAGTGTCAACGCGAGGATCAGAGCCGTTCCGAGCGCCACGAGCGCGGCCACCAGCACCACGCTGCCCGCCCCGTTGGGCATGGATCCAATATCGAAAATAGCCGCGCCACCCGACATCCGGCCTGCGTGGTAGGCCAGGGCAAGCACCCCAAACAGTGCCAGCCCGTTCCACAGGACTAGCATCCGGATTGTGGAACTCAATCGCGATTTCATGCCTTCCTCCAATCTCCTTCGTGCATCACAAGCCCCGACGCGGTCGGGGTCGCGCAGAATCGTCTGCTCCTCATATCACCGGCCCCGGGAATACCTCGAGCAGCCGTCGCAGATCGATCAACAGCGCTAGCCGATCGTCGTGCCGCAGCATCCCGATGCAGTGCGGTACGTTCTCCGGCGCTTGCTCGAGCATCGCGTCGGGCGTGACCAGGTAGGTGCCGACGACTTCGTCGGCCGCGATGCCGATGCGCACATGCTCGCGCTGACCGTCGCCGCGCAGCGAAGCCACCACCACATATCTCGGCAAAAGTCCCGGCCGCCGGCCCTCGGTAATCGCGATGTCGATCAGCGCCACAATCGTTCCCCGCAAATTGAAAATGCCCCTCAAGTACGGCGGGCCGAGCGGCAACATCGTCACGGTCGGCCAGTTCACGACCTCTTCCACCTCCAGCACGGGCAAGCAAAAGCGTTCGCGTCCGCTCCGGAACACGCAGAACTGCGCTTCCGGGCCTTGTTCTTCCGGTGAGCCCAGCGTGCCGAGCAAATCCCCAGTCTCCAGATCCGCCGGAACAGGCGTCAGTTGAAAATCGCCGTCCATTTCCTGCCTGTCGTTCATGCAAACCGCCGCACGGCTCGCAGCAGCTCTTCCCGCGTGAAGGGCTTTGTGACGTAGCCGTCCGCCCCCTGCTGCTGGCCCCAATATCTATCGCTTGCGCTGTCCTTCGAAGTGACCAGAATTACCGGGATCCCGCTGAATTGGGCGTTTGTCTTTAGTTCGCGGCACACTTGAAAACCATTGCGTCCCGGCATCACCACATCCAGCAGGATCACGCTGGGCCTCTCATTTGCCACCGCCTCCTCAATGCGCAGCGGATCGCTCACACTCACTGGTATGTACCCTTCGCGCTCGAGCAGGTCATGGATCATGCGCACCTGTGATGGCGAGTCATCTACGATCAGAATCTTGGTAAGCTTGTCCAAGGACAGACTCTCCCGAGACTACTCCGCACAGAGAGGAAGCACGTCGGCGGCCAGGTTATCCACTCCCTCCGCGCATTTGTTCACATCGGCCATCGTATTGATATAAAAGATGTTATGCGCAGTTCCGCATCCTCTACCGACGGGAAACCGCGTCAGGGGAGGCCGCCTCCGTCTCAGCTTGAGAAGCTTTCTCAGCCTCCCTCATCTCGCTTGCCAGCGATGAGAATCGCTGCATGATTTCGTGCAGTCTCAGCGCCATGCTGTGGATCGTCTTGATCTGTTCGAGCGATTGTGCAGAGAGTTGGCCGGGCTCAAAAAGCAGCAACTCAGCATTTCCAAGAACGCCCGTCAGCGCATTGTTGACGCTGTGCTTCATTTCCAGCATGTACCGTCCGAGCGTCGCATAGTTGGCGCTTTCCGCCGCCGAGCGTTCCGCTTGACGAAGGAGCTTCGTCGCTTCCGCCCTGCGCAGGGATTCCCCTGCAACGAGAAGCAGCGTTTGTGCCCAGTCTTCGCGGAGTGGCACGTGCACCAGCCGCGGATACCCCGCGCGAAGTTCCGCCAGTTCTCGTAAGTCGCCTTGCGCGCAGAGGATCACCGCGGCGCCCGAATCCAGCGAGCGCAGAATCCCTGTCAGTCGGCCCTCGCGCAGCGGCCCGATCACCACCAGATCATGGGCTGGCGCTTCCTGCTTGTTCCAGAGGTCGCTGCCGAGCACCGTGATCGCGGGCATCTGCCGCTCGCCCTGCCAGCATGCCGTCAGCAGACGCGCGAATTCGGTTTCGTCGGTCAGGATTACGATATTTGCGTGTCGCAAGAAACAACCCGCTCCCTGTGGTTTGGTCCTCTTGGGCTGCAGGACCTGGTTCGAGCTAAAGTTTTTCTGCCTGGTCGAGCAATGAAAGCAATCGCTTGGTGCTGATTCCCAGGTTGACTGCCGCTTCCGTGTCTTTGGCTTCCTTCGCAACCTCGATGCGCTCCTGCAGGCGCGAGACCTCGTCGCGCGCCGTGGAAAGCGCCCGCTCCAGCGGTGTGGCGTTGCCGGTCTCCTTCGCCTGTTCCATCGCCACCGTGACAAGGACCCTTGCCACGACTGCGCGTCGCAGGGCCTCCGCCGCGGTGCCGTCATCGCTCACAAACGCCGCCACTTCCCACGAGGACAGCAGAATTCGCGCGCGCCCCACCGTAACTGTCGTCATCGAACGCCCCCGTGAGGGCGGCGCGGCGATGAGTTGCTCCCAGATCTTCTCCATGCACGTTTCAAAATCGAGTTCCGCATCGTTCGTCTTGCGTTCGGCCGACCGGCTACTCTCTTGTGCAGAAGGCTTGGCCGGACTATCCACGGCGTTTTTATCTGGACCCGGAGCCGCCGGCGCCGTGCCAACCGTTCCCGAAGTTTCACCGGTGGAGCCGTGAATCCGCTCAAGCGCGCGTTCCACATCGGCGCGCAGTCCCAGCAGCTTCTCGAACGCCTCGTTTACCGTGCGCTCCGTGTATTCCTTTTGGAAAGGCTGTTTCCATTCATCGGCGATCTGTTTGATCTTGCGAATCGGCTCGGCGCCCGTCAGGCCGAAGTTCCGGCAGTCAAGCGTCCTCACCCCCGAATTTTCCAGGTGGCTAATCCCGGTGCGGATGGCGATCAAGTCCGCGTGCATCAGCTCGATCAGTGTCCGGCGGAGCAGGAAATTGAAGCGTGTGAAGGCCATCAGTGCCGCGGCATCATAGAACATCCCACCGGCGGATTCTTTCACCCCCCGCCCCTGTTCGATGAAGTTTGTTTTCAAGATGTCCCGCAGGCTGCGGAAGCCGCGCAGCGCTTCAATCATTTTCTCGAGCGGTGCGCACCAATCGAGGGTATTCGGTTCCCCTTTGCCGAGCACCGGTTCCATCACGTGCGCCACGTCGGCCAGCTCGATTTGCTTGTGATAAATTTTCGCTGGCGCGCACAGCGCAAAATACTGGACCAGCAGAAAGTCGATTTTCGAGCGGTCGGAGTTCGTCTTCGTCGGCTTGCGCAGGTGCCTCAAAATGAGCCCGCGCAGCCCTTCCTCGCTCGCATTGAGCGTCGTCATCTGCAGCAGGTGCCGCAATTGGTGCACCTGTACCTGCTGATCCATCTGCTCGAGCCAGGTCTGCACCTGTTCATGGAGCTCATTCGTTGGCCGCTCCGGCAGGGACCGCTTTCCCTGGCCAAACGGAATCTGGACGCGGAGCAGCTTGGCCAGCGCAAGATAGATCGGGAAGACCGAGCGCGTCTCCTCCCACGACGACTGCTTCGTCGGTTCGCTTCTCGGCGTCAGTTTCGCATCGGCTGGAACGGCCGTCTTGGAAATTAGGCTCACGGCTCCATCACCCACCCGCAGGGGCCTTTAAGAAAACGCACGGCCACCGCCTTGGTTCCCTCGTGGTATTGCACCGCCGTGACGGTTCCTTCTGCCGCACGGAGGTTTTTGCCGGCCACCTCGCCTGCGCGTTCGATCCGCACGCGGTCGTCGAATTCGAGCGGCAGTGTGCACACGAAAATGGCGTGCTCCGGTTCCCCGTACTCGAGCATGGCCGCCTCGCTCAGCCGTGCCTTGCCCGGACGCACCGCTGTCACTTGCACGAGAATTCGAACCGGAATGGCGCTCGGGAAAAAGCGCGCCAGCCGCCCCACGCAGGTTTCTGCCGCGTCTGCCGCCGTCCTGACTGCTCGGTTCACTTGGTTTCTCATCCTGCTCTTATCAAGACCCACGTCTGTCTCCCGCGGCTCCACAAATCCTGAGACAGCCGGGACGCATCGGTCCGGCTTGTAAGAGTGCACGCCGGCCGCCAAAAATTTCGGCACCCCAGTGGGCGCGAAGTTTAAGAAAATACAAGGTTTATGAATCTGACGTGGATTGAGATTGGCTCACGTGTCTCACGCTGACACGCCCCGTCTCATCGCTCGGGTCTTTCGCAGCAGGTTTGCAGCGCGCAGCGAGGCAAGCCGCTATCTATCTCACTCTGACGCTGTGTGTGTGCCGGCCGCCACGGCTGTCGCGGAAGGTTTCGACGTGATGTTGTAGCGCTTGAGCTTGCGATACAAAGTGGCCCGGCTGATCCCCAGCATCTTTCCCGCAAGCGCCTTGTCCCCTCGCGCCTGTTCGAACACGCGAAGGATGGTCATCCGTTCCATCTCGGCGAGCGCCGTCGTCGTAAACGTGCCGGCCTCGGTCGGTGAGGAGCTCGCCGTACCTGCTCCTGCCTCGCTGCGAATCGTCGGCGGCAAATCGTTCACATCCACGACCCGCCGATCGCCCAGCGTCACGGCCCGTGCGATGCAATTCTCGAGTTCGCGGATGTTTCCCGGCCAATCGTATTGCAAAAGGCTTTTCATGGTTGCCGGCGTCACCTGGATGCTTTCGCCCGGCGCGTATCCGTCGAGAAAATGATGCACTAGCATTGGTATGTCCGAGCGGCGCTCGCGTAGGGCAGGGAGGTGTACGGTTACGACATTCAGCCGGAAATATAAATCCTTACGGAAAGTTCCCGCGCGGTAGGCCGCCTCGAGGTCGCGGTTCGTGGCCGCGATCACACGCACGTCCACGGTCACGCGCTCGTTGCTCCCCACCGGCCGCACCTCTTTTTCCTGCAGGACGCGCAACAGTTTTGCCTGCATCTCCTGGGGCAACTCTCCGATTTCATCCAGGAATATCGTTCCGCCATTCGCGGCTTGGAAGAGGCCGTGCTTGGATTTCACTGCACCCGTAAACGCGCCTTTCTCATATCCAAACAGCTCGCTTTCCATCAGCGTGGGGACCAGCGAGCCGCAATCCACCGCCACAAACGGAGTTTGCGCCATCGCTCCGCGAAAATGAATCGCCCGCGCCACCAGCTCCTTCCCTGTACCGCTCTCTCCCACGATCAGCACCGGCGTCCGCGTGTCCTTCAACCGCGAAATCATCCGCAGCACATCCTGAATTTTTGCCGATGCGCCCACGATTCCGTCGAGGTTTTCTTCCGTGCTCACCCGCTCGCGCAGAAACTGGTTCTCGGTGATGAGCCGCACCTTCTCCGCCATGCGCTGCAGCAGCAGGCGCATCTTCTCCACGCGGAACGGCTTCTCGATGTAGTCGTACGCTCCCAGTTTCATTGCGTCCACAGCCGACTCAATCGATCCGTGGCCTGTCATGATCGCCACTTCCGTGCGCGGCAGGATGGCCTTCATTTGTCGCAGAAATTCTACGCCCGACAGATTCGGCAGCTTTAGGTCTGTCAGCACCAGGTCCGGCGTTTCCGCTTCCAGGTTGGCCAGCGCCGCCTCCGCGCTTTCCGCTTCCGAACAGGCAAATCCCAGCGTATTTCCGATTGTCATGCACAATCGCCGGATGCTCTGCTCGTCATCCACAACCAGCAGCCGGATTTTCAGTTCGTCGCTCATGGCTTTCCGAATGTCTTCTCCACCAGCGTAAGTAATTGCTGCACGCGGAACGGCTTTTCAATGCACGGAGTCCCGCTGCCCCCCAGCAGCGCCTGCGTTTCGCTGTTTGCCGTGTCCCCGGTGATCAGAATGATCTTGGCGCGCAATTCGGGCCGGTTCTCTTGGATCCAGGCGTGCACTTCCGCGCCGTTGACGCTGCCGGGCATGCGGATATCGGATATCACGCCGCAGAAGTGTCCGTTCACAAGTCTCTCGAGACCCTCGGCTCCCGAAGCCGTCGGCACCACGCGGTAGCCTCTCCGCTCCAGGGCCGTGCGCACGAACGCCGTCACCGAAGGCTCGTCCTCGATCAGCAGTATTGGCGTGGTCGTCCTTGCTTTGGCCGGGGCGTTCATCGCCCGGCCTCCTTGGCCGTCGCGATCCCCGCTTCGGTCGCAGCCGGCAAGCGAACCACGAACGTGCTGCCTTCGCCGTCGTTGTTCCAGCACTGAATCTCGCCGCCGTGCGCGCGCACAATCCCGTAGCAGATGCTGAGCCCCAGGCCCGTGCCTTTCCCTGCCTGCTTCGTCGTATAGAACGGGTCGAAGATCCGCTCGGGTTCGGAAATACCGATGCCGTTGTCCGACACACTGACTTCGACGCTGTGCCCGCTCTGCCCCGTGCGAATCTCGATATGTCCGCGCCTCTGCGTTTCTTGCACCGCGTCGTACGCGTTGTTCAGAATATTCAAGAATACCTGCTGAAGCTGCTGTGCGTCTCCGAGGACCAGCTCGAGGTTCTCTTCCAGTGCCTCGATGACCTCTACCCCGTGGCTTGCAAAGTCATAACTCCGCAGCTTGATCGTCTGCCGGAGCACGGCGTTCACCTGCACGGCTTCGCGCCGCGCCGGTCGCTGCCGTGCAAAGCTCAGCAGATCCTGCACGATGTCTTTTGTCCGTTGTGTTTCGTGAAGGATGATTTGCAGATCCTCCTTGGCGTTTACGGGCACCTCCGGATTCTCGAGCAGCAGGTCGGTGAATCCCAGAATCGCGGCCAGAGGATTGTTCACCTCATGCGCTACCCCGGACACCAGTCGTCCGATCGTAGCCATCTTCTCGGAGTGCGCCAGCTTTGCCTGCAGCATGACCGCATCGGTGATATCCGTCATTACCACCACAAGGCTGTTCACCGCATCCTGCTCGTCGCGCATGGGGCTAAGACTCACGGAAAAATGGCCCATCGAATCGTCGCCGCGCCGCACGCGCAACTCCAGATTTTCGACCTGCTGGCCGTGCGCCGTCGTTTCCAGCGCAGCTTCGAACTCCGGCCGATGTGTCGGTTCCACCCAATCTACCAGCGGGTGGCCGATCATCTCGTCTTTCCGGTAGCCCGTCTCGTAACACCGCGGGTTGGCATACGCGATGAGACCTGCCGTGTCCAGCACCAGGATCATGCTCTGCGTCGTGTTCAAGATTTTTTGGTTGAAGTCGCGCTCGCGCTGCAGCTGAGCTTGGAAGTTCTTTTGTTCCGTCACGTCGAGCATCAGCCCGCGGATTTGTGCGATCTGCCCTTTCGCGTCGCGTACCGCGGTCACGTTCTGCAGCGTGTGCAGCAGCGACCCGTCCTTCCGCCGCAGCGTTTCTTCGTAGTTGCGCAACACGCCCCGCGCGACCAGCGCCTGCAGCACTCGCTCGCGCGACGCCGGATTGGGGTACAGGTGCGCGCTCACGTCGGCGCGCAGCAGTTCCTCGCGCGACCCGTACCCCAGCATGCGCACCATCGCGTCGTTCACATCCAGGAATCGTCCGTCCGGGGTGGCAAAAAAAAGTCCTTCCTGGATGCTGTCAAACAAGTCCCGGTAACGTCGTTCTGCCTCGCGTCGGTCGGTAATGTCTTTCAATACGTGAATCGTTCGGATGTCGTCGGCCTCCGCTCCCAGCGTCCGCGATGTCGAGATCAGGTACACTCGCTCGGGAGTCGAAAGCATGTACTCTTCCCGCGTGCGTTCCGGATTGTGGCAGATCGGGCAGGGCAACTCGCCCCTCCCCTCGATAAGCTGGCGCAGCCGGCTCATCGGTTCCCCCACCAGCGCCACGGGTGGCGCGCCGAGCACCGAGGCGAGCGAACGGTTCGTACGCACGATCCGGCAGCGGCGGTCGTGCACCACGATGTAGTCGCTGATGGCGTCGATGTCTTCCACCCACTGCCGCTTTGAACGTTCCAGTTGCGAGAATCGCCGGAAACTAACCAGCGAGAGCGCCGCGTGGCTTGCCAGCGCCAGCAACAGCCGCCGATCAGATGCTTCCATAGGCCTCGCTCTGCGCACCAGGCATAAGCAGCCGAGTCGCTCGCCGTCTGCGTGGCCGATTCTCACCAAAACTGCTTCCGACCCGGGCCCCGCCGGCAACCCCGCAGGAGATGGAAGCTCCGCGAGAGGAAGAATCGAGATTTCTCGGTGCGGTTTCCGCGCGGCCTCCAGAATTGCTCTGCGCAGTTCCTCCGCGAACGGGTCCTTTTCTCCTCCTGCAAGGTTCGAATGCAGCTCGACGTCTGTCCCGGTAAAGACCGCGACCGCGCACCAAGACGCATTCAACATTCGTCCGGCGCGCGCTGAAAATCGTTGGAGAAAATCAGGTAGGTTCTGCGCTTGGGCCGCGTCCAGCGCCAGTTGCATCAACTCCTCGGCTCGGTTTGCGGGCATTCGTACTTCTGCCCGCTTGCCCCGGCCAGCGGGGACAGAACCACTCGAAAGGGCTTTCGCGCTGCGCATAGGGGTCCTGGAAGGTCCTTGGGTCTCCGCGCCGAGTCTCAACCCCTCTACGCTAGCGGGCAATCTCAATCTGAGTCAATCGAACTGAGACGCTTGGTGCCGAATTAACCATACCTGCCCAACCGAGCAGCGTCTCAGCGTGAGACCAATTCCTTGGAATCCAAGCGGTCTGAGACGAGACGCGCGGCAGACGTGCCGCGACTCTCCTTTCCTCATACCTCGTAACACGCTTCTTTCGAGTTGCTTACCCCTCTCATTCACACGACCACGGTGGGCCACCAGCATGCCCCGAACCTGGCATCTGACTTGCCCTTCCTTGCAGGGGTTTCTCTCTCTGTCGGAGGGTCGGTGATACGTTTGAAATGGACGAGGATCGTTCTTGCCGGCGTGGCGGCTGCGACTCTCTCCGGGTCGGCGGCATTTGCCCGGCAGGGCACGGCGGAACAGGGCAAGCGCAAAGTAAAGACACGAGTCTCCGCCGTGTATCCGGATCTCGCGCGGCGCATGAACGTGACCGGGAAAGTGAAGATCGAGATCGTCATCGCTCCGGATGGTCGCGTCAAGAGCGCTCGCGTCATCGGGGGCCATCCGCTGCTCATTCGGCCTTCAGTACTTGCCGTCAAGGAATGGAAATTTTTCCCCGCGGCCGCGGAGACAACGCAGATGGTCGAGTTCGAATTTCGGGGTACGGAGTAGTGAGGTCGGAGCGTTTCGGGGGAGCGGCGCGCTCGCATAAGACGCTCATCGCCGCAGCAAGTGGAGGCTTTTCACAATGACGATCGGTAAGAAGCTTTATGCCGGCTTCGGCCTTATCCTCGGCATTTTGCTGATCTTGTTTCTCGTAAATACTGCCGCAGTGCTGAAGGAGCGCTCCACTCGGGCCGATACCGCGGCAGCGCTCGACAGCGTGCGCGCCATCGAACTGGTTCGCTACCAGATCATGATTAACCGCCTGGATTTGGATAACTTTCTGCTCAGCGGCGACCCACGCGACGAAGATAAGGTCAACCATGGCTTGTCCGAATTCTCTGATCTCCTCAAGCGGAGCGAGGTGCAAGCCACTGGGAACGATCCTCTTCGCACCGCTCTAATCCAGGTGGAAAGCTTGGAACTGAACTGGGGCGACAATTTTGCCAAGCCGCTTGTCGCCAAGCGTCACCAGGTGGATTCCGGCGACGCCACCGTTTCCGACCTCCAGATTTTCTACCTCCAGAAGGATCCTTCCTCCTGGCTGGCGAAGTCATCGGCCGTCTTGGATCAAACCGCAGAAGACATCCGCAAGGCGCTTGCGGAAAGCGCAAAGTTCTCGGCGCTCGCCACCACGGTCGGCACTGTCGTCAGCATCTTCGGCACTCTGGCCGCCATCCTTATCGGATTTGCCGTTGCTTTCTACACGGCAAAGTCCATCACCGAACCGCTGAATCATTTGATTACCGTCGCGCGCGAAATCGGCGACTCCGGCGATCTCGATCAAAACATCGACATTCACCGCACTGATGAGATCGGCTCGCTGGCCACGACCTTCAACAACATGGTCGCCTACTTGAAAGAAATAGCCGCTGTTTCCATGGCCGTCGCAGAGGGCGATCTTACGGTGGAGATTGCGCCGCGCTCGAAGCGCGACACACTGAGCAACGCATTCGTTCGCATGGCGCAAGGTCTGCAACTCCTCGTTCGCCAGGTGCGCGACGGGGCCGCCCAGGTCTCCGCCGGCTCCAGTCAAGTCGCCGGCGCCTCCGACGAATCGGCCAAAGTGAGCGTCCAGGCTTCCTCCGCCATCGAAGAAGTCACCAGCACGATGCACGAGATGAGCGTCAACGTCCAAAACGTCGTCAAGAACACCCAAGTCCAGGCCTCCAGCGTCGCCGAAACATCCGCTTCCATCGACCAGATGGTTACCTCGATTCAGCGTGTCGCCGATACGGCCAAAGTCCTCCTCGACATCGCCAATCGATCGCGCGAGGAGGTCGTCACCGGGATCGCCACGATGGAGAAGGCCACCGATGGCCTCAACCGGACCAACAAGGCCATTCAAACTTCGGCGGAGATCATCAATGTCCTCGGCCACCGCGCCGACGATATCGGCAAAATCATCGAGGTGATCGACGACTTGGCCGAACAAACCAATCTGCTCGCCTTGAACGCCGCCATCGAAG
>QHYP01000408.1:1462-2711 GCA_003224195.1 Acidobacteriota bacterium | reverse complement strand
GGAGGGAGTTGGACGGACCGGCGCGAGGCTCTGGGCAGGACCGTACTCGAAACTCTGGACGTTTATGCGCCGGGGCTGCCGCGGCTCGTCGAAGCAATACAGGTGATCACGCCCGAGGACCTGGAGACAATCTATGGCCTGACAGGGGGCCATATTTTTCACGGCGAGCTGGCGATCGACCAGCTTTTCACCATGAGGCCGGCGCTTGATTGGGCGAGGTACAAGACGCCGATCCGCCGACTGTATCTGTGCGGCTCTGGCACGCATCCCGGGAACGGCTTGACGGGCGCCAGCGGGGCCAACGCCGCGCGCGAGATCGATCGCGACCTCCGCTGAGCAAGTCCCAGAATCGTAGAAACAATCGGCTGACAGCAACATGCACGGGCCACTGCGCAAGCGCCGGGGACGGAAGCGGCGGCGGCTTGTGCGGCGTTTACGTGAGGCAGTAAAATTGTTCGCGTGCCCAGTGAGGAGGCATCCCGCCATGGCAACGGCTGAACAGAAACTTCGCGTCTCCGAATTCACGAACGAGCCTTTTGTGGATTTTTCGAAGGCTGAAAACCGAAAGGCGATGGAAGAGGCGCTGAAAAAGGTTGCGGGGGAGTTTGGCCGAGAATACCCGATGTACATCGGCGGGAAAAGGGTCACGACCAATCCCTCACATCCCTCGCAGGCGATCGGGATGTTTCAAGTTGCCACCGCGGAGATGGCCAAGCAGGCGGTCGAGGCTGCGCACAAAGCATTCGACTCCTGGAAGCGCGTGCCGACGGAACGGCGCGCGGAATGTCTTTTTCGAGCCGCGAAGATTCTTCGCGAGCGGAAATTCGAGATCAGCGCGCTTATGTGTTACGAGGTCGGCAAGACGTGGCCGGAAGCGGACGCGGACACGGCAGAAACAATCGACTTCTGCGAATTCTACGGGCGAGAAATGCTGCGCCTGGCCGGGCCCCAGAAGCTTACGCCCATGAAAGGCGAGAAGAACTACCTTGTGTATATTCCACTCGGAGTGGGAGCGATTATCCCACCGTGGAATTTCCCCTGCGCGATCATGGGAGGGCTGGTGGCGGCGTCGCTCGTGACGGGCAACACCGTGGTGCTCAAGCCGGCGAGCGATTCGCCCACAATCGCGGCAAAGTTCGTCGAAATTCTGTTCGAGGCGGGGATTCCCAAAGAAGCATTGAACTTTGTCACCGGGCCCGGAGGCAGCATCGGTGACGCCCTGATTGCGCACCCGAAGACGCGCTACATC
>QHYP01000408.1:0-1456 GCA_003224195.1 Acidobacteriota bacterium | reverse complement strand
TTTACGGGGTCAAAAGAAGTTGGCCTGCGGATCAGCGAACTTGCGGGGAAGGCAGCGCCGGGCCAAATCTGGATCAAGCGCACGGTGCTGGAGATGGGCGGAAAAGATTCCATCATTGTGGATGACGAGGCGGATCTCGACGCAGCGGCGGAAGGAGTTGTGCAGTCGGCGTTCGGTTATCAGGGCCAGAAATGTTCGGCGTGCTCGCGGGCCATCGTGACGCAGAAGGTTTACGAGCCGTTCGTGCAGAAGGTGGTCGAGCGCGCGAAGAAGATCCGCGTAGGCCCAAGCGAGGATCCGAACAATTACATGGGTCCGGTGGTGAGCAAGTCCGCCATGAACACGATCCTGGAATACATCGAGGTGGGGAAGAAGGAAGGAAAGCTGCTGCTCGGCGGGGCGCGCGCGCCGGGTGACGGCTACTTCATTCAGCCGACGATTATTGCCGAGGTCGATCCGAAGGCGCGCATTGCGCAGGAGGAAATTTTCGGGCCGGTGCTGGCGGTGGTCAAAGCGCGGGACTTCGATCACGCGCTGGAGGTCGCGAACAACACGGAATTCGGGTTGACCGGCGGCGTATACACGAAAAATCCGGCGAAGATCGAGAAGGCAACGGAAGCGTTTCACGTCGGCAATCTCTATTTCAACCGCAAGTGCACCGGGGCGATGGTGGGCGCGCATCCCTTCGGTGGGTTCAACATGTCGGGCACGGATTCGAAAACGGGCGGAAAGGATTACCTTCTGCTATTCCTGCAGGCAAAGACCGTGGCCGAAAAGATGGCCGGCTAGGCGTCCTGCATCACGGCGGACCGCCGCGCCGCCCATTTCATCGCCCGGGCAAACGGGATAGCTGAGGATTAGCATGCCCAAGGCGAGCGGGGCATTTTGCCGGTCGGTGAGGAGCGATCCAAACAAGAACGTGGCGGATCCGGCCAGTGCAATTCCCGTTGTCCAAGGATAGCCCCAGGCGCGATAGGGCCTCGGCATCTGTGGCTCGCGCCGCCTCAATAAGAAGAGGGATGCGTAGGATAGCGTGTAGTTCGCCACAAAGAAGAACGATAGCATGGCGATGACGCGCCTGAACGTCCCAAGCGCAAACACAACGCCTACTGCGCCGCTCAGAAAGAGCGCCAGCGCCGGCGTGCCGCCTGGGTTGACGCGCGAGGCGCGCTTGAAGAACAGGCCGTCGCAGCTCATGGCATAAAGCACGCGCGTGGCAAACATTTGGCACGCATTGATGCAGCTCACCAAGGACACCAACATGATCGAGCGGATTACGGGGTCGCCGTAACGCCCGAAAACCTTGTTCGCCGCCGCGCCAAGAGCAAAAATGTTGCCGGATATTTCGTTCATTGGCAGGACATATAGCACTGCAAGATTCAGAAGCAGGTAGATCGCCATGATCGAGAACACGCTGCCGAAGATGGCGCGCGGCACGTCCGTTCCGGGTTTCTTC
>QHYP01000279.1 GCA_003224195.1 Acidobacteriota bacterium | reverse complement strand
ATCTCGTATTTCGGACGGGGCATGCCGAGCTCGAAGACCAGATGATCGTTGGTGGCTTTGACGTCGTGCTGGATGCCGGCTTCGCGCAATGCCGCGAGGACCTGGCTGACGGCGACGGGATCGCCGCCGCGCCAGGCGACTTCGATGGGTTCGCGGCGCTCTTTATCGTTGAGGGGGCGGCCGCGGAGCGATTCGGGGACAAGCTCTACACCGCAGACGGAGCAGCGGTCGTGGGAATCAGAGTATTGGGTGTCGCAGATGGGGCAGTATTTCATCTTCAGAGACCCCAAATACAACGGCGGGCGCAATATATTGCGCCCCTACGATTCCCTTCGATAGGCGCCCTCAAAAGCGTTCTACCGCTAAAGCGACGGCGTTGCCGCCGGCCGCGCTTGAGATTGCGGCGAGCGAGCTCGTAGAGCAGGGTGACGAGAATGCGCGCGCCGGAGGCGCCGATGGGATGGCCGATGGCGACTGCGCCCCCATTGACGTTGACTTTTTCGGGATTGAGTTTCAGTTGGCGCGTGACGGCGATGGCGGCGACGGCAAAGGCTTCGTTGAGCTCGAAGAGGTCAACGTCTTTTTCGCGATCCCAGCCGGTTTTTTGGAGGAGTTTGTTGACGGCGTCCACGGGGGCCATCATGACCCACTTGGGCTCGACGCCGGAGACGGCTTGGGCGACGATGCGGGCGAGCGGCGGCTTGCCGAGCTTTTCGGCGATGCGCTCGCTGGTGACGACGAGAGCGGCGGCGCCGTCGTTGGTGCCGGGAGCATTGCCAGCGGTGACGGTGCCATCTTTCTTGAAGGCGGGCTTGAGCTTCGAGAGGGCTTCGAGCGAAGTGTCCTCGCGGGGCGATTCATCGTACTTGATGACGACGGGGTCCCCCTTTTTCTGCGGGACTTCGATGGGAAGAATTTGCGACTCGAGGAAGCAGGACTTGCGGGCGCGGACTGCTTTCTGGTGGCTTTCGACGGCGAAGTGGTCCTGCTCCTCGCGCGTGATGCCGTATTTTTCGGCGACGAGCTCGCCGGTCATGCCCATGTGAAAATTTTCGTAGGCGTCCCAGAGGCCGTCGGTGATCATGGAGTCCACGAGCTTGCCATCGCCGATGCGGTAGCCGGTGCGCGCCTGCGGGAGAAGATAGGGGCAGTTGGACATGGACTCCATGCCGCCGGCGACGAGGATATCGGAGTTGCCGGTTTCGATGGCTTGCGCGGCGAGGGCCACGGCCTTGAGGCCGGAGCCACAGACCTTGTTGATGGTCATGGCGGCGACGCGGGGATCGCAGCCGCCGCGGAGGGCCGCCTGGCGCGCGGGATTCTGGCCGAGGCCGGCTTGAACGACATTGCCCATGATGACTTCGTCGATTTGCTTGGGGTCGAGGCCGGCGCGGCGAATGGATTCGGCAACAACTTTGGCGCCAAGCTCGGGCGCGGAGAGACCGGCGAGGCCGCCCTGGAATTCTCCGATGGGCGTGCGGACACCGGAGAGAATAACGGGGGTTTCCATGATGCGCCTCCAGAAAGGTGAAACACCATTATAGCGAGATGCAGTGAGAAGGGGGCAGCGGGGACGGAATGAGAGGGGACGCGCTAAAGCGCGCCCCTACAGGGGTGAGAAGGCGTGGGAATCGAGCGGAGTTCAGCCCCGAGGGGAGTGAAGTCCGCCCCTACATTTTTATGGGTGACCGCGCAGCGGTCAACTTTATGGGTGACCGCGGAGCGGTCAACCAGCCGAACACTGGAAGTCCCGGACGGGACGAAAACGTTTAGGCGGAGGCGCCGGCGCCTGCCTGGGCTTCGTCGGCGGAAGGTCCGTAGAGGCCGGGCACGGGGACGCCGATGAGGCGGAAGTAGACACCGAGCTGCGCACGGTGATGGATCAGGTGATTCATGATCATGGTGCGAAGGACGGCAACGCGCGGCATGGTGAACACGTTTTTACCGCCCGCGAGCAGTGACCAGTCTTTCGTCAACTCTTGATCGCTGGCGGAAGCGATGGCGGCCCGAGCTTCGGCGCAACGTTTGTCGAAGGCAGCGAGAAGCTCTTTGCGATTGGAGATTTTGGGAGGCTGATACGTGGGGCCGCCCACGGGCGCGTAATCGAACTGCTCAGTGTGCAGGGTCATGGCGGCCCATTCGGGAAGCGTGGCGACATGGCCGGCGAGCCAGCCGAGCGTGCCGGACTTCTCGTGGGGCTTCCAGTCCCACTTTTCGTCGGGACAGCGCTCCAGGGTCTTGCGCGTGCCGGACATTTCCTGATCGTATTCGGGAAGCAGCGACTGAGCGATTGACATAAATCCAAGTCCTCCGTGGTGAGATTAGAGCAAGTTGCGAGGCAGGATGATAGGCGAACGAAAAGCGAACAGTCAAGGACTTTGTGAGGGTTGCGAAACGGCACGGACAGAGAGGAAAATGCGGGCATGGCACATGAATTCACCACGTCATACTTGAAAGATTCGATCGAACTTTTCCGCTACTACAAGAAATTGGCCGAGCGGGCGATGCAGCAGGCGCCGGACGAGGCGCTGTTTGCGGCGCTGGACAAGGAGTCGAATTCGATTGCCATCATCGTGAAGCACATGGCGGGGAACATGCGATCGCGCTGGATGGATTTTCTGACCACGGACGGAGAAAAGCCCGACCGGAACCGGGATACGGAGTTCGAGGATGCGCCGAAGACGCGCGCGGAGCTGATGGCGCTGTGGGAGAGGGGCTGGAAGTACGTGTTTGACGCCCTGACGCCGCTGACGGAGGCGGACCTCGTGCGGAAGGTGACGATCCGGATGGAGCCGCACTCGGTGATGCAGGCGATCAACCGGCAGATCGCGCATTACGCGCATCACGTGGGGCAGATCCTCTATGTGGCGAAGCATCTGACAGTGGCAAAAACGGGAAAGTGGGAGTCGCTGAGCGTGCCGCGGGGGAAGTCGGGGGAGTTTACGGCGAGAGTTGCCGGTCGAGAATTATCGCAGCGATAAGCGCGACGATGCGGGGAGAACCCCCGACTAAGACTTGCTGGCATGGTGGAAACTTCCATGCTAAGTTCTTGCGAAAGGAAATTGGCATGGAACCGGTTCACATCAGCGAGCTTGTTTTTGAAGTGATTGAAGAGGCTGAAGGGGGTTATTCCGCCGAGTGCCTAACCGAAAATATTTTCACACAGGGTGACACTTGGGAAGAGTTGCGCGCCAATGTCAGAGAGGCAGTCGAAGCTTTCTTCTTTGATCGCCCGAAACCGCAGTCCATACGTCTGCACCTCGTTCGCGACGAAGTTCTCTCGCTCGGATGAAGCTACCGCGAGACCTAAGCGGCAGGCAGTTGGCTGACGGGCTTTGCCGCAAGTGGGGCTACCGCGAAGCCCATCAGATGGGGAGTCATATCGTCCTCGAGACGGAGCAGCCGAAGCCGCAGCGCATCGCGATCCCTGCTCACAAGACTCTAAAAGTCGGTACATTGAACGCTATACTTCGCGCTGTTTCGTCGCACAAGGGCACCTCGAAACAAGCAATTCTTGATTCCATCTGCGGATGACCCGTTGTTTGCTTCCTGTTCGCTCGAAAATCCGCTAGGCTGCAAAAGACATGGCAACACTGCCGCAATTGAATGAGGCGCAGAGGCGGGCGATCGAGCACGGCGAAGGGCCACTGCTGGTGATCGCGGGCGCAGGGACGGGCAAGACGCGCGTCATAACGGAGCGGATCCGCCAACTACTGGTCTCCGATCCCAATCTTTCCGGCGAAAACATACTGGGGCTGACGTTCACGCGCAGGGCCGCGGGGGAGATGAAGGCGCGCGTGGTGAAGGCCGTCGGGGAGCGCGCGAAAGACGTGACGCTGGCGACGTTTCATTCGTTTTGCGAAAGCCTGCTTACCGAGCTGGCGCTGGGGCGGGTGGCGCTCGATAAAGTGGACCACTGGATTTTGCTGCGGAGGAATCTGCCGAGGCTGCGGTTAGAAAGATTCCGGAGGCTAGCGGAGCCGGGGCAGTTTCTAGGGGACTTCATCGAGTTTTTCTCGCGATGCCAGGACGAGCTGGTCTCGAGCGAGGAGTTGGCGGCAGGGCTCGAGGCGGAGCGAGCGACGCTCGATGAAGACACATTTCTCGAGCGCACGGAAGAGGCGGCGCGGCAACAGGAGATTGCGCGGGCGTACCGAGCGAGCGAGGACCTGCTCCGGGAGAAGAATGCGGTAGCGCTGAACGGATTGATCGCGGAGACGGTGAAGCTGCTGCGGGAGAATGGGGAACTGCGCGAGCGGCTGCGGCAGAGGTTCCGGCACATCCTGGTGGATGAATTTCAGGACACGAACATCGCGCAGGTCGAGTTGTTGCACCTGCTCGCGGCGGAGCCACGGAACATTCTTGTGGTCGGGGACAACGACCAGGCGATTTACCGATTTCGCGGGGCGTCCTTCGGGAGCTTCAAGATTTTCTTGGAACGCTTTGCGGGTTGGAGGGCCGGCGAGGACTCTGCGAAGTGGCGAGTGACGCTGACGGAGAATTACCGCTCGACGCCGAACGTGCTGCGGGTGGCGACGCAGGTGATTGCGCAGAACTCGGTAAGCGCGTACTTTCCGAAAAAAGTGCTGGAGCCGACACGGCCGGAGGGACAAAAGATCCGGCTCGTAGAACTGGCAACGAAGGAAGATGAGGCACGGTGGGTGGCGGACGAGCTGGAGAGGTTACGCGGGACGGGACGACCGTGGCGAGATTTCGCGATTCTCTACCGGCAACATGCGCACCGCGACGAGCTGGTGAAACAACTGGTCCGACGGCGAATTCCCTTTGTGATTGTGAAGCTGTCGATCCTGGAGCATCCGCTGGTGCGGGACGTTCTGGCGTACCTGCGGCTGATCGCGCATCCGCATGACGACATCGCGTGCGCGCGCGTGCTGGCGGCGCCGGCGTGGGGGCTGGACGCGGCGGAGCTGGCACGGCTGGCAGAGCGCGCGGCGAAAAACCGCCGCGGGGCGCTGTATGACACGATGCAGGGGCCACAAACGGAGCTTCCCTTCTCCGAAGCGCATGGGGCCAGGCAGAAACTGCTGGAGTTTGTTTCGGGGCAGCGGAAAACACTGAAGCGACGGACGGGGCGGGAAATTCTGGGCGAGCTGGTGGAGTGGCTGGAAGTGCCGCAGCGCGCGGCGGCAAACGACACGAAGTACGTGGAACGGCTGGCGGAGTTCGCCAAGGAGTGGGAGCCGAAGAGCGAGACGCGCGGGCTGGCGGAATTTCTGGAGTACCTGGACTACTACGAGCAGGCGGGCGGGACACTGAGTCTCGAGGACGACGAGCCGGGCGACGGGGTGCGGCTGATGACCGTGCATGCGGCGAAGGGGCTGGAATTCCCGCATGTGTTCATCGTGCGGGTGAATAACCGGGCATTTCCGGCGACGGAGAGACCCCGGACGTTTGAATTTCCGCTGGAGTTGATGAAAGAGGAGCTGCCGGCGGGCGACTTTCACATTCAAGAGGAGCGGCGGCTCTTTTACGTGGCGCTGACGCGGGCGCAGGACCGGCTGACGATCACGACGCTGACGGAAAAGAAGGGCAAAACGCCGGCGTTTATTGAAGATATTTTGATGGACGCCGGCGTCAAGCGGCGGGATATCGTGCAGATCGCGCCGAAATTGCCACCCGATTCACGGGTGACCCCGACTAGGTCGGGGTCAACGGACGTGGCTGGCGCCGAACCGAAAAAGCGGGCGGAGACGGCGGATACAACTCTTTTCCCAGCGCCGGCGGGGCCGCCGAGGATTTTTTCGCAAATCGCGGGCTGGGCGGAGAGCTTTCATCCGCCGACGCCCGAGCCCCTGAAGCTCAGCCCTACGGCGGTGGAAAATTACCGCCGGTGCCCGCAACAATTCTTGTTCGGGTATCTCTGGTCGCTGCGCGAAGGCCCGCGGGCGAACATGAGCTTCGGCAGCGTGATGCACACGACGATCAAGCGATTTGCGGAACAGTTGCGCAAAGGAATGAAGCTGCCGTTCGAGGAAGTGACGCGGATTTTCGAGACGGAATGGAGCTCGGCGGGGTACGAAGACGAGTATCAGGAAGGGGAATACAAAAAAGACGGGATCGAACAGTTGCGGGCGTTCCATGCGGGAGTGCTCGCGGAGCCGCCGGTGGTGCTCGAGCAAGAGAAGGCATTCGAGCTGCCGTTGGAAGATAACGTGGTCATCGCGGGGCGGATGGACCAGATCAACCAACTGGGGAATCGTGACGTTGAAATCGTGGATTACAAAACGGGGAAGCCGAAGAAAGAAGCGGATGCGCGACGCGACCTACAACTGAGTTTGTACGCGCTGGCGGCGAGAGAGGTGCTGGAGCTGAACCCGGTCGCGCTCGTCTTTCATTACCTGCTGACGAACGAAAGGCAAGTGACCACGAGGGAAAAGAAACAACTCGACGAAGCGGTGGCGATTGTGCGGGAGGCGGCGGCGAACATTCGAGCGGGGGAGTTCTCGCCAAAGCCGGGGTACCATTGCCGGAACTGCGCATTCAAACCGATTTGCCCGGCGTATGAGCAGGTTCTTTGCCCGGAATGACAGGCAAGGCTGGCGATGAAAACGGGGCGCGGCTGAGGTGACCAGCGGCGCCCCTGAAATCACTCCACCGAAATCGAAGCCTACTTGCCCTTCTTCTTGTCGTCCTTCTTGCCCTTCTTCTTCATGGAGGAACTCCTTTTTATGGGTGACCGCGAAGCGGTCAACCCCAGACTCAGGCGATGGCCGCAGACGCGCAGCCCTCGTCACGTTCTATACGGGCAGCGTTCGACGGTGTCAAGAGAATTTCTGAAGAATTTGTGGCGGGTCAGGGCGAAGGAGACGGGGCGTAGTAACCGTCGCGCGTCTGGATGGAGAGGCCGGGGCGCTTCACGCGAACTTCGATGGAGTGGTAGTCGAGGGAGCGGTCGGTGTCCCGGGGGCTGTAGGTAAGGGTGTACTGATTGCGGGCCTCTTCGGTGATGCGGGAATAGAGTTCCTCGATAGCCTCCAGCCTCGCGGCGTAATAGACGTCGCCGCCGGTGGCATGGGCATATTTCGGCAGCGGGGTGAACTTGCGCTTGAGATAGGCACTGCCGACGCCAATACTGAAGACAGAAATATCGCTTTGCTGGAGCTTTTTGACCGCATCCTCGAAGGAATAGTTGTATTTCTTGGCGTTCTCGCCATCGGAAACGAGAAGGATCATTTTTCTACGGTCGCGTCCACGGTCCTTGAGAAGATCGGCGGCTTCATAAACAGCATCGTCCAACGCCTTGCTGCGCCCGCGCTCGCCCTTCAAGATGATGTTGGGAGGTGAGGGCGAAGGGCCGTTTGCCGGACGCCCATTGATGGAGGGCCCGCTTGTCAGGGGACCTCCCGTGTCGACGTTACTCGGGGAACTCTGGAGCGTGGTGCGCTTGAGCTCGGTGAGGAGCTTGTCCGGGTCGCGCGTAAAGCCTTTGCCGGGGTGAAACGTGAGATCGAAACGGCAGACAAAGACTTCATCCTGGTCGCTCAGGCCGCCGACAATGGCGGGAAGGCTGGATTCGACCTCCTGGGCGACACCCTTCGGCAGGTCGTTGTCGATGAGGACGGCCATCGAAAGGGGAAAGGGCTCGTTGAAGAACTGATCGACTTTCTGCTCGACGTTATCTTCGAAGATGCGGAATTCTTCCTTGCGGAGATCGGGGACTAGATGGCCGTCGCCGTCCTTGACCGTGACGGGAACGATGACGACGTTGGTGATGATGCGGATGCGCGCCTGCGGTTGCTCCTGAGGAGCGGGTGGCCCGGGTTTCTGCTGCTGGGGCACGCCGGGAGGCGCAGTGAGTGTAAGAACGCAAACAAGGGCCAGAATCTTGGATGGACAATTCATGCGCGTGAAGCCACCATGGATTGCGGCACGAGCGGCACGGTCAATGCATCCTCCGCGGCGCGTGGCCGCATCTAGGGTGACGGAGGCTTTCTTCTGCGGGCTGCTTCCGAAGCAAGTTTCCTCAACGGGGCGATTATACAATGCGAAATGCGATGAAGCAGTTGGGGATGTGCGCAGGGCTGTTCGCGGCAGGGCTACTGGCCCTGGCGCCACGGGGAGGCTCGCAGGCAAGTCCCACCCCCCAACAGCCGCAAGAGCCCTCCAGTCAGGAGCCGGGCATCCGCAGGGAAGTAGGCTTGGTCAATATCTTCGCGACGGTGCGCAACAAGAATAAACGAATTGTGACCGGACTGAAGAAGGAAGACTTCAAAATCCTTGAGGACAATACAGAGCAGAAGATCGCCTTTTTTTCCGCGGAGAGCGCGCTGCCGATCACGATCGGAATGCTGATCGATACGAGCGGGAGCGAAGAGCACATGATCGGAGCGATCCAGGACGGCGGATCGAGGTTTTTGAGCCGGGTGATGCGCAAAGGCGACGAGGCGATGGTCATTTCCTTTGACCTGGACGTGGACCTGCTATCGGATTTTACAGACGACCGCAGCCAGTTGGAACGCGCCATCCGCCGGACGCGCATCAATACGGCCGGCGGCAATGTGGCGGTGACGCCGGGTCCATTGCCGACTTCAACCGCGCCGAACGGCACTCACCTGTATGACGCAATCTATCTGGCGTGCGCCGATAAGCTCGCATCGGAAGCCGGACGCAAAGCGATCGTAATCCTGACGGACGCCGAAGATGTTGGGAGCAAGCTCCGGCTGGAGGAAGCCATCGAAGCGGCGCAGCGGACGGATACCGTGGTCCCGGCTTCGGAGGAGGCTGGAGGCCGGACGTCGCGAAGAAAATCACCGACGAAACCGGCGGCCGCATGATAGACGTGACCTCGGAAAAGCGCTTGGAAGAGGCGTTCGACCAGATTTCGGAAGAACTCCGAAACGAGTACACGCTAGGCTATTACGCGTCCCGGGATGGAAAGTTTCATAAGATCAAGGTGGAAACGGTGAACAAGGATTTGAAAGTGATGGCGCGCAAGGGGTATTACGCGCCGAAGAGCTGAGGCGACGATTTGAAGCGGAGCGGATTCTCCTAATCCCATACAACTTTTAGTTTTTCTCGCAAGCCGCGCTGATCCCGATTTGCAAAAAGCGTCTTGGCTACTGATCGGAGGAGCCGGAGGGTTTTGAGGGCGGCTCGAGGGTGGTGGTGCGCGCATAGTAGCCGCGGCGGGCGCGTACTTGCAGGCTCTTGTGTTCCGGGACTTCGATTCTAATTTTGTGGTATTTGCCGTTGGAGACGTAGTTCGAGGGATTGTAGGCCAGCGAGTACTGGGAGCGCAGCTCATCGCCGATGTCCTGGAAAGACTGATCCAAGTCATCCACGTGGTAAGGGAAGAAGGCGCGGCCGCCGGTCTCTTCGGCAATGTCCCGCAGAATCTGGTCGCCTTCGGTGAGATGCAGTTTGCGATTGCCGGACTTCTCGCGCTCATTGTTCTGCGTGAGCGTAACCCACTGCGTGCTGGTGCTGATGGCGTAGATAACGACGCTGGTCCGCTGGGCCATCTCAATGGCCTCGGCGCGGGTACGGTCGGAGAGGTTGTCGTCGCCGTCGCTGATGAGAACCATGACGCGGCGGACGACGTCGGGGCGATCGCCGGCGGGCCGTGGAGGATGGCTTAGGAGGTCGCGGCAGGCTTTGTAGATGGCGTCGTAGACGGCGGTGCCGCCGCCAGCGCGCATCTTCATGATCTCATCGCGAAGCTTGCCGCCATCGTCGGTGTAATCCTGCGCGACATAGGGCTGGTCGTCGAAGGTCATCAGGAAGGACTGGTCCTTGCCGCGGCGGAGGACGCTGAAGAGGAATCCGACGGCGGCGTCCTGCTCGAACTGAAGGCGGTCGCGGATGCTGTTGGAGGTGTCGAGGAGCATGCCGATGCGCAGCGGCAAATCGGTCTGGCGGCTGAAATAGCGGATCTCTTGCGGAACGCCGTCGTCCAAGACCCTGAAATTTGGCTTATCGAGATTGATGACGAGCTTGTTGCGGCGGTTCAGGACGGTGAAGAGAACATCGACGAGATTGATCTCTCGGACGATCGTCTGGCCGGTCTTGAGCGGTTGCTGGCCCGACGGCGGAGCGGGCTCCTGGGACTGTGGCGGTTGCTGAGACTGCGCGCGCTGCTGGGCGCGCTCGCCCGCGGCAGCGAGAAGCAGCGCGGAGCAAAGCAGGAGCGCAATGAATATGCGTCGCATGGGGGAGAAATTCGATTATAGGTAACCGCGGAGCGCAGCGTCAATTTCAAGTGTGACTCCGATAGGATCGGGGTCAACGCGGCCTGGAGCTTCGCCTACAGCGGCGGCGAGCTGCCGGAGGTAGGCGAGTAGTTCGGCAGGCAATGTGGCAACGACTTCGATGGGCGCTTTGGTACGGGGGTGAATGAAGCCGAGGCGCGCAGCATGGAGAAAATTGCGGCCTAACGCGGGCAAGGCGACTTTACCGACGCGCTCCTGGCGTGCGGCTCCGTAGAGCGTGTCGCCGACAACGGGATGATGAAGAGCGGCGAAGTGGGCGCGGATTTGATGCGTGCGGCCGGTGTGAAGCTGGATTTCGAGAAGCGTGAAGCCGCCGACGCGGGCGAGAACACGCCAGTCGGTGCGGGCTTCGCGGGCTTTGCCGATGACGCCCCGCCCGGATTGCGAGGAGACGGTTCCGGCGGTCATGCGGACGCGGCGGCGAGGATCGCGAGAAATAGCCAGATCGATGCGGCCATGATCTTCTTTGAGTTTCCTTTCGACCAGCGCCAAGTAGGTCTTCTTGACTTCGCGGCGGCGAAACGCTTCGGCAAGACCGGCGTGTGCGGCATCATTCTTGGCGACGAGGATGGCGCCCGAGGTTTCTTTGTCCAGGCGATGGACGATACCCGGGCGAAGGGCATCGCCGGCGCGCGAGAGCGCCTGACCGCGGCCGAGCAGGGCATTGACGAGTGTGCCGCGAGCATGGCCCGCGCCGGCGTGGACCGTCATGCCGGCGGGCTTGCTGACGACGAGAAGGTCTTCGTCTTCGTAGAGAATGCCCAGCGGAATGGCTTCCGGTTCAGCGCGGAGTTGCGGGCGAGGCTGCGCGTCCACCGCAACGCGCTCGCCGGAGCGGAGACGATGCGAGCCCTTTGCGGCTCGGTCGTTGACGCGGACGAGCCCCGCTTCGATAAGTTCCTGAATGCGGGTGCGGCTGAGCTCGGCCACACGAGCGGCGACATAGCGATCGAGACGCGCGCCGGCGTCTTCCGCGGCGACAGAAA
>QHYP01000278.1:12905-14195 GCA_003224195.1 Acidobacteriota bacterium | reverse complement strand
GTCTTCCGGGTCGCGGCTCCATAAGGAGTATTCCGTTTGGAGCGTCGCGATGGGATGCACTTTGTGGGCGCGGCGAATCGTTTGCGGGCTGGCCTCGGAAAGACCCAAGTAGCGCACCTTCCCCGCGCGGACGAGTTCGGCCATCGCGCCAACTGTTTCTTCGATGGGTGTGTTCGGATCCACGCGATGCTGGTAGTAGAGGTCGATCGTGTCAACGCCGAGGCGGCGGAGACTTGCTTCGCACGCCGCGCGGACGTATTCCGGCCGGCCGTTGACGCCGCGGAAGTTGGGGTCGCCGGAGCGGAGGATTCCGAACTTCGTGGCGAGGAACACTTTGTCGCGCCGACCGCGAATGGCGCGGCCAACGAGCTCTTCGTTGATGTGAGGGCCGTAGACGTCCGCGGTGTCAAGGAAATTGATGCCCAGCTCGAGCGCGCGATGGATCGTGGCAACGGATTCCGCGTCGTCCCGTCCGCCGTAAAACTCCGACATGCCCATGCAACCCAGCCCGAGGGCGGATACGAGCGGTCCATTCTTGCCAAGACGGCGTTTCTTCATGAAATTCTCCCGAATGAAGATTCGCTGGTGGGATGCTGCGGAAGAAGGCGAGGATACATCGGCTCAGGCGCAACTGACTTCCTGTCGGTTTGACGCCGTTGACATCGCGCCAGACCCTCCGCCGCGCGTGCTTGTGACGACCCGCAGGGCAGCTTCTTCCAGCTCAATGTCAGTGCCGAGGATCTTCAGGAACGCGGCGTTCCACGCGAGAGGCCCAGTGCAGCGCGCCCCTCGGCGGAACCGCGTTTCGCAAGCGAGATTACTGCGGCGGGCCGGCAGGAGCAACTTCGGCCGAGTCCGGCGCCTCGTGGATGGTGAGCTTGTCGGTGCGCATCTTGTCCCATTCGCGCAACGTGAGCCCGTGGCCGTCGAACGTGCGGCGAATCCGCGCGCGGTCCCAGTGCAAAACGTCTTCGAGCACCGGCACCAGGAAGCTCACCGCGTTGTCGCTGAGCACGGTGCGCTTGGCGACGCGCGCGATCATCTGCGTTTCGGACACGGCGATGGTGAGTCCGTCCGAGTGGTTGACGTGCATCATCACGGGCAGGTCCGAGCTGCCGTCGCCCATGTAGATGACGTGATCGGGGCTGATGCCGAGCTGTTCGCGCAACTCTTCGAGCACGGCGATTTTCCCGTAACCCGCCGGAGCGCGCACGATGGAGTCCACTTCGCCGGTCGTGTCGTTGTAACGGAAACGCGTGCCGTGGATGTGGTCCAGCGGAACGATTCCTT
>QHYP01000278.1:8301-12869 GCA_003224195.1 Acidobacteriota bacterium | reverse complement strand
AGCGTGTCGAGCGTGCGCGTGAACAACTGCACGTCGTGTTTCAAGCGCACTTTTTTGCCGGTCTCGATCAGGTGTTCGCGTCGGACACGGCGAAAATCCGGGTCGTGCAGGATCAGATAAGACAGCTCCGCGCCTTGATGCACCAGGTGAATGCGCGAAAGTCCGGAAACCTTTTCGCCAAAGGACGAAGCGCCGAGCAATTCGCTCAGCAGAAAACCGGAGTCGTTGAAGCTCAACGTCTGGTCGAAGTCGCTCGCTAAAAGATACTGCTTCACCATGAAAATGGTCCTCCGTTAGGGGTTCCGGCGTTTCGGAACCCAAGCCTGCCATCAAATACACTTTAGCTGCGTTCACTCGGCCAGGCTCATGATTTATTTAGATGGGTGCTATGGGCAATTGTGTGAACGCCCCGTAGTCTTTTGATTAGATGCGCGGCGCAGCTAAATGGTTAGAGAAGCGCTATTTGAGCGCGCTGCGCAGCCACGCGCCTGCGCGATGGAGCAGATCTGCAGCGCTGCCGTCAGGCCTTTCGCCCGGCACATCGGTTACGGTGTAAAGTTTTCCGCCCCGCAGATACAGGGATTGCGCTTCGTCGTGATTCAACGGCCGCGCGCCGCGGCGGCCAAAGACCGCGAGCTGATTTCCGCTCTCGTCCACCGCGCGGTCGCGGTCGGTTCCTTTCGAAATGGCGAGAGCGGGCCCACGCGTGCGGTACGTGGCAATCAGCTTCGGTGTCGGCTGGGGGCTGAAGCCGGAAAAATGAGCGCCATCGTCCCAGGGCGAGACGATTTGTAGAATGCGGAGGCCGTTCTTGCCATCGGCGACGAAAGCGAACGCGCTCGCGGCCACCATGCCGATCTTTATGTCGTTCACATCGCTGAGCTGGCCCTCGGCGGTGAACATCTGCTCGAGCTTGGGCGCATCGGGCTTTTCCACGTCGATGACGGCCAAGCCTTGCTTGCCAGCGGAAACGTATGCGTAGGTACGGGCGAGGTAGATGTTGCGCGCGTCTTCGAGCGGCACATTCGCACTTGCAACCGGCTGGGGCCGCGCCAAATCGGTGACGTCGAGAACTTTAAGTCCCTGTCGATCCACCACGAACGCGTAGCGGAACTGGATGGCGACACCGCGCGGATCATTGAGGAACGGCGCGGCGATCGTAGCGGTCACCCGCGGCGCCAGCGGATTATCCAGGTCAACGACAACCAGCGCTCCCTCCGTGAGAATGTAGGCGTAAGCGCCCGCGATGGCGATCCGGCGCGCTCCGGTCAGCACGCCATTCGGATTGTACGCCAGCGCGCGCTTGAGGAAATTGTTGGCCGGATTGCCGTCGAGCAGGGTTCCCACGCCCGGACTTTTGCCCTTCAAATTCGGATCGCCAACGATGACGAGTCCTTCTTCCTTGTCCGCGACGTAGAGAAAACCGTACATCCGATGAATCGGTTGTTCTTCGTTCTCTGGCAGCCGCGTCCGTAGGGGATCGACGCCGAGCGTCGTGGGCGACGCGACGGCGGCAGCATTCTTCGTCGGCACGTACAAGCGCTGGCCGAGCGGAGAAACGGGCGCAGTGATTACCCGCTCGGAAAATCCTTTGTTATCGATGTTCGCGACGTCGTATACGCGCACTCCGCCTTTGCCGGTCGCGGCATAGACGTATTCGCCCCGCTGCTGAACGTCGAAGGCCTCGCCTGCGTGCTCGTATGCTGTGCGAAGCTCGCGATGCCGCGCGAGATGCGTCTTGTAATTGTCCGGATAGGCGATTCGCTGCAGATCGCTGCCGATGATGGCTTCGGGCTCGTCGTGTTCAGCCACCGCGACGGCTTCGAAGCCCNCCACATAAACGTAACGGCCCAAGAAATTCATGAAGTTTGTGCCTTGCAGGAGGAGCTGAGCCATCCAAGCGTTGTTGTCGTTCTGTGCGGAGACGTGGCAATCGGAACACTGCTTGGTTTCCGTGGCGCGCACGGTGTGCGGAACAAATGTGCTGAAGGCTTGGCCGCTCAATCCTTCAGCCGAAATGGTCTGTTGCGTGTAGTAAAGCCATTCGCGATTGGCGTTTTGCGAGCTGACGAGAATCGCGCAGGAAGAGCGCGCCGGCGCGATGCGGTGATTTGTTACCGTGCCGTCCACACCAAGCATGAAAATGTCGTCGCGCAAAACCTGAAAGTTGTAGCTTGTGTAGTTCCGCGTGAAGAGACCCTCGTTGTGCAACATCGGGGAGCGTGCGTTCGCCGTCATCTGCAGGTGGCAGCCGAAGCAGGTCGTCGTCCAGGAAGTGTGGCAGGAGTAGCAGGTCATTTTGGCGTTGCCGTGGGCAAGCTGCGTGTCGTCGGGTTGTATCTGGCTCTGGACGACCCCATCTTTATTCATGAGCTTCGCGCGCAATGATTTTGCATTGAAGTGCGGATTGCCCGGTGTGACCGTGTCGAGCACCTGGACAATCTCCCATTCCTTATTTTCCTCGAGCATCGAGTGTTGAAAGAGCTTTTCCCCTCGCCATTCAAAGCGCCGCAGGCCCCAGGGAGTGCGCAGCGCATCCAGGCGTCGCCCGCCTGCTGGCGCGGCTGGGCCAGAACTGACAAGCGCAGCCTTCCCGCGGACCGTGCCGTGACAATCCACACAGTCAATCTCGACGGCAGCGCGCGGTTCGGCATAAATGTTGCCGTTGCCGTGATTGTCCTGGGCGAAATGGCAATCCACACAGTGCATTCCTTTTTCAAGATGGATGTCGGCCAGATGCACGGCCTTTGTAAAGCGCTGTGGATCATCGAAGGCGATGGGCTTGCCCTCTGCATCGAGCCAGTTCCCTTTGCGGTCGTGGTTGTAAACGGCTCGAAAGACCCAGCCGTGCCCGTGGAAGTCGGCGAACTGCGTCGTTTTGAGGCTGCCGTTGAACTCGGGATTGCCGAGCTGTTCCAGAAATTTTTCGTCGCCCCAGAGGCCGCGTGCCGCTGCACCTTCCGGATTGCGCAGGAAGAACTGGTAGCGCTCCTCCTCGCTCGGATTGTGCTGTTGCTTCGGATACATCTTGTCGGCGTCGAGCTCGTTGTCCCACCACGTGTACCCGAAATACGTGGCCACCATGTTTGTGCCGGGATGGATATGACAGACCATGCATTGGCTCGAAGGAATCGCGCGTGTGAAGACATGGCGAATCGGATGCCCGGATTCGTTTTTCGGAATCGTGGGATCGGATGAAGCGCTCATCGCCGAATGGCCGAAGGCCGCGTAGGGGCCGGAATGCTCACTGGCCCGATCCTCGGCGTAGACGACGTGACACGCCGAGCAGCCGCTCGAGCGATAGTCGCCGGGATGGTCGTTTGTGCCGGGGAATGACAGAATCGGATCGAGCAGGCGCGTCTTCTGCAGGCCGAGGAACACCGGATCGGTGCGCAGCTCCGTCCCGAAACCCCGCTCGCTCAGTTTATCCTCGGGCTTGCCGGGCTCGTCCTCGCGAACCGGATTGCCCACCTCAGCCTTCCTTTTCCCCCCGCGCTCGAAGACACGCAACACGTTGCCCGGCTGCGCAATTTCCCACCGCTCGAGCGGAACAAGCTCAGGCACGATCCCCTTTTTCCGCACTTCCTCCGGAGTCGGAGCGGGCGCGGTGCGGATCGCTTGCGGCTGCGGGCGCGGTGCGGATCGCTTGCGGCTGGCCATCCGGTGAATAACTCTCCCCGAAATACGCGTTCTTCTTCGGAAATGCGCCGTTGTTGTACAGCGCCGCGCCCCAGAGAAAGCCTGCATGAGTCATCATGCTCGTGGAAACCGCGCGCACTTCGCTGGCATGGCATCCCGAGGGACCGCAAGTCTCCGCTGCGACACGTAGGTCGCCCGGATTTCGGAAGCGCACGTACTCTTTCGACTCGCGCAGCCATGCGGTGTAGGTGCGCTCGGGCAAAGCGGAGCGCTCCTTGAATCGCAAGTCGCGCGGCTGCACGTGCGCCTTTTCTTTTGCTCGCGTGTATTCAGCCGGACTTGCCGCAACACCTGCTGCAATCCGAACATCGCCATTTCCTCCGTGGCAGTCGGTGCAGCCGAGAAGAACGGTCTTCGTCGGATGCATCGTTGGCTCATCGGTCGAGGTGTGGCACGAAATGCAGCCGGTGGATTTTTGCTCTGCTTCTTCCTGTGATTGGCTACGCACTTCCGCAGGCCGCTCCGGCCGAATGAGATGACCGGAGTCGGCGACGGAGCGAGAACGGCTGGCGAAAAAGAGCAACGAACCGCTGATAGCGAGACACATGGACACAAAGCCTCGCGCGCGGCCGCTCTGAGAGCGAAACGCGAAGAAGCGGAGATGTGACGCGACCCGATGCATCGTGCGAATCGTTAGAAGGTGAATTTTGCCGCTCCAAACAGTGAAAACAGAGTCTTGCCCGTGTAAATGTCGCGAAATCCCTGGCCCGGCGTCAGCGCCGAAGCGCCGCCCGTGAGCACCATGTTCTCCGTCAGCGGAGGACGATATTCCACGCCTATGCCATAATCCACGCCGATTGTGTGCCGTATCGGAGATTGAAAAAGGAGCAGCTCGAGCGGTTCGGTACGCTCGAAGCGCAGAAAATTGG
>QHYP01000278.1:504-8118 GCA_003224195.1 Acidobacteriota bacterium | reverse complement strand
CTCCACCGAACGATGGGAGATCAAGAATGGCGTCGAAGCCGCGAGCGCGACTGTCGCGAGGATTTGCGTCACCCGAGGAATAGAAAAGCGAAACGCGGTAGCGCGTCCAGTCTCGATCGACCGAGAACTCGGCCGCGGCCATCTGCGCGTTCACGGTGACGCGCCGCCCGGCGATCGGACTCAAGCTGTCCGCACCGACGGCTTGATAAAAGGCATGCGTGAGATTGATGCGCCGGATATGTCCGCTTCCCAGCCAGCCGAAATAGCCGGCGCGGATTCCATGTGGCTGGACGGAGCCGATCGGAGCCGGGCGCACGAGAAATCCGTTGTCATCGTAGTGCACGCTGGCGTCATCTTTGTTCCACGCGGCCACGAACTCTGCCGTATAGCCGGGAAAGAAAAAGTCTTGCAGATAAATGTTCCCGAGCACGACTTGCTGATGCCGTCGGTCGAAGCCGTTCAGGCCGCTGTTCGTGTCCTTCTCGAGAAAATGGAAATACGCGACGTTGTACTCCACGCGATCGGACTTGAGGTTGCCGAAAACACGCACGCCGGGCTGCTCATCCACGAACAGGAATCCGCGGAAATCGCCGTTGAATTGTTGAATTCCGGCGCGCACGGAAACGAAATCGTAATTCGAGCTCAAATCGTGGAGCTTGACCTCCGCAAACGCTTCCTGCAGACCGGCGTGGTAAGCAAACCGGTTTGTGCCTTCGCGCACGTCCGGGCCGACGATACCCAGCTCGCGCACTTTCAAGTCGTTCACACTCAGCTCGGGAGTAATGCGGACGCGCCAATCCACGGGCTTGAAAGATGTATCGCCGCGGAACAGGTCGAACGAGACACGCACTGTCTCATCGAAAAACGCCTGTTCGCCTTTGCCGAAGAAATTCTCGCTGCCGGCAAGCGCGGCGCTCACGTTGCTCGGCGAAGGCACGCGGCGCCCATCTAGAATCGTCTCCGCGCTGGCGGTGACATTCAAAAATGTCTGCTGACCGAGCAAAGAAGGCCAAATCGGATAGTCGCCTTTCCACTTATTGCGGTTGAAGGGATCGTACCAGTGCGAATGGACATACACGTACTCGCCCTTTTGGGCGTATCGGCGGTACTCCGGCACCGGGATGTTCCACCGGTCGGCCATCACGTTGTACACATCAGCGGCGGGCGGCAACGATTCCGGCGGCGGATTTTCGACGTAACTCGGATCGGCATCAAGGCGGTGCCGAAGTTCGCGGTGAGTACCAGGCCTTGCCGGTGCGCCGCCCGGCACTGACGGCCCTAGCTCGGGCAAGCGTGGCAGCCGCGAGCGAGTCGCCGCGCTTGCAATCGGCACGAGCGAAATCTCCAGCGTCACGACCTCGTTTGCGCCCAACGCAATCTCGGCCAAAACGAATGCTGCGTAGCCTTCCGACTCCACGCGAAGTTCATACCGGCCCGGCGGAAGAGGGAACAAACGAAATATGCCTTCGGCGCTCGCGGAAGAGTGGAAACCTTGCGCGGAATCCAGATTCCTTAGCGAAATGGCGGCGCCTCCAACGGGTCGTTGCTCGCCTGCGTTAACAGCCTCGCGCACGACACCGTCGAGAGCTCCCGTGGTAAGCGCCTTTTGCCTTGGAATGCGTTGCGGCGGGCCCGACTCGCGCTTCTCCTGGACTGCGCCTTGCTGCGCCTGTTGCGCCTGCGCCGCGCCGACACCTGGAATGAGGAATGCCAGAAGAGAGAGAGCGCACGAGCTCGCGAGGCGCATCGGTCCGGCGTGAGGTATTCTGCGCACGGGAAACGTGGAATCGCGCACTAGCTAACAATATTCCTCGCTGCCGGGCAACCGTTTTTCCGCGCCGCTGCGGTCATTCGATAACGTTTTGGCAGCGCACTTCGTCGCAACGAAAGGCGTTCACCGATTCGATTCGCAGTCCTCNNNNCCTCGGGAAAGCATTGAGTGGTTCAGCGGAGTGTGATACGAACGGCAAAGACTTCCAATGTACCGCCACTCATCCCAATGCGCGCCGCGCCACGCAGGCGCTGCATGCGCGCGTGAACGTGCGATGCTTGCCGAGGGATGTGCCGCCCCGCTCGTAGTCGGCGCCTTATTTCTCCTTGCAATGACGGGTTGCGGCAGCGGCACGGTGACCCCTCCTTCCGCCGTTCCAGGCCCTCCGCCTGCCTTAACGATCACGGATGTCCAAAACGTCGTGCAGGCCGGGGCGGAAGCCGCCGACCCCGACACGATGGTCATTGCCGTGGTAGATCGCGCCGGCCGCGTTTTGGCCGTTTTTCGCAAACCGAATGCACCCGGCGCAGCGACGGGAAATTTCGGCTTAACCGTGGACGCGAACGACCTCGCTGTGGCGCTCGCGCGCACCGCCGCTTTCTTCAGCAACGACCAAGCGCCGCTTTCGAGCCGCACGGTGCGTTTCATCAGCGGCATACATTTTCCGCCGGGCGTTCAGAACGCGCCGAATGGCGCTCTCTATGGAATTGAGAACACGAACCGCGGCTGCACGCTGGCGACGAACTATCTCCCCGGCCAGCAGGTGCCGATTCCCAGCGCGCTGAATGGCGGCCTCGGTCTCGGCATCGTCACGGGCAAGCCCGGCGTCAACGACAGCGATCCAAACGCCGTGAGTCCCGGCGGCGTGCCCATTTTCGAGAACGGCGTCGTAATAGGCGGCGTTGGCGTGGCGGGAGTTTCTCCAAACATCGCCGAATACGCGGCGTTCGCGGCGGCGACGTCGAACGGATTCGGGCCCACGCCCGCTGCGCCGGGTGTTGTATTTATCGACGGCGTTGCGCTGCCGTTTGTGAATCAGACGACGCGGCCGGCGGGCATCAACTCCGGCACGATGTCGGGAAGTTATCTCGTATCACCGGTGGCCAGCCCGGGGCAGCCCCCCGAGGGTGACTTGGTCGCGCCGGCAAATGGCCCCGTCGGCGGGCTCAGTGCCTCAGAGGTGCGGCAGATTCTCGATGCCGCCGAGCAAACCGCAAATCAGACGCGCGCGGTCATTCGGTTGCCCATCGGCTCGCGGACCCGCATGGCCATCGCGGTGGCTGATCTCGACGGCACAATCATCGGCTTGCGGCGCATGCAAGATTCCACTGTGTTCAGCATTGACGTCGCCGTGACCAAGGCGCGCAACATGGTCTATTTCAACAGCGCCTCGCGCACTGCGGCAGATTTAACCGATGTTCCGATGGGTACGGCGGCGACGAACCGCACGATCAGCTTCGGCGCGCAACCCCTCTATCCGCCGGGGATCGACGGCTCCTTGGCGGGGCCGTTCTTCAATATCTATTTGCGGGACGTGGCCAATCCTTGCACGCAGGGTTTTCAGCCGCCGGGCCCGAATCAGAGCGGCGTCGTCTTCTTCCCCGGCAGCGTGCCGCTCTACCGGAACGGGGTCTTGGTCGGTGGCCTAGGCGTCAGTGGTGACGGAGTCGAACAGGATGACTTCGTCGCGAACGGCGGCGCTGCCAATTTCCAGGCGCCGCTGGCTATCCGCGCCGATCAGGTCTTTGTTCAGGGTGTCCGACTTCCTTATCTGAAGTTCCCGCGCAATCCTACGAATTGATTGCGCCGGCGCACGAAGGCAAAAGCGCATCGAGGGCGACCTTCCGAACTAGTGCCGTTTCAACTTTTTGAACCAAACTTCGGGGAGTCTCGATCTCAAGCAGCGCCCAGTTTCCTGACTTTCCGAAACTCGAAGCAATAAGTTGGAACGGCACTAGCCTTCGCGGAGCTTGTGCCCGGCGAGATTCCCGAGGCCGTCGTAGGCCGCATATTTATAGGTTTCGCTCAACGTCGGATAGTTGAAGACCTGCTCGATGAATTCGTCGATCGTCAGGCCGCGGTCCAGGACCATCGTTCCGATGTGGATCAGTTCGGTGGCGTTTTCGCCGATTACGTGCACGCCCAGCAACTTCTTGTCCGCGCGGGCGAAGATCAATTTCAACATGCCCGCGGTATCGCCGGTGATGTGTCCGCGGGCATTGTTTTCATATTTGGCTCGCCCGACGACGTAATCGATGTTCTTCTCCTTACAGGTTTCTTCGGTTTCCCCGGCGGCGGAGATTTCGGGGATCGTATAGATGCCCATGGGCAGCATCGAAGCAACACGCCGCTTGTACTGAAAGCTGAACGCGTGGCAGACAGCCATGCGGCCTTGTTCCATCGAAGTTGACGCGAGCGCCGGGAAGCCAATCACGTCACCGGCCGCGTAGATGTGCGGCACCGCAGTCCGATAATCTTCGTCCACTTCGATGTAGCCACGCGAGCCGACACTGAGGCCAGCCCTATCCAGTGCCAGGCCGTCCACGGCAGCGCGGCGACCGGCCGCAAACAGGGCGGACTCCGTATTCAGGACTTTGCCGCTCTTCATGATGAGGCGCACGCCGCCCGGAATGTGTTCCACTTTCACGGGCCGCTCCTCCAAAAGAAAGCTCATGCCCAGGCAGGCAAGGCGATCCCGCAGGCGCTCGGCGATTTCAGCGTCCAGAAACGGCAGCAAGCGGTCACGCCCGTCCACGAGCGTCACCTGAACGCCGAGGGCCATGAAGATTGAGGCGTATTCGCAGCCGATCACGCCGCCACCGATAACCGCGAGGCTTTTGGGGATGCGGTCCATCTGCAGAAACGTGTCGGAATCGAAGACGTGCACGTCGTCGAAAACAATTTCCGGCGGGCGGTGCGGCTTTGAGCCGGTGGCGATCAGAATCACGTCCCCTCGGATCCGCCGAGTTTCCTTTCCGTTTGCGACAGCGAGCGTGTGCGCGTCCTCGAATGCGGCCTGGCCGCGGATGAGCTCGATGCCGTGCAGCTCGAGATTTTTCAGAATGCGCTTCCTTTCCATCTCAACGACTTCGCGCTCGTGGTGCATGAAGTCATGTACGGTCAGATTCTCTTTCAGCGAGTAATCGATGCCGTACAGGCCGCGTTGCTTCAGCCCGGAAAAGTACAGCGCGGATTCGCGGAGCGTCTTGCTCGGCACCGTGCCGGTGTTGATGCAGCTTCCGCCGACAACGGGAGCTCGCTCGATGACGGCCACCCTCTTGCTGAAATAGGCCGCCTGGGCGCCCGCCTTTTCTCCGGCGGGTCCGCAGCCGATCACCACAAGATCGAAAGTTTCATCCGCAGGCACTTTCTCCCCCAACACCAAGCGCCGGGCGAGCATAGAGCCACGGCGCCATCCGGAATTACGCACAGAGTTTAGAAGAAAAGACCGATCCAGACAGAAGAATCTTCGAGACAGATGATGTGCCTTGAACCAAGAATTGGCGGCGAGATGAAGCATAAAATCGCACCCGACAGGACGAAAACCCCGTGAAATCAATGCCCGTCGTCGGCCCCGTTGCGCGCTTCTGCAGCAAAAAACCGGCAGAGAGTGCAAAATGGAAGCATGAGTCGGCAGAAAGTACGGTTGGGAATTGGCTGTTGGCAGAGTGACGTTCGCCTGCGAACGGTCTGATGATCACTTGTGCTAGGTCGGTTGAGCGAACACTCACTCACATGAAGTCTTTAGGGATGATGACGGGGTGATGCGACTCGACTGGAACCGCGGAGGCCTTGCTGAGGGCCTGCGATGCTACTGTGCCGGGGAGTTCTTTGTGGCACATGAGTATTGGGAAGGTGTGTGGCTGGAGACACAGGAGCCGGAGAAAACTTTCTTGCAGGCGTTGATTCAGATAGCGGCGGCATTTCACCATTTTCAGCGCGGAAATCAGCAAGGCGCCACATCCTTGCTGCGCGCGGCGCTGCGGCGGCTCGAGCCCTATCCGGTCTCCTTTGGAGGCATATCCTTGACGCCGCTCTGCGAGGAAATTCGCGAGTGGTTGAGGGCGCTCGAAGCGGGTCACGTACCGTCCCGCCTTCCTTTCCCACAGATTCTTCTGGGGAAGTAATTGGACGGCTGGCTTGGAATAGATGATGGAGTCAAAGAGCTGCCGGGGAACGGAGCGAGCGCCGCGTTGCGAAGAGTTTCTTCCGATTGGGAAGCATAAAAGGCCAGCTAGGTGATTTTATACTTCGAATCACAAGTGACGAAAAGAAAGTGCCCGGGGTGGGAGTCGAACCCACATGAGGAAAAATCCCCGGAGGATTTTAAGTCCTCTGCGTCTGCCATTCCGCCACCCGGGCACGGCAGTAGTTCAAAACTTAGCACGGCGGGAGAGTTCGTTCCAAGCGCTTGACTGCTGCGCGGTCACACATGAATTTGACTGCTTTCCGGTCACGCCTGACAACGATCAGCGACAGAAGGAGGTGCGCAGTCAAAGAAACAACTCATGCCGTTCCAACTTCTTCGGCCAAGTATTAGATAGTCTTCTCGGGCTCGGTGCGCCAATGCCAATTGAGCGTTCGGCTAAATAGTTGGAACGGTACTAGAGCGGCGGTTGCGGATGCTCGGGGTCGATCGGAGTTGCCTGTCCCAACTTGATGGTCGAGCCGTAGCGCTTGTAATCCGTGTATGTGGACATCGCCCGTCTTGAAATGCAGATTGTCGTCGGCGTGCGTGTACGTCGGGAACCAGTAGTGGCCTTCGATGTTCTCCCGGTAGGTCTCAAACCGCGGGAACATGTTGTCCTTCAAGTCCGGCACGGCCTTCCCAAAGGTCTTGACGATCTCAAGGTCCCTGTCGTCCACCCAGATGCGGCCCTGAAAATAACGCTGATTTTTCTCGATTTTCCTCGGAGCGACGTCGAAGACATAGGTGCTCAGCTCGTCCACGTTCTGGCGGCCGGCATACTTGACCTCGTACTTCGGCAGCTCGGCGGTGGTGAGGACAAAAGGCTGAACATTTCTGATGTCGTCGAAATCTTGCTGGGATAAGGTGATGCGCTGGAGCGTCGGCTGCGGCGCATGGATGATTTTTTCATAGCGCTTGCCTTGGGGTGTAAAGACGATGTCGCTCGTCATCCGGTATTCGCCGTCAAAACGGCCGTCGTCACTGACCGTCTGAATGACAAACGTTTGCCTGTAGGTAAAATTGCCGCGCTCTCTGGCAAACTCCGCTTCGCGCGCGGCGAACTGCTGAATGATTTGCTCCACAGGGATGGAAGGCAGCTCGGTGGAGATCGCAGAGGATGTGTGTTTGGGCGCGGCGGCTGCGCGAGTGGCAGATGCCGCGGGCTGTGACGCGGCTGTGGTAGAAGGAGGTGGTTTGATCGGGCCGACGGGCGCCTGCGCGGCGAGGGAAATGGCGACGCCGAGGAACATCGCGGCCGTCACACTGGCACGGCCCGTGATGTGCGCGATCCGTTCAAAGTTGACGTGCATCAATTCTTGAACCCTCCTCAGCGCGGCGGTCATCTCATAAGTATAGGAGCCCTCCAGGAGCAATGGAGTTGCTTGGGTGCAATCAGTTAGGAGAGAGGCCCAATTAAGCGATTTAGAGTAAGCTGCGTGGTCGGCGCGCCCCGAATTTTGTTTTCCTGTAAGATTCCGTTATACATTCCTTTGCGCGGTTCATCTAACCAAGGATGGATGCAACGGGAGGTCTCATGCCTGCGCCGGGAGCCAAAGTGAGCGAATCGAACCTCGATCAGCTTGCGATCAACACCATTCGCACGCTTTCGATGGACGCGGTGCAACAGGCGAATTCCGGGCATCCGGGCGCGCCG
>QHYP01000278.1:0-414 GCA_003224195.1 Acidobacteriota bacterium | reverse complement strand
GTCAATGCTTCTGTACGCCACGCTGCACCTCGCCGGCGTGCGGCGGTTGGATGGGCAGGGCAGGGTTATGCAAGATCTCGCCGTCTCGATGGAGGAAATCAAGCGCTTCCGGCAGCTCGACAGCAAGACGCCCGGGCATCCGGAATCGCACATCACGACGGGAGTGGAAACTACGACGGGCCCTCTGGGGCAGGGGGCCGGGAATAGCGTAGGCATGGCCATTGCCAGCAAGTGGCTGGCGGCCAATTTCAACCGGCCCAGCTTCGAGATTTTTGATTTCAACGTGTACGCGGTGTGCGGAGACGGCGACTTCATGGAAGGCGTGGCCGGCGAGGCGGCGTCCCTAGCGGGCCATCTCCGGCTGTCGAATCTGTGCTGGATCTACGACAATAACCGTGTAACGCTGGACGGCCC
>QHYP01000178.1 GCA_003224195.1 Acidobacteriota bacterium | reverse complement strand
CATCCATCCGTCCGGCGGTCGCCAGCGACAATACCGTCTACGCAGCCTTCTTCGGCTGGCGCAAATTTGACGGCAAAACCGCTACCAGTGACGTCGTTGTTGTTCGGGATGATGCTGGCGGGGCCGGCTCAAACCCTTTCCAGGCTTTGAAAGACCCATCGGACAATCTGCCGGGCCGGCTGGTCGTCCAGGGGGTCTCCATCCCGTGGTCGAATGCGCCCACACTGGGGCAGGAACGCATCGGCTCCACGCTTTCCATCGCCGTGGATCCAAGCAACGGCTCCACAGTGTATGTGGGTTGGGCAGACCGCGTCGGCAACGGGGATATCTACACGCTCCATGTGCGGCGTTCGGCCGACCGAGGCGTGACGTGGTCCAATTCGGACTTACCCCATACGACGATCAAGGATGCGACGAACATCGCGTTGGCCGTGGCCAGCGACGGCGTCGCCGGTCTTCTCTATCAGCAACTGGCCAGCGGGCGCTGGGTCACTCATTTGGTCCAATCGCGCAACGCGTTCGCAACCATCCAGGACATTATCCTCGCGAATGTCCCCGCAAATGCTCCGGCTGAGCAGTTCCTGCCGTATCTGGGAGACTACGACTATTTGCTTTCCGTGGGCAACGAGTTCCGTGGCGTTTTTTGCGCCAGCAACATGCCGGACCTTGCTAATTTCCCGCAGGGCGTGACCTACCAGCGGGCGGCGAACTTCAGCACGAAGACGCTCACCGATGGGTCGGGCAACCCCGTGGCGATTTCCATTGATCCATTCTATTTCAGTGTTCCGGTGATTCCGTGAAGCGGGTTTCCGTCGAGGCGCTGGGGAAAGAGAGGCGCTTTTGAATTCTTCGTCATTCTTCCGTCAAGGCATCCTGTGCGTGACCCTGTTTACGCCCGCAGCCGCAGCGCTCCCGCAAGGGACGCAGATCCAGGGTGCCGTTGTCAAGCAAGCGACCATCGTCTTTGCAGGCACGGTCAGCCAGCTCGGGGCCACCTCCTTCGCGGACGTTCCGAAATCGGCGCAGACGATTGTCGTTCGCGTTGACTCCGTCCTGAAGAAGCCCTCTGCCGTTTCGCTGAAGAAGGGTGATAGCGTCACCGTTGAGGTGAAGGACCCATCGGCGTTCCACGAAGGCACCCAGGCGACATTTTATACAGACGGCTGGATCTTTGGTTCTGGCGTAGCGGTAAGGGAATTGGGCCATGAGGTCAAACCCGGCGGCGGGAAGGCCAGGGCAGGAGGCAGCGCGGCCGAAAGATCCTTTGCGCAGATGCAACAGCAGATCAGCGATCAAGAGCTGCGAGACCGGATCGCCTCGGCGGACTTCGTCGTGGCCGGGCGCATCACCGATGTTCACCCGTGGAAGGTGCCCAAGTCGGCCGCCGTCCCTTATCGCGTCACCGAACACAGCCCCGACTGGCATGAAGCCGTCCTCCAAATCCAATCAACCCTCAAGGGTGCAAAAGTCAAGAAGAACAGGATGGTCGTTCGGTTTCCGGGCTCCAGGGATGTGGCTTGGGCCAACTCTCCCAGGTTCGAGAAACATCAGCAGGGAATCTTCTTCTTGAAAAAGGATCAGGTCTCCGGTGCGCCCACGGCCGAGCTGGGAGGCTCCCAAGTGGACGCATACACCTGCTTGAGGCAGGGGGATTGGCTGCCCATGGGGGAAGTGGCGCGCGTACGGTCTCTCCTCAAGAAGAAGTAGAGGGCGAATCTGGACGAATTCGCTAGGCGCGGCGGAGAACGAGCAGCGTGATCTCCGGCGGAACGCCGAGCCGTACTGGCGCGCCGACCGTGCCCAGTCCGCGATTCACGTAAAGGCTGGCGAGTCCTGAAGTCGCCGCATTGGCGAGCAACAGTTGCGGCCCGCCGAGCGTGTTCACCGCGGGGGCGAAGAGCGGTCGCTGGAACAGGCCGGCGATATAGTCGGTGATGAAGCGCGCGGGGCTGAAGCTGTGGTCGAGAATCTCCACCTGGACCTGGCCGCCATGTGTATGGCCGGCAAGAGTCAGCTCAATCCCGAGTTCGGCCGCGCGAGTGAAGGAATTCGGATTGTGCGAAAGAACGATATTGGGCATGTCGCGACGCACCAGCGGTTCGACATGGGAAAGCATCTTCAGGCGGCGGCCATTCGGCCCGCGTTCGCGCTGGTAATCCACGCCGATGAGGTTGAACGGGGCGCCCCGGAAGGCGAGCTGCACGTTTTCCTGGCGAAGCAGCTTCATGCCCGCTTGCGCGAACAGCCCTTGCGCCGCGTCTTCGGCGCGCGCATAGATCTCATGATTGCCGTTGCAGCCCCAAATGCCCAACGGCGCGCGCAGCCCGCGCAGCTCTTCGATGCAGTCGGCGAGCGGGTCGGCGGCGCCAGTGATGAAATCGCCGGTTACGACAGCCAGGTCTGCGCCGAGTTCGTTGGCCATGTCCACGGCCCGGCGAAGGTCCTCACGCGTCATGAAGCCGCTTAGGTGGATGTCGCTGAGCTGGGCGATGCGCAAGCCGTCGAGCGCCGGCGGCAGGTTGGGGACGGGAACTTCCACTCGGAGAGTGCGGTAGCGGAGGCGTTCGGCGGCGAACCCATAGACAGCGGTCAGAAAGGGCGCAGTACCCGCCAGGAAAGTCGCGGTGCGGAAAAAATAGCGGCGCGAGGGGTCCTTGACGATTTCCGGGGCAGCCGGGTGAGGCGGCTTGCCGGCAGGTGCCAGCTTCAGCGCAGACCAATGAATCCAACGCCAGAGGCGCTCGACACCGTGTATGGCCTTCACCGCCAAATAGGCGAACAGCGCGCTCGAAAACCAAAGGCCTGCGGCAAGCAGAATGGGGCCGCGGAAATGGAAGTCGTGGCTTTGCCGCATCCGCGCGGCATCCACAAACGCGGCGACCATGAGCGCCAGCACTCCGAGCCACACCAGCCGCAGCGCCACGCGCATCCAAGCGCTGCGAAGATGGGAAGCGAACCGCCAGATAGCCCGGTGCCAGAATCGCTGTGAGAGGAACAACAGCGTCAGGATACCCAGCCCAACCGCAATTTGAAACAACAGCCAGCCTGCGTTCAAATTTCAAGCGCCCCCAGAGGTAACCTCGGAATTTTAGCATGTTCCCGAAAAAGGCGACCCCGTGTGACACAACACTGGTTCCTGAGTATCATCAGTGGCTCTGAGCCTCGGACGGCGGCAGGGTTTGCCTTTCGTTGCTTGAAACGACTCGGCGGGAAGTCCGTCCAAAAGGACGTATCCGGAAGCTAATCTGACGGAGGTGAAGGGAAGATGAACCGAGCACTCTCGATTTGCGCGTTAGCGCTGGCCGCATGGCTGTTGGCGAGTCCTGCGCTGGCCCAGGAAGCACCCAAAAAGGCGGAGGCGCCCAAGCCGGCCCCGAGCCCTTCCGAAGCGATTCTACAGCGATGGAACGATACCGGCCGGAAACTAATTGCCATCGCCGAAGACTTGCCGGAAGACAAATACGACTACAAACCGAATCCCGATTCACGGAGCTTTGTCGCGCAACTGTTGCATGCTTCGGCGTCCATGTATTTCTTTACCGACGCGGCACAGGGGCAAAAGGCGCGGTACGGCGACGACCCGAAGCCCGATGAGCTAAAGACTAAGGCCCAAGTGATTGCGTTTGTGAGAAAGTGCGTGGAAGACGGCGCCAACCTGATTAAAGCCAAGGGCGACGCGGGAATGGCGAGTATCATCCAGTATCCGGGAACCGCCCGGCAGTACAGGCTGACCGATCTGGCCTACGGCTTGATCGAGCACTCGGGCGAACACTACGGCCAGTTGGTCGTCTATTACCGGATCAACGGGATGGTGCCGCCCGAATCGCGCCCAAAGAAGTAACTCAGGCGAAAAGACACCCGAGTTTTGGCGGGCGCGGGGGAAATCTCTCGTGCCCATTGTGTCTTTCCACAGCCACCACTACTCTGCTGAAACCTAAACGCCTGCGGCCGTGACCGCGTCAACGGAAAGTATTTCTTTCAGCTTCTCCGGCTCGCGCGTGGGCGGAAGGCAGCTCTGGCCGGCGCAGACCACAGCCAGGGCTTCGCTGGCCGGCAGGTGCGGCAGCGTCTCGCGGAGCGCGAGCGGGAGATAGTGGAGCGAAGCGTCCGGCTTGACGCGAAGCACCGCCTTCCCGAAACGATACGCGCCGTTTGCCGCGGACTCGAGCGCCTGCGCGACCGGATCCTCCGCGCGGCCGGTAACCACGACTTGAATCGGATGCCGCTCGAAGAGAATAGCCGCCAGCCCGTAGCTCGCGGCAAACAGCCCGTACTGCGGCGCGATCCCTGCAAAGGCTTCCAGCGTCTTCTGCGCAAATTCACGATAGCGGCTGTTATCCGTGTAGGCGTGCATGCGGACGAGCGCGATGGCCGCGGTGGAATTCGCGCCCGGCGTCGGCGAATCCTGAAATGGCTTCCGGCGCACGTCGAGCCCGCCCATGGGCGCGGCGTCGGAAGCGCGGTCAAAAAATCCGCCGGCTTCGGCGTCGCCAAAGCGCTCGATGGCCAAATCCATCGTCCGCTGGCATCGAGAAGAGCCAGGATGCTGAACACCTGGTCGTCGAGCAAGCCTTCGAGCGCACCGCCGCCGACACGGTGTCCGAAACCGCGAGTTTCGTTCCAGGCTTCCGCCAACATGCGGTCGAGCGTTTTCAGCGCAAACGCGCGGCACCGTTCCCCGAGACCCCCGCCCAGAACGCGCGCTGCGTCCAGATACGCTGAGACGAACATTGCGTTCCAGGCAACGTACGGCGTCTCGTCCACAAACGGCGTCGGCCTCGGCTTGCGCGCCTCCAACAGCTTTCCTTTTGCGCGGGCAATCAGCAGGCGGATTTCCGTCTCGTCGCGTCCGAGGTTCCTCGCGATGTCCGCCGCGTCCCGCGCAATCCACAAAACATTTTTGGCCGGGTTGTGGTGCATCTCGCCGCTCGGCTCGACGTCGTAATAGAGTTCCATCGCCCGCGCTTCGTCGGGGGAGAGCGCGGCGCGCAATTCATCGAGCGTCCACGTGAAGTAGTCTCCGTCGTCTTCCAGCGAGTAATCCGCGTCCTGGCTGGCGTAAAAGCCGCCCCGCGCCTGGTCGGAAAGAACCTCATCGACCCAGCCGATGATGCCTTCGGCGGTTTTGCGCAGGAACGGGTTCCGCGTGATCTGCCAGGCGTGAAGATAATTTCGCAGGAGCTCAGAGTTGTCGTAGCTCATCTTCTCGAAGTGCGGCACCAGCCAGCGCTCGTCCACTGAATAACGGTGGAATCCGCCGGCGAGCTGGTCGTAGACGCCGCCGCGGGCCATTTTTTCGAGAGTGCTTTCGGCGACCGCCAGCAGGTGTTTCTCTTTCGTTTGCTGATAACGCTCGAGAACCAGGTCAACAGCCGAGGAGTGCGGAAACTTTGGCGCGCGGCCGAAGCCGCCATTCTTCATGTCGAATAGTTGCAGGATAGAGGTAATTTGCGATTCAACAACCCCAGGATCGAACGTCGCACGCGCTTCATGGAATGACTCTGCCTTTGCTACGGCTGCCGCCAGCGATTCGGCGGCTTCGGCGATCTCCCCCCGCTTGTTGCGGTAGGACTCCGCCACGGCAAGCAGGATGCGGCGGAAGCCCGGCCGCCCCATCGCGTCTTCCGGTGGAAAATAGGTGCCGCCAAAAAAGGGCCTGCCGTCCGGCTTCAGGAAGCCCGTCAAGGGCCAGCCGCCCTGGCCGGAGATCGCGCTGATGGCCGCCTGGTAGCGCGCGTCCACGTCGGGCCGCTCATCGCGGTCCACCTTCACGGCCACAAAGTGTTGGTTGATGATCTGGGCGATCGCCGAATTCTCATAGCTTTCCCGATCGATGACGTGGCACCAGTGGCACCACACGGCGCCGATGTCGAGTAG
>QHYP01000177.1:7150-7713 GCA_003224195.1 Acidobacteriota bacterium | reverse complement strand
CGGCGAGCCTTGCGAGTTGTGGCGTTGCCCGAGAGTTGGAAGGGGTACTTCCTAGAGCGGCTGCAGAAGATGAATGTCTGAATGCGGGAAGACGTACGAGTGAACACACTCGCCACTGCCGCGCACCGCATTCCATTCCGAACGAAACGAAGTGCACTGACGAGCTCTATATGCGAGCCCCGATTCCGATCGGGACGATGCATCTCTCTTGCCTTGCGCAAAAAGAAAGCAAACCAAGCGTGAATTATCCGAAGGAACAACGACAATCCTAAAGTGAATATGATAACTTGACAGTATAAAGAAGTCGATATATACACCGATGAGCGTTTGGGTCACGCCATTCAACTACAGTTATCTGCGGGCGGAGTGTGAAAAGGTGGCTCTGCGCGTCGACGCACCAACTGCGGTTGTCGGCCAGCATGATTCTGAGGATTTGTTTGCGAAACGTCGAGGCTACTCAGCCATGGCACGTCAACCTGGAGGAGTCCACGTCGATGAAAAGTCGTTCCAGCAGCTTGAAGAATTGTGCGAACAAATAGTTGATACGACCGGGCTGGCAGCGT
>QHYP01000177.1:0-7119 GCA_003224195.1 Acidobacteriota bacterium | reverse complement strand
ACCTATCCCTGATGGGAATGCGATCACTCAAGAAATTCTTGTGGCAGTGGGCAGGGTTGCGGGAGGTTTCCAACTGTGACCCCGCGTTTTGTGCGGAAGCGGCAGGAATGATGGTGCTTGAACGTGAGGAAGTATTGGAAGCGAAATCCAAACTGGCGAGCGGTAGGGGTGATTCGGTGACCCGCTAACCAATCGAGGTCAGTTCGGGTGTAATCTGCAAAAGTGTCCACGGACACGTCGTACTTTGACAATTCGTAACTATTGTGAGAGGGCCCAGTTATAGAGAAATGTCAACGGACAACAACCCCTTCGCAGCACCAGACGCTCGAAAATTTCAAGTCCGCTGTGATGCAGACACTTCGGGCCGGTTTTGTGTTGGTACGGACTCGCTTATCGTTCACGTGGGGCAGAGAATTTTCCAAGACGGGGCGGAAGACATGTGGGATTCCGTGAGTATCTACACAAAGGAGCATGAGGATGGGTCGCTTGTCCTTCAGGTATTGATTTCCAATCCCGATTGGGACGAACCGCTCCAAATTGCAAGTATCCGATCTCGACCGGGCGACCGAAACTCTTTGACGCCTCTTCGGTGTAACCTAAACCACGCCCCGGCCTGAATGAAAGACACCCTGATACCTCAAGCGCGACTAATTTGGAATGAGCTTCGCTTTAGCGCTGAACACGCGGTAGTTCGTGAAATGGCCGCGACACCAACAGATGTGCTTCTTGTAGCGAGCCTCTGTAAAAATGGTCAGAGGAACGCGCCGAGCGGACTCATTCGCTCGCTTGAGCCAACCGTAGGTGAGGACAGCCTGATAGTCCTCCCATCCTCGATAGGCCTTCAATTTGTCAGAAAGCTCCAAATGCTCCGACATTCTGATTATGTTCGTATCCTCGTCCGTCCAAACTTCCCCGTAACATGCGACGGCCACAGTCTTGCTGGTTGTCAAGAACCCGAAATCTTCGACGGATGTAAAGGGACACAAGTTATCCTCGACGCTGGCGTAATACTGAAAGACCTTCATCCGTTGCCCGTTCACAACTACGTCGGCGGCTTGATGGACTTTTAGTCGGAATTCCGTTCCAACCATCGTAGGCAGCGTCGACCATTCGTCAGCCGGAAGCACCCAACCATTCAGACGAGGGTAAGGTACCTCCTCTAAGTCCTTCTTGCCGTCGGGATACGTGCGGAATCGTTGAACGCCGTCGATAACCCGGACTTCATACTCTGCCTCAGCAGCGGGCTCCTTGTCTCCCGAGCCCCAGGCAAAACTCTGCACAGCGATAAAGTTGCGCATGCTATCTGCCAGAAGTTGAGCTTTTTTTCGTAGCACGCTGACTTCATAGGGCTCCTCGGGTCGGTGCTGTAGCCCATCAGCACCGCGTGGTACGAATTTTGGATAGTGGTCAGGGGGCGGCACGAATTTTGGATAGAGGTCTGCCGAGACTGGTGAGACATCCTTGGTGGTGGGGAATATTCTCTGTGCCAGGAAGGGCTGTACTTTGCTCACGAAGTCGACCAGGGTTTGAACCGGCACAGCCAGCGCCATCGCTTCAGTGGTCCCGCTCAGAATACCTACAATCTTTTCGGTTTTCCTGTCAACGACAATGCCGCCGCTTGCCCCCCCTATGCGAACTGGTTTATCGGCGGACAACTTGTAGTCAAAGGCGAGGAGGCCTGATGTCGTCGGGGCTTTGAATGTGGCGGGAAATCGGGTCAGTTTGCGAATAGGATTGATAATTCCCTTGGGGTAACCGTAGATGTCTACTTCCTGCCCAACTTGCAGTTCATCGAGACTGAAAGTAAGACCATGATGATGGGGCAGCGAGCCCCGTAACTCGAAGATGGCAAGGTCTCGTTTCTGGGCATATGGAAGCACGCCCCCGTTCGGGAGGTAGTTCGCAGTAGCGCCCTCATCGTCAGGACCCGTGGCAAGATAGCGTTGGATAATTTTTTCTCGTTTGACCTTACCAGCCCGCGTCGTCATAGCTACGTGATAATTGGTTGCGATGAAACGACACGTGGCGTCCAGGCAAAAGCCCGTACCAAAGTTAGCATCTACGTCGAGCTTAGGGCCAAGCCTCCCCGAGATACCAAGCTTTACCGAGGGAGTCATCTTTACCGAGGTAATAGGAACGACGATCTCGCTAAAATCCTGAGTGTGTTCCACCGTGGAAGAAGGCGGGATTGTCGAGGGACTCGAAAAGACTTTTTGGGCCGCCGCGATAGGTGACAGGCAGGAACATGCGATTAAGGTCGGAATGATTTCGCGCAAAACCACCAGATGTCACCAACTCTGAATGAGTCGGCTCTGATGTCTTGCACGTGCTTGTCCGCTGCGTCGAACTGACGACAAAGGACTTAGCGATGTCTGAAGCAGAGGCTAACCAAAATGAAACGGATTGCGCTCCCATTCCGGGAAGGCCGTGCCGATCCTAACTGAGTGAGCGCCGTACTTGCCCACCCGTTTGTTTCAATAATCTGCCCGTGGCATCCTCACTCTGTCCTCAAGAATGATGGGCGCGTGCTGCGCGATAGTCGTCACGTCGATTGCATTCCTCACCCGCCGGGTGGCGCAGCGGAATTGAGCGAGTAATGTCGGGGTCGCCTACCCTCGCAGTTTGGGTAATGGCGGGGAGTGCGGTGGATGACGGCTGAGGCTCTTTGTGGTTCCGCTCGATCCCGCCACACTTTTCCACAGGCCGCCTCGGATTATCCATTGACAGACCTGTACTAGTGTGGTAACATGCGTCGCAAATTTGGGTTACGGATTGCCCTGACCCTGCGCCCGGCCGGCCCGGCGCATCCGCTCTTTGACAACATGCAGCTTAACACCTTCAGTATCAGAACGTTATAGATCCCCTATCTAACCCCTTTTTGCTCATAGCCTTGCGCACTCTTCCGTTTTCCGTATACTACGTATGCCACTCGAAAGTATTTATTTTCAATAGGTTGCACACTCTTTGCGAAAAACAGGGGGGTGTGGGGCATTGCTTCCCAATCTGGAACTGGTTCCGCCCTTAGAACCACGCCGCCGCTTCGTCGTTTCTGGGGGCCCGGTCGGCCGGAACGCCGCTGCGTTTATAACGCCAGGAAGTTCTTCAGAAGCTGCTTTCCCACGTCGGTGAGCACCGATTCCGGATGAAACTGCACGCCTTCGACGGGATATTTGCGGTGCCGCAGTCCCATGATGGTCCCGTCCTTGGTTTCGGCGGAAATTTCCAGCTCTCGGCGTAGCGACTTGCGCTCCACGATGAGCGAATGGTAGCGCGTCGCCGTAAACGGGTTCGGCAACTTCCGGAAAACAGTCTTGCCGTCGTGCTGGATCTGGCTCGTCTTGCCGTGAAAAAGCTTCGGGGCGCGGACGATTCTCCCTCCGAACGCCGCCCCGATCGCCTGATGCCCCAGGCAAACTCCAAGAATCGGAAACTTCGGGGCGAGGCGCTCGATGAGTTCCACGGAAATGCCTGCCTCCTGCGGCGTGCAAGGGCCCGGCGAAATCACGATCTTCTCCGGCCTGCGGCGGGCAATCTCTTCCACGGAGATCTTGTCGTTGCGGTGCACCTCCACCTCGCATCCCAGTTCGCCCAGATACTGCGCCAGGTTGTAGGTAAACGAGTCGTAGTTGTCGAGCAGCAGGATCATCGGGATTTTCCCCGTGGCGCGATGCCGTGCGCCGTTTCCAACGCTGCGATCAGCGCGCACGCCTTGTTCACCGACTCCTGGTATTCTGCCGCAGGCGAGGAATCGGCGACAATTCCGCCGCCGGCCTGCACGTAAGCCACGCCGTTTTTGATCACCATGGTGCGCAAGGCGATGCAGGAGTCGAGATTCCCCGCAAAGTCGAGATAGAGGATCCCGCCGGCGTAGGTCCCGCGGCGCGTGCGCTCCATTTCCTCGATGATTTCCATCGCCCGGACCTTGGGCGCGCCGGAAACCGTACCGGCGGGGAAGCAGGCCATCAGCGCATCGAAACAATCTACGCCCTCGCGCAATCGTCCGCGCAGGCTCGAAACGAGGTGCATCACGTGCGAGTAGCGCTCGACGCTCATCAGCTTCTCGACGCGCACCGTTCCGTACTCGCAGACGCGGCCCAGATCGTTGCGCCCCAGATCGACCAGCATGATGTGCTCGGCTCGCTCTTTTTCGCTTGCGCGCATTTCGGCTTCGAGCCGCTGGTCGTCCGCTTCGTCGCGCCCGCGCGGACGCGTGCCGGCGATGGGCCGGTAGAACACGTCCCGGCCCTGCACCTTCACGAGCATCTCGGGCGAGCTGCCGATCACAGCGACGTCGTTCATGCGCAGAAAGAACAAATAGGGGGAAGGATTGACCGCGCGCAGGGCGCGATACACCTCGAAGGGATCCGCATCTGTCTTTGCGGAAAACCGCTGGCTCAGCACGACCTGAAAAATATCGCCGGCGCGAATATACTCCTTCGCCTTGCGAACAGTGCCGAGAAATTCCCGGCGGCGGAAGTTGGACGTGACGCGGAGCGGCTTCGCCTTCGAGGCATGCGCCCGGCGCGCGCGCTCCTCGGCGACGGGTTGTTCGAGGGCACGCCGCGTCTCCGCGATCTCGCGAACCGCCTGCACGTATTTCGCCCTCAGGCTGCCCGGCCCGTCTGTGAACACGGTCCGGACAATCCACAGGCGGTGCTGCACGTGATCGAATGCGATCAGCCCCCGGTAGAACATCAATTTCGCGTCGTAGAGACCGATGTCGTCCCGCAGACGCCTCGGAAGCCGCTCGATGAGCCGGACCATGTCGTACGAGAAATAACCAATGGCGCCCGCCAGGAGCGGCGGCAAGCCTGGCAAGCGCACCGGCCGAAACCGCTGCATCCGTTCGCGAAGAAAAGACACCGGATTCCGCTCTTCCCAGACGATGCGGTCGCGGCTTTCCATCACGCACGCGCCGCTGGCGTAGCGGAAGATTTCCTCCGGATTCGCTCCCGCGAACGTGTAGCGCGCAATTTTCTCGCCGCCTTCCACGCTCTCGAGCAGAAACGCGTAGCGCGAATTGTGCGCGAGCCGCAGATAGGCGCCCACGGGCGTGAGCAGATCGGCCGGAAGCACTTCATAAACGGGAATAAGGTTCCCCTGCTTCGCCAACCGCTGGAATTCCGTAAAGCTGGGCTGAATCATCGCCGCCGGGCCCTCTCGAGGGCTGTTCCCCGGCGCTCCTCTTCTTCGAGCTTCCTCAGAACCGCGCGGCGCATGGCGGCCTCTGGTGCGCGCTGCCCGGTCCAGATCTCCCATTGCGCGAAGCCTTGCGCGAGAAACATTTCGATGCCGGAGACGATTTTGCATCCTTTGCGCTCTGCCATCCGGAGCAGTTGCGTCTTCTGCGGGCGATAGATCATGTCCATGGCAACCCGACAGTGTAACTCGCGCGAGAGGAGAGGTGAAATCGCAGCATGCGGATACATGCCAACGGGAGTCGAGTTGAGGATGGCGTCGAAGTATTGCGTGCGCAAGGCCCGGCGAGGGACCGCCTCTCCCCCGACTGCGCGAGCCAACTCCCGTGCGCGGCTTTCCCTTCGAGCGCATACGGCCACGGCTGCGCCTGCGCGCGCCAGCCCAAACGCTGCGGCGCGCGCCGCTCCGCCCGCGCCAAAAATGAGAATGCGGCTCCCCGCAAGGCGCAAGCGCCCTTCAAGAGCCCGCAGTACGCCGACATAATCGGTATTGCTCCCGTAGAGCTTGCCGCCGCCGCGCACAACCACCGTATTCACCGCGCCGATCTCGGCCGCGAGCGGGTCACAGTCATCCAAATAGCGCACTATCGCTTCTTTGTGCGGGATGGTCACGCTGAACCCGCGAATGCCCAACTCCGGCACGGCCTTCAGAAAATCCGGCAATCCCTTCACCAAAAACGGCAGATAGACGGCGTCCACATTGCGCGCGACGAAACCCGTGTTGTGCAAGAGCGGACTGAGCGAGTGTCCGATGGGATCGCCGATTACGCCGTACACGCGAGTGCGGCGCGTGAGCTCGTGCGCCCGGTAGAGGTGCTTGAGCTCGTGAAGAGAAATTTGGCCAGGCGCGGTGGCCGTTTCGACGGGGGCGTACGCGAGCGCGCTGCCCTCCCGCAACGCCAGGATGCGCGCGGGCAGGCCGATTTCTCCCATTGGCACAACAACAATCTCGCGGCGATTCCGCGCCAGGCGTAAAATGCGCAGGCTGTCGCCAATGGTGTTGGCTTGCGGCGCGAATTTGACGCAGGCAGACTGCCAACGGCGCCCCTCGTTCCAGAGCTGCCCTAGCCGAGCCGGCGTTCGCCGAAAATCATGAAACGACAGGAGAATTCTTGCCGATGCGAGCGCTTGCCGAACGGACGCAGGCGCAAGTTTCCGCAAGGATTCGATTTCAAGATCGCACCAAGCGCAGCCGGCGGTTACCGCTGCTGAAAGCCAAGCGAGTTCCTTCTTCGTGCTTGCGCGGAAGCGCCCACCGCCAAGCACCGTGCGGCAGGTGGCGATGAGGCGCGCCGGCGGATGGCGCCCGCGGAGCCAGACTAAGAATGACCTGCGTTGCCGGTCATTGCGCAGCCAGTCCAGCCGTATTTCGATGGTTTGCGTAAGGCGCCTGGCTGCAAGTACTTGCGAAGCCATCCCGCGGGCCGTCCGAGCAGCCACAACAGCACAGATCCGGTCGATGCCTCTTCCGAACAGCCCGTTTCCCAGTCGCGTTTCTGCCATTTTATTGAAGGCACGGCTTGTATCATGCGGTATCAACTGTGTAAAGCAGCCTCGGCATTCTCTTGACGCTCTCCTTCACGCCTGATAGCTTGGCCTAGAAGATTTACGCACTTCCTGTGCGGTGTGTTCTCGGAGGGGTTTCTCCATGCGCGCCAACGCTGTTGGATTGTGTCTCTCGATTCTGCTGGGGGCGGGGATTTGCGCCGCCCAAAATGCTCCTGCGCCTGCCGCCGAACCGGCGCCTACACGGCTGCAGCCCGATCAGTCTTCTCTTTACTGCTCGGGATTCTTCACCGACCAGAAAGTGCCCGACCAGATGCGGGTGATTTCGGGGGAGCAGTCGAATTACAAGATCACGTTCGTTCAGGGCGACTATGTTTACATCAATCGCGGCATGAATAAGGGCGTGAAAGTGGGA
>QHYP01000176.1:5242-11328 GCA_003224195.1 Acidobacteriota bacterium | reverse complement strand
ATCGACGCTAAAGCCGCTTCTCTGAACTGCCCGTTCCTACAGGATTCACCCTACGCAGTTTGGGGATTTACCCTAATTGACGCATAGAGGCCATTCTGTAAAAAGCTGCCTTACAAACCCATGATCCAGCCTCCTCAGCGGGTCAAGGTTCTCACCCATGGCCCACGTCGGGCCGTTTTCGCACTTTTAGCGGGAAACTCGGGTTTGAACACTCTTTAACTGAAAGGAGATAACGCCATGTCAGGCCAGAAGAACCCCCGGAAGAACCCATGGAAGAAAGCATTGAGGACAACCCTATGGCTCGCACCGACCTTGGGAGTCGGCTCTGCGGCAGTGCTGCTGATTCTCTTCTTGGTTGCGAACCCCTCTCTCGGCCAGACCATTGGAGACACGCAAGTCACGCTTTCGTGTAACGATGGCCACAGCGTTACCCTTGCGGTCGATTCAGCCACACTCCTTCAGCTCACGGCGGAAGTCCAAGCGCTGACCAGCGACCCCACGGGACTAAGCTGCACGCTAGATCCGGCCGCCACGCCCCCCACCTCTTGGACGGTCTTCGATTTCAACCCTTCGGGCCAGGCAATCGCACCGCGAGTGTCGGCGGCGTCAATGCCAGCGACAAATGACGGCACCACCGTCTCGTTCCCATTCAAACCCAATACATTCACCGCACTGCTCACCACCACCGACGCCAGCCTGACCGGTGATCTCAGCATGAAGACGTTGAACGTCACCGTCAGTGTCACAGGTGGTTCCGGCACGTTCCAGCATCGGAGCACCCCCTGCGACCCGGGCGAGACCTTCGTGCGGTTCTACTTCACGTCCCCGAAGGCATCCGGTACGACCGGCACGGGCACGACGGGCTTCTTTACGCAGTTCTGGTGGTCGAACCCGGTGCACGTGCCACTCTTTACTGACCCCCAGATGCCGATGACCATAAGCCAGCCTGTCGATGCCGTGCATATGTGGTCGGACTGGAACGGCAAGTTCAATGACAACAATCTGGAAACCATGGAGGCCTTCGAGGTCGCGATTCACAATGTGCAGTCCGTCGGCCTGTCGTTCGGCGGAGGCTGCTTCTTCGAGAACGGCGTCACCACCAGTGACGGCATGGGCACGTTCCAGAGCACGTTCACTGAACCTTAGAACAGGAAACACGCTGCACCCATGCGAAGGAGGGCCCGCCTCGCGGCCGGGTCCCCTTCGCCGATTACACCGCACTCTGCCGGTGTGATCTGCGCTCGGAACGTCGGCCTGGCGAGAACCGCCGGGCGCCTGCCCGCCGCCGCGCGCAAGTGATTGATTCAGCGCGCCATAATCCGGCATGCCGCTCTATTCTAGAATCATATGTCCATTGTACGGCAAGACGCCGGCATGCTACCCTGTGCCGTCCTCCTATTACTTTCGGTACGATATCTATCGATTAGCTCTCTATGATGGGAGATAACACGTGCGCGACTTTCCTTATACGCCCAATCCGGCAAGCCTTCGGCGCTTCTTCGAGAAAATTCCCTCGACAGGCGTGCCTGACAAGGTAACTCTTCAGGTTTTGAACTCGCTTGGATTCACGAGCAGCAACGATCGCTACATTCTACCCGTGCTGAAGGCTTTGAAATTTGTCGATGGTTCTGGTGTGCCCACGCAGGTGTGGCAGCGATACAGAAATAAGGGAGTCGGACCTTCCGTCATGGCGACAGCGGTAAGGGGACTTTACGCCGATCTTTTCGCGATCTACCCAGACGCGAATCAGAAGGATAACGAAGCTCTGCGAAATTACTTTAGTAGCCACTCAAAGGCCGGGGAAGCGGTTCTTAATCTTACAGTGCGTACTTTCAAAACGCTGTGCGAGCTTAGTGATTTTGAATCGGAGGCCGCCGAAGAAGTGGAAGTAGAAGTCTCGGCGGAAGGCGGGAGTGGCTCGAAGAAACCCTCGTCCAAAACAATCAAGCCGATGCAGCAATCTGGCCTTACCGTGAACATTAACATTGCGCTTCAACTTCAGGCGACCGACGACGCTTCCGTGTATGACAAATTCTTCGCGGCAATGAAGAAGCACTTGATTACTCCCGAATGATCGAGGCCATTCAGAATCTTCTAGGAAAGACGCGCGCCTTTGCCGCAGAAGCGCATGGGCTGCTGGGCAAACACGAAAGTTCGCCGTCGCGTGTTGTGCAACTTGACGCAACTTACAAAAAGCTGACCGCGCTCAGCTTGAAACAGGACGACTTGATGCGGCAATCGCTCCGCTGCTTGGAAAATGAGCTGTATCGCGCCGCCCACGTGATGGCCTGGGCCGCGTTCATGGACTTCTTCGAAGAAAAACTGGCTTCGGACGGCTTGGTCAAGCTGCATTCCGCAAGGCCGGCCTGGACTTTCACGGCAATGGAAGACCTTCGGGAAAAGGTGCCGGAATTCCAAATTATCGAAGCTGCTCACGCTTCCGGCCTGTGCCAGAAGAATGAAGCGAAGGCACTACAAGGTTTGCTAAACAAGCGAAACGAATGTGCTCATCCAAGCATTTTCTACCCGGGTCTTAATGAATCGCTGGGGTATATTTCGGAATTGCTGAAGCGCATTGAGCACTTGCAGAAGAAAACCTACTGATGCAGAAAAAAGCCCTCGCCTCTCTCCAAACTTGAGGAGAGATGCAGTAGCGGGTGCCTCACGCGCCGAGGCTACCCGCGGGTCTTCGCTTGGCGGTGTGCGACTTACACGCGGGGTGTCACGGAGCTTCATGCGACCGATGCCCGGGCCTCGGCCTAAACCGTCAACGCGTGCTCGCAACCGCATCCAGCGGAGTCTGCCGCCCGCCCAGCATTGCGGCAACGTATTCTTCGCCGGGGGGTCAGGGCTTCAGCCCTGACATAAAGGCTGCACATCAGGCCTTTGTACCTTGTTCTCCGCAGCCGCCCGACGATGCTTCAGGGCACGTGTGGAGATTCCTCCTTGCGCGTTCAACCCTCATCTGCGCCCGTTCAACCCTCGATTCCAACCATTCCCTGCAAATGACTTAACCAACTGATATCAATATGCTATCCTCCGGCATGATTCCCCGCCACCGTCCCCTCGCGCCTGCCCGCCGTACTGAGTCCGCCCGCCGTGGCGCACCTGCTCCGCCTTGCTCCTCCTCCATGCTCTCTGTACGCTCCGCGATCTCTGTGTTCATCCCCGCTCTTCCCTCGAAAAATGCCTCCTTTGTTTTCATACGCTTGCGCACTCTTCCATTTTCCGTACACAACAGAATCCCCTCCAAGCTCTTTGCTTTCAATCCCTTCCGCACTCTTTCCGAAATACACGGGGGTGTGTACCAACTCTTCCCAAAGTGGAACTCCGACTCTGTCTTCCACGAATCACGAATCACAAGTCAGGAATCACGCGTCACCATTCGCAAGCCGCCCTCCCATTGGACATCCACACCCCGAGTGCTAAAATCCGAGCGAGCGACCATGCCACCGAAAACACTCTACGAAAAAATCTGGGAATCCCATCTCGTTCGCGAAGAGCCGGGCAAGCCCGCGCTCATCTACATTGACCGCCACCTCATCCACGAAGGCACCTCGCCTCAGGCCTTCGCCGGTCTGCGCGCCGAAAACCGCAAAGTCCGCCGCCCCGATCTCACCTTTGCCGTCATGGACCACTCGGTCCCCACGACGGACCGCACGCTGCCCATTTTGGACACAGCCGCCCGTCTCCAGTTCGAGGCGCTGGAGAAAAACTGCGCGGAAACCGGCGTCCGGCTCTTCGACATGCACAGCCGCAATCAGGGCATCGTCCATGTCATCGGTCCCGAGCTCGGCATCACGCAACCCGGCCTCACGGTTGTCTGCGGCGACAGCCACACATCGGCACAAGCGAAGTGGAGCACGTCCTTGCCACGCAGTGCCTGGTGCAGTGGCGCTCCAAGACCATGTACGTCGTTGTGAACGGCAAAAGGCCAAAAGGAATTACCGCAAAGGACATCATCCTGGCCATCATCGGAAGGATCGGCATCGGCGGCGGCAATGGGCACGTGGTTGAGTACGGCGGTGAAGCCATTCGCAGCCTCTCGATGGACGGCCGCATGACCGTTTGTAATATGTCCATCGAAGCCGGAGCCCGCGCCGGCATGGTCGCGCCGGACGAGACTACCTTCGCGTATCTCGAAGGTCGCCCGTTTGTCCCCCGCGGCAAAGCCTTTCAGGATGCCGTGGAGCGCTGGAATCAACTCCCGAGCGACCCGGGCGCGAAATTCGACCTGACCGTGGAGCTCAGCGCGGCGCAGATAGCTCCTCAAGTCACTTGGGGCACCAATCCCGGCATGGTCACCGATGTCACCGGCCGCGTGCCCGATCCCGCGGCGTTCTCGAATCCCAACGATCAAAAGGCGACCGAGAGCGCGCTGAAATACATGGGCCTGAAACCCGGCACGCGCATCGTGGACATTCCGGTGGACCGCGTCTTCATCGGCTCGTGCACGAATTCGCGGCTCGACGATCTTCGCGCCGCGGCCAATCTGGTCGCCGGAAAACACGTCGCGCGAAGCATCAAGCAGGCGCTGGTTGTGCCTGGATCGCGCGTCGTCAAAACGGCGGCGGAAGAAGAGGGCCTGGACAAGATTTTCCGCGAGGCGGGGTTCGAGTGGCGCGACGCGGGCTGCAGCATGTGCATCGGCATGAATGCCGATGTCCTGCCACCGCACGAGCGCTCCGCCAGCACCTCGAATCGCAATTTCGAGGGCCGTCAGGGCAGGGACAGTCGCACGCATCTGGTCAGCCCGCTGATGGCGGCCGCCGCGGCCATCGCCGGCCATTTTGTGGACGTGCGCGAATTTGACGTTGCCCCTGTGGAGTAGGAATTAGGTAGCGCCGGCCTTTAGGCCGGCATCCGAGGAGCTCGAGAGAACAATGCAACCGTTCAGCACTCACACTGGCCTGGTCGCCCCGCTCGACCGCGTCAACGTGGACACCGATCAGATGGTGCCCAAGCAATTCCTTAAGGCGCTCACGCGTGACGGCTTCGGCAGGATTCTTTTCTACGATTGGCGCTATCTCGCGGGCGAGAAACCGAATCCGGAATTTGTGTTGAATTCTCCGCGCTATGTTGGCGCTTCAGTCCTGCTCACGCGGGCCAATTTCGGCTGCGGTTCGAGCCGCGAGCACGCGCCCTGGGCCATCAAGGACTACGGATTTCGCGTCATTCTCGCGCCAAGTTACGCCGATATCTTCTATAACAATTGCTTCAAGAACGGCATTCTCCCGGCGACCTTGACGGAGGAGGAGATCAGCGAACTCTTCCGGCGCGTCGAGAGTGAGCCGGGATATTCCTTGAGCGTCGATCTGCCCAGCCAGACCGTCCGCGACGCCCACAATTTGGTTTATCAGTTTGAGATCGCGCCCGCGCGGAAAGAAGTACTCCTGAAGGGTCTCGACGACATCGGCACATCCCTCCAGCACGAAGCCGCTATCGCCGCCTACGAAGGCGCGCACCACGAAACCGCCACGATGTACGAACCCGTGGACATCAAGCATTACTCCAATGGCCGCTGACAATCCGATTACGCCGCTTCACATGTCGGCTCCGCCGCTTCCGGAGCAGCAGGTGCCGGCCCCTTCAATTCGGCGAGTAAAATTCCGGCAAGGACTAGCGCTGCGCCGATTCCAGCGCGTCTGCCGAACCGCTCGTGAATCAGCAAGTAGGAAGTGAGCGCGGCGAAGACTGGCTCTAGCGTGAAGAGGATCGCGGCGTGACTCGCGGATGTGAAGCGCTGCGCCCACAGTTGAATCGTGAAGGCGACGGCGGTTGCGAAGACGGCGCAGACGGCGACGCCCGCGTACAGCTCCCACCGGCTTACGAAGCGCACGCGCTCCAGGCCGAGAGCGTTGGCGCCGGCCGTGGCAATCCAGGCCAGAAGGGCGCAGACGGCCACCTGCAAGACGCTCAGCGCGACGACCGAATGGAGTTTCGTGTAGCGTCCGACCAGAATGATGTGGAACGCATAGAACGTCGCGGCAATGAACGTCAGCAGATCGCCGATGTTCAGATGACGGATGCCTTCTGGCGGCACAGTCAGGTAATAAAGCCCCGCAAACGACGCAATCACACCCCCG
>QHYP01000176.1:4588-5179 GCA_003224195.1 Acidobacteriota bacterium | reverse complement strand
CAAGACCGGATTTTGCGGGTGTTGTGTAGAGCAGGCCCGCCGTCTGGAAGCAGTAGCCGCTCAACATGAAAAACCCCAGCGCCGCTCCCGCCAACAACTCCGACCGCTTCACGTTCCGCACAAGTCGCGGCTGGAACATCACCATGAGAGCGGCGGCGAGCGTGAACCGCAGGGCGAGGAAAAGAAATACCGACGCGTAGCTCAGCACCCCCTTGACGACGACAAACGTGACCCCCCAAAAGAAAGAACACAGGGCCAGAGCGAGATCAGCGCGCAGACGCCTTTCGAGCATCGTTTGCTATTCCGAGAAATCGAAGATCGAACAGTTTATGGGGTTCGAGCGAGAGTGACAACTTGTCCCGCACAGTGTTATGGGCTTGACAGGCTAAGTCAATTCGCTTACATGCTGCATATCGTGTCAGCGAAATCATCCCGCCTGTGTGGCATCGGACTCGTATTCTTCCTTCTCGCCACCTGCACCTCAGCGCGCGCTGCCGACAATTGGATCGAAGTCCGGAGTCCGCACTTTACGGTGGCGACCAACGCGAGCGAGAAAGAAGCGCGGAAGGTGGCGGACCAATTCGAGCAGAT
>QHYP01000176.1:0-4575 GCA_003224195.1 Acidobacteriota bacterium | reverse complement strand
CCACCGCAGCCCATCCTCATCCTTGCGGCCAAGAATCAAAACACGATGAAGCAGCTGCTTCCAGAGGAGTGGGAGACAAAGGGCCACATGCATCCGGCGGGGATGTACCAGGCCGGCCAGGATAAGGACTACGTGATCTTGCAACTGGATGCCGAGGGAACAAATCCTTTTCACGCTCTCTATCACGAATACACGCACGCCTTACTACGGCTCAATTTCGACCGGCTCCCCCTCTGGCTTGGGGAGGGCTTTGCGGAGTTTTTTGGCAATTCGACTCTGGGTGAAAAGGAAAGCAAAACGGGAACGATCGATCCCGGACACCTGTATATTTTGAGCCAGAACAAGTTTCTGCCGATAGAAACTTTGCTCGAAGTGAGTTATGGTTCGCCGTACTACAACGAAGCAAACCGGGCCTCCATCTTTTACGCGGAATCCTGGGCGCTGGTTCACTACCTGATGATGGATCCGGAAGCGAGAAAGGAACAGCTCCTGAGCAAATTCCTCACGGCTTGGACCAAGTCGGGCAATCAGGTAGCGGCCGCTCAGGAGGCATTCGGGGACCTCAAGCGTTTTGGGAAAAAGCTCGAAAGCTACGCGCAGCAATCAAGTTTCCAGATCGGAATTGTCAAGATCACGTTGCAAACAGCGACGAAAAGTTACGCCGCCCAAGGCTTATCCCCCGGCGAGGCTCTTGCGCTGCGTGGCGACTTTTTCACTCACCATAACCGAGTCGAGGAAGCGCGGGAACCTCTCGAAGAGGCGCTGAAGATCGAACCCACCCTCGCCCTAGCGCACGAAGCGATGGGTTTTTACCATTATCGCCGAGGGGAGATGAAAGATGCGGACAAGGAAATGCAAGAAGCGCTCCGGCTTGGTTCGACCGGCTTTGCTCCAGCCTATTATCACGGCATGCTGTTGACGCATAGCAGCGAACGTTCGGATGAATCCGGCCGGGAAGAAGCGCGGACCAACCTGGAAAAGGCAATCCAGCTGAACCCGCAATTCGCGCCGGCTTACGACGTTCTTGCGCAAGTCTATTCCCGTTCCCCCGAGACCCAGAAGAAGGCCATCGATATGGAGTTAAAGGCGGTTCAGTTGGACCCTGCCACGCACACCTACGCGGTCAATCTTGCCTACCTGTTGATGGGCAACGACCGCGACACAGAGGCCAAGACTGTCGCCGAGAAGATTCTGGCGGCCGCCGGGTCGCCGCAAGAAAAACAAATGGCCAGTGATTTGCTCCGGCGTATTCAGGAACACGCTGCCTGGGTAAGCAACCGAAAGGCAACGGTCCAGGACGGTGCCTCGGCGAATGCGGCTCATACCGAAGTTATTGTGGCGCCTGCCGCAGCGCCTGGCAGCGCGAACTCGAACGAAACACGGCCGGCTACCGACCAGCCTGCATGGCATCCAGTCGAAACGGAAGGAAGCATTCGCAGCGCGGACTGTTCTAAGGCACCGGAAATCCTTTTGACCCTGGGCATGGCTAAAGGACCCTTGACTCTTCACGCGGCAAAGTTTGGAAACGTGCAATTCTCCTATCCAGACGACATGCCAGCTCCTTCACCCGAGACTTGCCCGAGATGGAAGGGACGAAAGGTACTTGTGCGGTATATGGAGACAACTGGAAAGGAATACGCCGGGGAAATTGCTCGGATCTACTTTTTCTGATACGCAGTCCTGCCGCCGACAACGGTCAGCAGAACGCGCGTTTTTGTATACTGCGCAGCGGGAATCTTCATCAGATCGTCCGAGAGGAGGACGAAGTCGGCAAATTCGCCGGGTTTCAGCTCGCCCTTCTTTTCTTCCTCAAATTCCGCGTAGGCGGAGCCCGAAGTGTAAGCGCGAATGCAGTCTTCGAGCGCAATCTTCTCCTGAGGCTGCCAACCACCCGGCGGGCCGCCGTCGTCCAGTTCCCGAGTGACGCAGGCATGGAGGCCGCGCATCGGGCTAATCACTTCCACGGGGTAATCGGTTCCGAAAGCAAGACGCGTCCTGGCTTTCTGCAAGGAGGCCCACGCATAGGCGCCCTTGGCGCGCTCCGGGCCAAGGCGCTGCTCGGCCCAGCGCATGTCGGTGGTTTCGTGCGAAGGCTGCATGGACGCGATGACGTTCAGCTTGGCAAAGCGCGCAAAATCTTCCGGCGCAACCACCTGTGCATGCTCGATGCGATTACGACGGCCGCGCGAACCGTTCACTCTTGCGACGGCTTCAAACACATCCAGAGCGACCCGATTTGCGCGGTCGCCGATGGCGTGGAAGGCCAGCTGAAATCCGGCTTTATCGCGCTGGATGGCCAGCTCGCGGAGTCTCTCCGGCTCCATGGTCATAATCCCGCTCGTCGAAGGATCGTCGGAATAGGGCGCAAGCATTGCAGCCGTGCGCGAGCCCAGCGCGCCGTCCGTGACCATCTTGAGGGCGCCGGTCTTGAGCCAAGCATCTGTTGTGCCGCCTTCGCGGCGCATGGCTTCGAGTCGCTCAAGCGGGGCGGGAAACGGGAGCCACTCGGTGATGCGGACTGTGAGCTTGCCTTCCTTTTTCAGTTGCTGATAGGTCTGAAAATCTTCCCAGGAGGAGTTGTCCTGGGTGGAAGTGACGCCGTTTTTGGCGAGATCGGCCAGGGCCAGCTCGATGCCGCGGCGCCGCTGTTCGGGTGTGGGCGGCGGAATCTTCGAGCGGGCAAGCGCCATCGCCGCACCTTCTTTGAGCATGCCCGTGGGGTCGCCCGCGGCGTCAAGCTCGATTTCGCCGCCGCTCGGGCTCGGCGTGTCCTTGGTGATCCGGGCAAGCTGCAGAGCGAGGGAATTTGCCACGGCTACGTGTCCGGAAATGTGCGTCAAGAACACCGGATTCTTTGACGCGACTTCGTCGAGCTGCTGCCGGTTCGGAAACTTTTTTTCGGGCCAGAGCGTATGGTCCCAGCCAGCACCGACGATCCACTCGCCGGGCCTCGTTTTAGCCACTGCGTCGCTCAAACGCTTCTGCAACTCGGCGACAGAGGCAGCGCCGTTCATGCGCACATTCAACAAATCCTGACCCGCGCTGCCGAGGTGCACGTGGGCATCATTGAAACCAGGCATGACGAACCGCCCGCCCAGATCGACGACCTTCGCGGCCGGCCCCGCCGTTTTCATGACCTCATCGTTCCAGCCAACAGCCAAAAGAGTTTCTCCCCGCACCGCAAGAGTTTCCGCCCAGGGCCGCGCCGGATTATTGGTGTAAATCCGCGCATTGCGATAGACGGTGACTGTGCTTTCCGACTGCGCGAAACACGCCAGAGCTGCGAGAAGACTGCCGAGCAGAAACTTGGACGAATACTTGTTCATCTGGATTTTTCCGCAGAGATGCCGGAAATGCCGAGCAGCGTAAGAAGAACGCGCTTCAAGCCAAGCTCGCGGCCCGCCGGATCGTACCACTCTTGAAGCGAATGCGCGCCGCCGCCCGTCCCACCCGCGCCGACGGCCATGGCGTCAATCCCGAGCGAGAGCGGAACATTCGCATCAGTCGAAGAGCGCTCGAGCCGCGAATGCATGCCGAGAGCTTCGTCAGCGGCGCGAAGCGCGGCCAGAAGCGGCGAATTCGGGGCGAGTTCCCCGCCCGGGCGGCTGCCGAGCGATTCGAGTTTCCATTCTAGGTTGCCGCGGGCGCGGTCGCTCGCGGCTTCCATTTCGTCGCGCACGCCGGCGGCGATGCTTTCGCGGAGCGCGCTTTCCAGCCGCACGAGCTCGTCCTCGCTCTCCGAGCGAATGTCCACCTTGATGTGGGCTTCGTGCGGGATGGAGTTTACGGAGGTACCGCCCGCGATTTCGCCGATATTGAAGCTCGTACGCGGGCTGGCGGGAACGCGCGTATTGATGAAACGCACGGCGCCGCGGACCAGTGCGTTGATGGGGTTGGGTATGCCGAAGTCCGACCAACTGTGCCCGCCAGGCCCGGTGACGACGACTTCAATGCGGCGCGATGCCAGCGCCATGGTACTGGCGTGGTCGGTCCCCGCGCCGTCAAGGACCAGGACTGCCTTCAGCCGTTCGCGGTAGTCATTCACGAGCGCGCGCATTCCGCGCAAGTTTCCTTCCCCTTCTTCTCCGACGTTCGCGACGAACAGGATGGTCTTCTCCGGCTTCAGCCGCGCCGCCTGCAACGCACGAGCCACAGCGACGAGAGCGGCAAGACCCGTTCCGTTGTCGGAAATCCCCGGAGCGTAGATGCGGTTGTTTTCGCGGCGGACACGAATCTCCGTGCCCGCGGGAAAGACGGTGTCGAGATGCGCGGAGAGCACCACGACCGCGTTGTCGGCGGAACCGCGCAATTCTCCGATTACATTGCCGGCGGAGTCGATCTGCGCGCTCAGACCGGCTGAGGAAAGGGCGATCTTCAAAGCGGTTGCACGTTCCTGCTCCCGGAAGGGGGGCGCGGGGATGGCGGTGATGCGTGCCTGCTCGTCATTAATCCAGTTGAGGTTGTCTTGGAGCCAATCCAGCGCCTGCCGGACCTGCGAGTTTGCCGTGAGCTGCGCGGCCGCGGCGGCGGCGGAAACTCGAGGCAGAGATGGCGAGTGCAAGGGCGTCAAGGTTA
>QHYP01000175.1 GCA_003224195.1 Acidobacteriota bacterium | reverse complement strand
CAAAAACGGGGGGCAGGTCATCTCTTTTCAATGGTTTCGGGGCTGTACTGACTCAATGATTGCTGCCTTGAAGCTCGCTTTCAACGCTTTGAAAACTTCGTGTCAGGATAGAGTCAGGGAATTATCCTTGCTGCCCAGCCGCCTCCTGGCGCTAATGTGACTTTTAGCTTCGTCGTGTGGTTGACTTGGCTCTTCGTGACCTTGTAGTCGCTCCCGTAGCGATCGGCATTTGCGCCGTCCTGGAAAGCTTCCATCGAAAAGTTACCTTGGGGCAAGAAGGACAAGTCGATTTCGAGCTCACGTGACGTCCAGTTTGTCATTCCACCTATATACCAGTCACGGCCGTTTCTTCGCGCCACAACGACAAATTCAGCGATTCGACCATCGAGCACCTTCGTTTCGTCCCATTGGGTGGGGACGGGAGCCAGAAAATCCATGACCTGCGGTTCGCGCAGATAATTCGATGGACTGTCGGCGAGCATCTGCAACGGACTTTCGTACACGATATACATCGCGAGTTGGTGGCACCGAGTGCCAAGACTCATCGGATGGTTGAAGATTGGGGCAAAGCTGGTTTTGGGTGCATTGAGCATCGCACCTGGCGTGTAATCCATCGGGCCCAGGAACATCCTTGTGAACGGCAGAGTGACGTTGTGTTCCGGTTCGGTTTCCGCGCTCCACTTGCTCCATTCGAGGCCTTTGACTCCTTCCGTGCTGATTAGGTTGGGCCAGGTGCGCGTCATTGTGGCGGGCTTTTGGTCTCCGTGAAAATCGACAAGCATTTTGCGCTTTGCCGCCTCGCGGCTGATTTTGTGATAGTAGTCGATCAGAAGTTGGTCACTGCGCTGCATGAAGTCAACCTTGATTCCCTTGACGCCCCATTTCGCGAACTGATTGAGCGCCGGCTCGAGCTGATCGTCGAGCGTCTTCCAGATCACCCAAAGAATGATTCCGACATTCTTTTGTTTGGCATAAGCCGTGAGTTCTTCCATGTTGATTTCCGGTACGACTTCGAGCAAATTCCCGAGTTTGTACCAGCCTTCGTCGAGAATGATGTACTCGATGCCGTACCTCGCGGCGAAATCGATGTAATACTTGTAAGTCTGGGTGTTGATCCCGGCTTTGAAGTCGACATCGTAGACGTTGTTGGCATTCCACCAGTCCCAGGCGACCTTACCCGGCTTGATCCAGGATGTGTCTTGGAGCTGCGACGGCTTCTCGAGCAGCCAGACGATCTGATTTGTCAGCAGGTCTCCGTCCTTTTCTACAATTCCGAACACGCGCCAAGGGAATGTGCGCGCGCCGTGGGTAACGGCAATGTAGTCTGCGCTCTCAACAACCTTCAGATCACGATCTCGTTCCAATTTTTCCTTCAAAGGGTACGGGGGAAAAGTTGCGGAAAGCCCATTTCCGCCGGTGCCGCGCAGCCACATGCCCGGGTATTCTTCCACGTCCGATTCCGCGATGGCGACCTTAGCTCCACCTCCGGCATCCACAACGGCAGGAAGAGTTGCGATGAACGCTGGAGCGATCTCCGACAAATGTTGCGGAACATATCTTCGTTCGTTATGTGAGAAGAAGCTGTCTTCCCGTGGATAGTAGGTGATGAAGTCCCTGGGGAAGTTCAGTTTCATCTCTTCATCGTAGATTTTCACCTGTTCTTGGGAGAAAGATGTTTCCCAACGATACGCGGCGCCTTCGTTGTAGGCGCGAAAGACCAGTGCATACTCCCCTTCCATCTCGAGGCGTAACTCGTTGTAGTTGTCGCGAATCTTCGCGAATTTCTGACGGATCGGAGGCTCGACGACTTGGTCGTACGTGCGTTTTTTTGCGCTGACAACCTTCGGCTCGTGCGCCAGCGTTTTGTGGTCGACATCGAAGGAGAGAGTGCAATCCTCCAGCAAAGCTCTGCCCTTCAGCAGCACGTCGTAGCGGATCGCTTTGACAGTGCGAATCCTTACTTCAATTCTGTCGTCAGGTGAGCGCAGGTCGTAGCTCGATTGGGCTGCCGCGTCACCAACAAGCCAGAGCATTGATACCAACGGGAGTAAGGCTCTCCAAAATTCGTTGTTCATGAAATGATTCCTCTCATGTTTTTCTAGAGCTGTACGTTGATCTTGTGGCTGACTCGTGCTCGCTGGCCCTCTCAAGACACGGATATGTGACCGCCCAAGGTGAGGATCAACATTGACCGAGCAAGTTGACACGCCTCAGAGTCTGGTAGACACCCGGGGTCGCGCCAAATTGCGAACGAAAGCAATCAATGATCCTCGACAAGCGCGTCATCTGGTTCCGCAATCGGCCTTCGCAAAGCTAGGAGCGTACACGAGCGTACAAATTGCCGCAACTCCGCGTGTAAGGTGTAGATTTCGCGCGCCAACGTCCGAATGAGATTCTCTGGCGAAGAGAGTACCCCCGCACGCCATGCCCATGCTCGCGTATTTGACAATGTGCGCCGCGTAATGACCATCGCATGAGCCCGACAGGCGGATTAGACCAAGCGCGGGCGAAGGTCGTGAGGGTTTTTCATCTCAGGCACGAGATCGAAGTAGTAAGCAGGAGCAGTCATAGCGTGGCGATTCTCGTCGCTGCACGCTGCTCGGCTTTCCCCAGTCGGGTGGTCATCCCGATCGACGCTTCTCGCTCAAACACTTCAACTACTCCACGGACATACGATGTGGATAGGCTCCGCCACTTTGAGCAGAACGGTTGCGAGTGACGATTGCGGAGGATAGAATATGCTGAAATCTGGAAACGAGGCGTGACTCTCGGTGCAGACAAGAGAATTTGGTTTCAATGATGTCTTGCTCGCACACTTTGCGGTCCTCATCTGAAGCAATCGACAATCAATGTCGTGTGGCCCTCCTCGTGCTAGCTGTGCTCGTCAGCTTGTCAAGCACGGCGGCGTTCTCGCACGGTTCTTCTCCACAGCACCAGGACACAACCTCGGTTAAGGGTACCGTTCGGAACTCGATAGGTGAGCCTGTTGCCGGTGCGTCCGTGCTTCTTCGGGAGAAGGGCCATTCGGGACCGATCGAGACGAAAACTAATGCGGACGGGACTTTCGTCTTTCCAGCCCTCTCCGCCGGCACTTATATCGTGAGTGCGGAGAAATCAGGGTTGCGGAACGCTGGCACAAACCCCCTGGTATTGTCACCTGGAGAGAAGAAGGAGATTAATTTGGTCCTGGAAACTTCGGAAGGGGCGAGTCTCGCTTCTTCCGGCGCATCCCAATCTTCTCTTTCCTCGGCCGGAGCGATGGAATTTAAGGACGAACCCAATTTCACGGTAGCAGGGGTTACTGACTGGATTAATGTCGGGCTGCACGCGTCGGACACTACCTCGCGAACCAGCGAAGCACTCGCCCAGGAGACTCGTGCGCTCAAATCCAGCGGGTCGGAGGAAAACTCGGCTGGTCTTCCCGAAGCAGGCACGGCGAGCCGCGAAACGCGTGAGTCTGAAAATAGGCTGCGTGCAGCCCTGGTCGAGGCACCCGCAAGCTTCGAGGCGAATCGTCAGCTCGGAGAATTGTACTTCCTCTCCAAAAGATATGGGGAAGCCATCCCGCTGCTGGAGTCAGCTTACAAGCTCAACCCCGGAAACCAGGCCAATGCAATCAATCTGGCGCTGGCTTACAGAGCCAGCGGCGACTTTACCCGGGCTCGCGAGCAAGTCGGCAAAATGCCTACGAAGGCGGACAAGGCGGAGGGGCATCGTTTGTTAGGCGATTTCGACGAGCGATTGGGCGATCCTCTGGGAGCCGTCCGTGAATACGAACAAGCCGCTCGCCTTGACCCGAGCGAACGGAATTACTTCGAATGGGGTACGGAACTGCTCCTCCACAATGCCGCCCTGCCGGCTGCAGAAGTTTTTACCAAGGGGTCCGGCGCTCATCCGAATTCAGCGAGGATGTTGGCCGGACTCGGGGCGGCTCTTTACGCCAGCGGCTCCTACGACGAGGCGGCACGCCGACTCTGCGATGCCTCCGACTTGAGGCCGGCTGACCTGGCTCCCTATCTCTTCCTTGGCAAAATGGAAAAGGCAGCGGCGGTGCCGCTGCCGTGCGGCGAGCAGAGGCTGGCGCGGTTTGTGCGGGAGCAGCCCGGGAATCCTCTCGCCAATTATTATTACGCGCTGATCCTTTGGAAACGAGCGCGAGGATCCGGGAATTCGGAGGGCTTGCACCAAGCCGAGGCGCTGCTCGAAAAAGCTGTGACAATCGATCCCAAGCTTGGTGAAGCTTACCTGCAACTCGGGATTTTGTATTCCGAGCGGGGCGATTTCGGGCAGGCCATTCGGGCTTACAAGAAGGCGATTGAAGTAAGCCCACACCTCGGTGAAGCCCATTACCGACTCAGTGTGACCTACAAACGAATTGGCGAAGAAGCGAAGGCCAATCAAGAATCTCAAGCGTATGAGCAGGTCGAGAAAACAGAGGCCACCGCCATCGAACGTCAGCGGCGGGAACTTCGGCAGTTCTTGATTATTCTAAAGGACCAGCCGACGGCCTCTTCGCCTCGGTGAATGACGGTCCGATCTTTCGTTGTGAGCCTCTCGGCGCAAGATCATGGAGAACATCGAAACATTGATCGAGAACAGCAGGAAGTTGACGGAAATCTTTGGCTATTGGCCGTCGTTCCACGATGCTGAGGTAATTGATCTGCATTTCTGGCGTGGAGATGTGGATTCAGAAGCAGATCGCTACGTTTTCCCCGTACT
>QHYP01000045.1 GCA_003224195.1 Acidobacteriota bacterium | reverse complement strand
GGGCGTCGAGTGCATAGGGTAGCGGGGGAAGCGCGTGGGGCACGAAACCCTCCTTTGGCGAAGCCGCTTGCTGTGCCATGAATACCTCCTTACTACAGATTGGATGAATCCGCAATTCATGCGGGCACATGAGATTTTACCGCCGGCAGGCAGACCGCACAACCGCCACGCGATTTGTCTCACGCGCTCTCTCCGCACAAGCGCGCAAGCGCCCAGCGGGCGTGCTCCGCGATCCCGGCGTCAGGCGAAGCCGCGAGCCGCTCCAGCAGCGCACTGATTCGAGCGTGAGTTACCGTGCCCCGCCGCGCGGAGGAATTCCCCAGCGCGATGCAAGCATTTCGCACGATGCCGCGCCACTTTGCCCGCTTGATCGCGCTTCCGCGAAAGATGCGGCGGAATTCTTCTTCGGTCAGCGCAGCCAGCCATTCCAAGCGCGGCTGAAAGAGAGACTCCGCGCGCGCCGGCGCGTCGCTCTCCCCCGGCATCTTCTCCCTCGGAGAGATGTTCCGCGGATGGAAGGAATCGAGTTGAGTGGCAGGCACGCTTCGATTCCACGGGCAAACGTCCTGGCAGATATCACAGCCGAAGACATGTCTCCCCATGGGCGCGCGGAATTCCTCCGGAATGCTGCCTCGCAGCTCGATTGTCAAATACGAAATGCACCGGCTTGCATCGAGCACGTATGGCTCGACGAGTGCGCCCGTCGGACAGGCGTCCAGACACAACCGGCAGTTGCCGCACAGATCGGGAGGCGGCGCCTCGGCCGGGCCCAGCGAGGGCAGGAGCTCGAGGGTCGTCACGATGACGCCCAGAAAGAACCATGAACCGAGCGCTTCGTTGATGAGACACGTGTTCTTCCCTTGCCATCCGAGACCGGCGCGGTGCGCAAACGCGCGCTCAAGAATGGGCCCCGTGTCCACGTAGGCGCGCGCCTCGAAGGGCTCAGTGAATCTCTCGCGCAGGGCGCCGATCAAATCGTTGAATTTCGTCAAAATCAGTTCATGATAGTCGTCACCCCAGGCATAGCGCGAAATCCATCCGCGCGGCCCTTCTTCTGTTGAATCGGCAGGCACTTCGGTCGAATAGGGACGCCGCGAGTTGTAGTTCAGCGCGCAGACGATCGCGCTTTTAGCGCCGGGCAAGATGCGCGCCGGATCGTTGCGACGCGGATCTGCGAGATAGCGCATCTCGCCGGCATAGCCGCAGGCGAGCCACTCCGGCAGCCGCGCGTGTTCGGGATAGCTTTCGGCGCGCGCGATTCCGCACAACGAAAAGCCGCGAGCACGGGTCTGCTCGATAATCCACGCGGTGTCAGCCGGGCTCGCCATAGTGTGGATTCTGCCTTACGGAGGTGACAGAGGCGAGCTGCAAAACAGAGAGAGTCCTTTCCTTCGCGAAAGGACCCTTTTCCTGTGGAACTCGTTCTCGCTCGGGGAGGGTGCCGCCCGCCTGCGGCAGGCAGGGTTCAGCCGAAACTGCGAAGCGCGGTGGCCTCGTCCGAGTAGACATCAAATACCGTATAAAGCTTGGTGAGCTGTAAGAGATCGTGAACGCGGCGGCTGAGGTTCAGCAACTTGAGCTCGCCACCGCGGTTCTTCGCAGTAGAGAAACCGCTGACGAGCTCGCCGATTCCCGAGCTATCGATGTAATCCACATCACCCAGATTCAGCAGGATGTGCGAGCGGCCTTCATCGAGCAGACCGCGGACGGTTTTGCGCAGGAGAGCGCTCCCGTCGCCCAGGGTAATCCGCCCGCTGATATCCACGACGGCAATGGATCCCACGACTCGCGATGTTGCTTTGAGCTGCATCGTTTAGGACCCCCGTTTTCTGCTGGCGCCTTCGCCATTGTGAGAAGACTGCGCGCGCCCGGGCAACCTCTTGGACATGACAATTTCGGCGCCGCCGTTGCGTCCGCGCAGCACGTCGAATTCATCCATGAATGCGCGCATCAGGAAAATGCCACGGCCCGAGGTGCTCAGGAGATTTTCTTCGGCCAGTGGATCGGGAACGTCTTGCTGCCAGGATTGGAAACGCCGATGACAGGTCTGATAGGGCGGATACTTGGAGGGAAGTTCGCGCCACTGGGCGCCGGTGCGCAGAATCCAAAGCACGCCATTGAGCACCGACCGCGTGTCGCGCCAAGGTCGTCCCCGCCAGTCGGACCGTCGCTTCGGTCGGAATACCGGTTCGAGAATCGCCCACTGGGCGTCGGTCAGATCCATGCATTGGATTTGACCCCTTTGCAGCTATCCTTCAACCCTCCAGTGAGTTGAAGGTGTTTATGAGACAACCTCTAGTTATCGGTAACATAGCCCCCAAGCCCAAGTCAATGGAGCCGCCGTTCGAGAGTCTTTCTGAAGCCGGGCGGGTCAAAAACATCTGATGACCGTCTGAATTGCAACCGGTGGGAGCGTGTCAGGCCCAGTACGAGCGGTCCAGGGTGCGGTACTGGATGGCCTCGCTCAGGTGCTTGGACTCGATGGACGCTGCCCCATCGAGGTCGGCAATCGTGCGCGCGACCTTCAAAATGCGGTCATGGGCACGCGCGGAAAGCCCCAGGCGCGTGATGGCGTTCTCCAGGAGTTTTTCTCCGTCCGCGGCGATCGCGCAATATTTGCGAATCAGTTTCGGCATCATCTGAGCGTTCGCATAGATCTTCTTGTCGCCCTTGAAGCGTTCCAGTTGCCGCTGCCGGGCTTCGAGGACGCGCCGCCGGACGGCAATGGACTCTTCTGCGGCGGAAGGCGCGCGCAGCTCCTTGTATTTCACCGCCGGCACCTCGATGTGGATGTCGATGCGGTCGAGCAAGGGGCCAGAAATCTTCGACACATATCGCTGAATCATTGGCGGCGTGCAGTGACATTCGCGCGTCGGATCTCCGAAGTAGCCGCATGGGCAGGGGTTCATGGCCGCGGCGAGCATGAAGCGCGAGGGAAACGTCACGCTGATGGCCGCGCGGGAGATGGTCACGTTACCGTCTTCGAGCGGCTGGCGCAACACTTCGAGCACGTTGCGCTGAAATTCCGGCAGTTCGTCGAGAAAGAGCACGCCATTGTGCCCGAGCGAGACCTCGCCTGGGCGCGGCACCGCGCCGCCGCCTATCAAACCGGCGTCGCTGATCGTATGGTGCGGCGAACGGAAGGGCCGCGTACCGACGAGACCACGCCCGTCCTCGAGCGTGCCCGCCACGCTGTGAATGCGCGTCGTTTCGATGGCTTCTTCGAGCGACATTGGCGGGAGGATCGTGGGAATGCGCTTAGCGAGCATCGTCTTCCCCGCGCCAGGTGGACCGATGAACAGGATGTTGTGCCCGCCCGCGCAGGCGACTTCGAGGGCGCGCTTGGCCGCCTGCTGACCGTGGACGTCGCGCAGATCGACCGAATACTGCGCCGCCTCCGAAAGCAGTTCTCGCGCATCCACTTTCGCCGGCGCGAACGTCTCCGGCGAGTTCACCAGGTCGACCGCCTGCGGCAGCGAACGCAGAGCAAACACCTCCACGCCTTCGACCACGGCTGCTTCGCACGCGTTGGCTTCCGGAACGGCGAGCGCGCGCAGTCCTCGTTCCCGCGCAGCCAGCGCGGCGGAAAGAGCGCCGCGCACGGGCCGCACGCTGCCATCGAGCGACAATTCACCGAGGAACATGCATTCGCCAAGAGGTTTGCCGAAGAACGCACCCAGACAGCCGAGCAACCCCAGCGCCATGGGGAGGTCGAACCCGGAGCCCTCCTTGCGCACGTCGGCGGGCGCGAGATTGATGGTCACACCCTGCCCGTGGGGGAATTCGTAGCCGCAGTTTTTCAGCGCAGACTTGATTCGTTCGCGGCTTTCCTTGACGGCGTTGTCCGGCAGACCGACAACGTTGAAGTCCTGCATACGCGCCGAGCCGACGTCTACCTCGACCTCGACGAGATAGGCATCAATCCCGTACACTGCGGCGCTGATCGTCTTAAAGAGCATGCGAGAGGGGAATGCCGCTCGCTCCCAGCGGCGCGGGCGCAGCATAAATCAAACGAGGAAGTAACGCCAGAGCTACTTCCGTCTTTCCCTGGATTCGTGCGCGGAATTTTTTGTTTAGCCCATCCCGCGGCTCCGTCTGCTTTACAGCCGTTCCGGGGCCACGTATAGTGGCGGCGCCGGCAGAGTGCTTCAATCCATCTCTGTGTGAGGTTGGCCGATGCTTTGGCTCCTTGGAATCTTGATCGTCCTGGGCATCCTGCTTGTTGGCCTGTACAACAGCCTGGTCCGCCTGAAAGTGCAGTGCGACAACGCCTGGGCGGACATTGACGTGCAGCTCAAGCGGCGGTACGACCTGATTCCAAATCTGGTCGAGACCGTGAAGGGCTACGCGGGGCACGAAAAGGGCACGCTGGAGGCCGTCATCACTGCGCGCAACCGCGCCATGACCGCGACCAGCCCCGCGGACAAAGCGCAGGCGGAAAATATGCTCACCGGCGCTTTGAAAAGTCTTTTCGCCTTGGCCGAGGCCTACCCGCAGTTGCGCGCCATTGAGAGCTTCACTTCGCTGCAGAATTCGCTTTCCCAGATTGAAGACACCGTGCAGAATGCGCGGCGCTACTACAACGCTGTGGTGCGCGACTTGAACACCAAAATCCAGCAATTCCCGACGAACATTCTCGCAGGCATGATGGGCTTCAAGCCACGAGAGTTCTTTGAAGTTACCGCCCCTGCCGAACGAGAAGTGCCGAAGGTCAGCTTCAACGCGCCGACCGCTTAATCGGACCGCGGCTCTATGAGGCGCGACGCTCCGCATCGCACACACAGCCTGCTCCGCAAGAGCATTCTGTTCGCTTTCCTATTTGTGCTCGTTCCGCCAGGGCACGCGAAGGAACTGCGCATCGAGCGCTTCGACGCCGAAATTGTCGTATCTCCGAGAGGGACGATCGACGTCACGGAAACCATTCAGGCGCATTTCATCGGCTCGCCCTGGCACGGGCTGTACCGCGAGATCCCCGTCGAGTATCACACCCTGAGCGACGAGAACGGCGCTCCGCTGAAATACGAGAGCAGCCGTGAGCGCCATTATCGCAAACTGAAGATCTACGTTCCGGATGCGGACGATTCCCACAAGACCATCGTCATCGAATATAGGATTTCAGATGCTTTGCGCTTCTTCGAAGACCACGACGAGCTCTACTGGAACGTCACGGGCGACGCGTGGGACGTCCCCATCCAGTCCGCCAGCGCGAGCATCATTCTTCCCGAAGCTACGACCGGCATTCGCGCCAACCGCTTCACGGGAGGCTTCGGCTACCGGGCGGAAAACGCAGACGTGCAGATTGCGGGGAACGGCGTCGAGGTGCGCACCACGCGGCCTCTCGGCTACCACGAGGGATTGACGGTCGCGGTCGCCTGGGACAAGGGATTTGTGCGCGAGCCGACCGCTCGAGAGCACGCGAGTCTTTTCCTCCGCAGCAATTGGCCGCTCTTTCTGCCGATTTTCACGAGTGTCGCGATGTTTTGGGTGTGGTGGACGCGGGGGCGCGACCCGCGACTGCGTCCCATTGCAGCGCAGTACGAGCCGCCCGACAAACTTTCGCCCGGCGAAGCGGGCACTCTGGTGGACAGCTCCGCTGCCCTTCGCGACATCACGGCGTCAATTGTGGACCTCGCCGTGCGCGGCTACCTGACGATCGAAGAGCACAAAAAGGAGCACATGATGGGGCTATGGTCCGACAAGGACTACGACTTCATTCTGCGCAAACCGCGCTCGGAATGGGCCGAGCTCAAACCGCACGAAATCACTTTGCTGAATGGAATCTTTTCCGTGGGCACAGCCGGTGAAAGCGTGTCCATGAGCAGTCTTCACAACCAGTTCTACACGAATTTGCCGGTCATCCGCAGCCAGCTCTTCGGAGCGCTCGTGACGCGCGGCTATTACCGGCGGCGGCCGGACACCACGCGGCAGGGCTGGCTGGGCTTCGGATTGGTTACGGGTTTCCTCATCATGTTTGGCGGCGCGAGGCTTGCAGCCTCGATGGGAATGGCGCCGCTGACGTTCATCCTCGCCGGCATCCTCACCGGCGGCGTGATCTGCGTTTTTGGCTGGTTCATGCCGGCGAGGACCGCCCAGGGCGCCGAAGCGCTCGAGCACGTCCTCGGCTTCGAGGATTTTCTCGCGCACGTCGAATCCGACCGCTTCAATCGGATGATCAAGACGCCGCAAATGTTCGAGAAATTTTTGCCCTTCGCCATGGCGCTCGGCGTGGAGAAGAACTGGAGCAAGGCGTTTCAGAATATCTACACGCAGCCGCCCGAATGGTATCGGGGCGCGTACCCCGGCCAGTTCTATCCCATCGGATTTGCGAACGACCTGCACCTGATGACCGCGCAGGCAGCCAGCGTGATGGCTTCTGCCCCGCGCAGCTCGGGCGGATCGGGCTTCGGCGGCGGTGGCGGCTTCTCCGGGGGCGGGTTTGGCGGCGGTGGTGGCGGCGGCTTCTGAAGTTGCGTGCCGAAACGCGCGAGGGAAGCGGGTGTAAAATCATGAGCATCGTCCTTCCCTCCAGGACAACTGCTCGGGAGGTGCCGCAATGAGCAAAAGCGTCCGCCGGCAGATACTCCAGCTCGAGCGCGAACAAGCGCGGGCAATCAATCGGGGCGAACTTCCCGGAGCATTGCGCATGTTCGATCGTGGATTCGTCGGATTCTCGTCCACGCGGCACAAACGGATTTGCGGGCTGTCCGCGCTACGCAAAACTTTCCAATACTACTTGAAGCGCTCGCCCAAAATGACCTACCACATCGAGCGACCCCATGTGGATTTCAGCGGCTCAACGGCCATCGCGACCTTTTACTGGACAGTGGGTCTCGGGCGCGGGCGAAAGATTCACGGCCGCGGGACGCATGTTTTCTCCGAGCACGGTAAGAGCTGGCGCGTCGTGCATGAGCATTTCTCGCGCGCGCACTAGGCCCGACAAAAGTTTCAATATCTAACTCCCTTGCGCCGGCGTAACGCAGCGCCCTTCCATTGTGCGGCGCCTAGCCGAAACACCGGGGCCACAGCGGAATCAACAAGGGTCGCGTCCTGGGGATCAAGCGACACGAATCGCGCTCACCTGGACGTGATTGGCCGCTTCTCTTTTCGGCTGCGGACTACGGGCAAATTCATCCCCGAGCGCTTCATCCGGGCTTGCTTCAGAATGGCCTCGAGCGCTTGGATGAGGGCAAAGCCGCTTGCGCGCAATTCATCCAGGCGCTGTCGGGCCACTTGCTCGAGAGCGCGCTCGCCGCGCGGGAGCAACGTCACGAGCACGCGGCGGCGATCTTCCCGGCTGCGGCTCCGGCGGATGTAGCCGTGAGCCTCCAGGCGGTCGATCAACTCGACGGCGCTGTGGTGCCGCAGGAAGAGCCGGTCGGCAAGCCGCCGGATGGTCGCCTCCTCGCCTCCGTTCAGGCTGCGGATCGCCAGGAGCATTTGATATTGCTGAGGCTCCAGGCCGGCAGCGCGCGCGGACTCGTCGCTGCCGCGCAGAAATTGCCGGATGCGGAAGCGCAGTTCGGCGAGCGCCTGGTATTCCTCGTCGCGGATGCTGTGCGGCATAGGTCAATTCTATCGTATCACGATATAAAAGGACACCGCGGGATGGGATCCCAAACAGATACTTCGCCCGAGCCGTCTTCAGGGCTTCTTGCGAAAAGCCTTTTGGGTTTTGTAATGCTCGTAGCCGTTTCGAAGGTAAAAGCCGTGGGCGCGCTCCCGAATGATGTTGGAGCGCAAGTTTACGGTCTCGCAGCCCTGCGCGCGGGCCCAGCCCTCCGCTTCTTCGAGCAGCCGCTTGCCCGCGCCGAGGCTCCGCTTGGATTCGTCCACGACCAGGCCGTTTATCTCCGCGCGCGTGCCGCTTTCCAGCAGATGATTCGCGCTTACGTGCACCCAGCCGACTACGCTGCCGTCCTCTGCTTCGGCGACATAAACGGCGTCTTTCGGCGAAGGCACAATCTTCCTCAGCCGCTGCCGGATCTGTTCGGGTGTGGCCGGATACCCGAGCTGCCCGGAAAGTCCAGCCAAATCCGCTGCATCGCGCTCTTCGGCCCGGCGGATGCGCACGACGGCACTCCGGCGCGCCGGGGTCATTTGCCCCTCGCTTTCCTGCGCAATTCCGCAACTCGCGCAGCGCGTCCGCGGCAATCCATCGCGCCGCGCGCGAATTCATCTTGTGGATTTGCTCGGCGGCGCGAATCGCGGCGCGATTTAGCCGGCGATTGCGCTTGCCGATGTTGCGCAGCGCCCAGTTCACCGCTTTCTTCACAAAATTTCGCTCGTCACGCGCTTCGCGGCGAATCGGGGGCAGAAGCCGCAGATACCTCGCGTCGGAAGCGGATTGATCGCGGTACGCCAGGTAGGCCATGAGCGCGAACCCCGCGCGCTTCGCAAACTCCTCGCGCCTCTGGCTCCAGGCAATCGCTTTCTTCCATACGGGCTTGGCAAAGACAAACAAGTGGCAGCAGGTACCGTCGCACACGTCCCAGTTGTCGAAGTCTCGCACCCAGCGCTCCATCTGGCGCGGAGTCACGCGATCCGGCTCGTCAATCATGCCCGTGAGGATGCGCGCATCGTGAACGCCGCTTGCCCACAGCTCGAGCGCCAGCCGGTGATCTCGCCCGATCGTGCGCGCCAGCAAGTCCATCTTGGGTTTTGGCACCCCGTATGCCACCTTGGCGCGGATGCCGAATCGCGCCATCCCTTCAACCTTTCGCTTCTCCCCCAGAGCCCGAAGCGCGCGCAGAACAGAGGCACACGCCCAGCGCTTTGTTTTTTTTTCGACATGCGTGCTCTCAAAACGTCTTGTCGGAGTCGATGAGGATGGTGACCGGGCCTTCATTGACAAGCTCGACGGACATCATAGCTTGAAATATCCCGGTCGCTACGGTGATTCCAAGCTTGCGGAGCCTTTCGGCGAATTCTTCATAGAGCGCTTTCGCCTGGCCAGGTGGAGCGGCGGCGAGGAAGCTCGGCCTGCGCTGCCCTCGCGCGTCGCCGTAGAGCGTGAATTGCGAGACAACCAGCGCGCTGCCGTTCGCGTCGAGCAGCGATCGGTTCATCTTTCCTTGCTCGTCTTCGAAGATTCGCAAATTGGCAATTTTTTCGGCGAATGCTCCGGCGGCTGCGGGCGCGTCCTCCCGCCCAACGCCCAGGAGGATCACCAGCCCCGCTGCAATCTCGCCAACGACTCGCTCTTCGATTGTGACACGCGCCCGGCTTACTCGTTGCACCACTGCTCGCATCGTCGCGCCGTCAGCGCTGCTCCTGCTTTTGCGGCGCTGGCTTGCGCGGAAGCATGTCCGGAAGCTGCGCCGTGTTGTACGCCCAAGCGGCGAGCACCTGCGCGCCTTGCATCAGGTCGTCGAAACGCACGCGGTCAAAAGTGTCGGCCTGAGAATGGTGAGTGCGGTCGTAATCCACATTGTCCTGGACACACCAGAATGCGGGCACACCCGCCTCATCGAAGGGCACATGGTCGCTCCCACCCTCGGTTCGCAGGCTTGGCTCGACGAGTCCTGCGCTGCGCGCGAACGAATACAAGACCCGGTCCATCGTCTCCTTGGCTGCGTAGTCGTGCATCAGCCCGATCGTGAGGACGCGCCCGGTGCCCGTGTCGTGCACCAAGACGCCTGAAACCTTGTTGAGCTCATCCTTATGCGCCTTCACATACGCCCTTGAACCGTTCAGCCCTTGCTCTTCGCCGGGAAACAGGATGAAGCGGATCGTGCGTTTTGGCTGGACGCCGCTCTTCACCAGCGAGCGCGCTGCTTCCAGCACTGCGATCGTGCCCGTGCCGTTGTCGGTGGCGCCCGTGCCGAGGTCCCAGGAATCGATATGCGCGCCGACGATGACCACTTCGTCGGGCTTCTCCGTACCGCGAATCTCAGCGACGGTGTTTGACACCTCGACCGGAACTCCACTGAAGGAATTCTGCATGTTCAACTCCACTTCGACGGGTCCCTGTTCGAGGAGCCTCCACAGCAGGTGGTGACCCTCGTAAGTGGTGAATGCCATCGGAAACTTGCCGGGCCGGTACTCGCCACGCGTCATCGCGAACATGTTGATCAGGCCGTACGCCTTGTCCGAGGGCATGATTGCGCCCGCCACATCCTCTTCGTTGAACATCTTGATTTCAGCCAGGAACATTTTAATGAAACCTGCGAGAGTGAAAGGCTCGCCCGCAACGCGAGGGTGCGCCAGCGGAAGCGACATCTCGCTGAATGGCGTCAAGATGGGATTTTCGGCCGGGTCCAGCTCAAAGGCAGGACCAACCAGCACAATCGCGCCCTTCAGCTTGCCCTTGTACTGGTCCAGGTCTTCCGGCTTCTGGCTCTTGATCCCGATCACTTTGGCGCGGATCGGGCCGTTTGTGCTGGGCGACCATCCGGCGGCTGCGATGGTGAGTCTCTGCTCCGTCGGCGCAACGATCTTTGCGCTCGCGGCGCCGCGCGTCCAGCCGGTCGCGATCGGCCACTTTTCCTGATGCACACTCACCAGCCCGTACTCGCGGAATTTGCCCTCGGCCCAGCGGCTTGCTTCGAGCTGCTTCGGCGAGCCTGTGAGACGCGGACCGATGTGGTCGGCGAGATACTCCATGTTGGCGCGGAGCTCCGCGCCATCGGCCTCGAGCTGACCCAGAATTTTTTCATCCGTTTCCGCGATGGGGTCGCGCTTGGGCGACTCCGCCTTTGCCGATGAGCTCGCCGCCGGCCGGTAGGGAAGCGGCCGCCGCGGTAGCATCACCGGGAGTTCGGCGGTGTTGTACGCCCAAGCGGCCAGCACTTGCGCGCCCTGTATCAGGTCGTCCCTCCACGCCTTGTCGAATGTGTCCGATTGGCTGTGGTGCGTCAGCGAGTATTCTGCTCCGTCCTGGATGCAGAAGAAACCGGGCACGCCGACTTCATCGAACGAGGCATGATCGGTTCCAAAAGTTCGCACCATGCGCGGCTCGAGCAGTTGGAGTTCACCGAGTGGAGCGAGCACCTTGTCGACAAGCTCGCGGTCCTGGTAGTTGTCGTGAAGGCCGAGAGTCATTACGCGGCCCGTTCCGGAATCGTGCACCAGCACGGCCGAAATCTTCTCCAGCTCATTCTTGTGCGCTTCGACGTACTTTTCCGAACCGACGAGGCCTTCTTCTTCCCCACTGAAGAGGACGAAGCGAATCGTTCGTTTGGGCCGGAGATTCAGCTTGGCAAGCGCGCGCGCCGCCTCCAGAACCACCATCGAGCCCGTGCCGTTGTCCGTGGCGCCCGTGCCTAGGTCCCAGGAATCGAGATGCGCGCCCAGAATCACGACTTCGTCGGGCTTTTCACTCCCGCGAATTTCCGCGACGGAGTTGAACACCTCCATCGGTTTTTCGCTGAACGAATTGGTCATTTCGATCTCGATTTGGACGGGACCCTGCTTCAGCAGCCGGAAAATCATCCGGTAGTCTTCGCCGGTCACGAACGCCGTCGGAATTGTCCCTTTCTCGAACGGCTTCCCGCTGATGTCCGTCATGTTCAGGAGTCCATGCGGCTTCCCGGAATCCCGCAAAACCACAGCGACTCCCTCTTCGACAAAAAACTTCGTCCGCGTGCGCGCCACTTCTTCAATGGCGGCGAACGGCGAGGGTTGTGCCGGTTGACCCGGGCGCGGCGGCGGCTCCTGCATGGGCCGTAGAAGCGGCGAGGGCCGGTCCTTCGGTGGCGGCGAAAGACTCTGTGGTTCCTGGTAGATAACCATCGCTCCCTTCAGCTTCCCGCGAAACTTCTCGAAATCCGCCGGAGTCTTGGCATCGAAATACACAACCGGCCCGCGCATCACGCCGTTCGTTCCCGGCGACCACGCCGCCGACGCGAGCGTGATGTTGTGAATGACCGGCGCAACGATTCGCGCGCTGGCGTTGCCTCTGGTCCAGGCATGTTCGATGCTCCACGGCTCGAGCTTCACGTTCGCCAGCCCGTACTTCCGGAACATTTCGGCCGTCCAGTCGTTCGCCTGTTTCAGTTGCGGCGTGCCGGTCATGCGCGGTCCGATGTGATCGGCCAGATACTCCAGATTCTGCATCACTTCGCTGTAGTCGTGGATTTCGGCCAGGATTTTCGCATCCGCCGCAGAGAATGGATCGGCGGTGGAAGTCTGCTGCGCATCCGCATGTTGCCACGCGAAGGCGGCCAAGAGAAAAACAACACACATCCATCGTAGATTCGCTTTCACTACACCCCTCCGAGAAGAGACTGGGATGCACAGCTTCTGAATTTTATTCGCGTGAGCCAGCCCGGGCACCCGATATTTCGAGGGTGATAGCTTGCGTGGCAGTTTCACAAGTCACGCCGTTGGTCATTGCTTGTCGAAAACAAACTCTTCCGTGATCTCACCGCGAGGCAGAATTGTGTGACGCTTGATCGTGAGAGTCTTTCCGTCCGGAGAAAGTGACCAACGCTCATTGTAACCAAAGCTCGTTCCAATCCTCACATCGAAGACAAGCCGGTCTCCGTCCCAGACCGACGAGGTTTCCGTTAGAAAACCGTTCATCGTGTTGGAGTTCGTTTTTCCATCCGTGGTGAACCTGTAGCTTTCACTATGCTCTCCAAGCTGATCTACGAGGGAAGTCCTCACTCTCAGCTTCGGCTCCTGGTGATCAATCTTCAAAGTGCTGGCGGAGAGGCCTGTGGCATGGCTGAAGTCGCTCTTGGCGACACTGAGTTTCCAAGTGCCGCACAGGTTTGGGATTTCCGGAGGCGCCCATGCTCCGGCTCCCGCCGCGATGGCGAACGCCAAAACCCAGATGCCGCTGTGCAACAGGCTTTTCATGATCTCCTCCGCAGAATTGGACGTGCCAAAGTCAGTGCGGGGTTACATTCTTCGGTTGTCGGCCTTGCCCGGACAGCCAGCGCGGCGTCGGCTGGCATCGCGGGCAATAATAACTGCTTCTTCCTGCAACCTGAATCCGCCGGATCAGCGTCCGGCACCGATAACACGGTTTGCCTTCCCGCCCGTAAGCGCGATGCCGCCGCTGATATTCGCCCGGCTCTCCGGCCGCGTCTACGAAGTCCGATATCGAGGAACCGCGCAGCCGGATCGCGCGTTCCAGGATTTCCCGCAACGCGCGGCGCAGGCTTTCCGTTTGACGATGCGTGAGTTGCGCGCCATGCCGCGCCGGGTGAATCTTTGCCCGCCACAAGCTTTCATCCGCATAGATGTTTCCTACTCCGCGCAGAACGTGCTGATCGAGCAACAAAGCCTTGATCCGCGCGCGCCGCGTGCGGATCCGTTGCGCGAACTCCTCTTCGGACACATCGAGTGGATCGGCGCCAAGCGGCCGCAGTTGTTCCCTCAGCGGTCCTTCCTCGAAGAAGGCCATCCGGCCGAAGCGCCGCGCATCCGTGTAGCGCAGCTCGCGTCCATCATCGAGCGCGAAGCACGCATGCGTGTGTTTTTCGCAGGGTAGCGCCGAAGGACTCGGCGCGAGGCGGCCCGTCATCCCGAGATGCACGAGAAGCGAAGCTCGCGCGGCGTTTCCGTTGGCCGCGCCGTGCATGGGCGAAAGCCGGAGCAGAAGGAATTTTCCATACCGCTCGACGCCTTCAATTCGCCGGCCCGGCGCTCCCCGCTCGATGGCAGCGGGATCGTCCATGAAATCCGTCTTGCCCAGCCGGACAGAGAGAATTCTCCGGCCAGGTAAAGTTTCGCGGAGTCCGCGGACAAGGGTTTCGACTTCGGGAAGTTCCGGCATCTTGTCGCAAGCCTCTAAGAAGTTACCACACGTCGAGCGTGCTGTAGGAAGAACTCCCTCTTCCCGGAGGGGATGCATTTCATCGAATCCTTGCCACGGCCTGCTCGCTACCATTACAGAAAATCCGTGCTAGATTGGTCGCCCGGAGGTGCCGCGTGCATCATCGCACTCGATTGCTTTTCGCGTTTGTATTCGCCGCGCTTTTGGCCGCTCAGCCGCTCCACGCAAAAAAGCCGGAAACCGGCTTCCTCGACCGGGCGGTGACGATTCAAGGCATTGAGTACAAATACCAGGTGTATCTGCCCGTGGACTGGACCACGAAGAAAAAATGGCCGGTCATCCTCTTTCTTCACGGAGCCGGCGAGCGGGGAGACGACGGCCTGATCCAGAGCGAAGTCGGCATCGGCACCGCCATTCGCCGACACCGCAGCCGCTTTCCCGCCGTCATCGTCATGCCCCAATGCCGGAAAGACATCTGGTGGAGCGATCCGGTGATGGCGGAGATGGCCATGAGTGCGGTCGCAGTGTCACAAAAAGAGTTTCGTGGCGATCCGCAGCGAACCTATTTGACCGGCCTCTCCATGGGCGGATACGGCACGTGGTATCTCGCCGCGAATCATCCGGACAAGTTCGCAGCCATCGCGCCGATTTGCGGCGGCATTCTTCGCCCGGAAGAGTCCCGCAAACAGCCTGCAGAGGATACGAGGCCCTACACGGAAGCCGCGCAGAAGGTGGGCAAAACGCCGGTTTGGATTTTCCATGGCGGCGACGATCCCGTCGTCCCCGTGGCCGAATCGCAGCACATGGCCGAGGCGATGAAAGCTGTCAGTGCCGAAGTGCACTACACGGAGTATCCCGGCGTCGGCCACAATTCCTGGGAAAAAGCTTACGCCGAGCCAGACTTCATGACCTGGCTGTTGTCCAAGTCTCTGAACAGTCCCCGGTCAAAATAGGACCACGCTTCACCGCTCTGCTGCGTTGCGAGGCAACGATGTGTTGTTCCCCGACGGAGCGGAACGCCGGCTATTTCTTATGATAATTCGGATACGCCGGATGATCCGGAATGACCACGGGGTTTTTCTTGAGCGCTTCGAGCGTCGCCTGAACCGCCCTTTCCAGTTGCGGATCGTGTCCCGCGGCGACCGGTGCCGGATCGTTTTCCACTTCGATGTCCGGCGGAATTCCGCGATTCTCCACTTCCCACTCGCCGTGCAGCCCGTAGATCGCCACGCGCGGCGCCGTCACGAACCCGCCGTCCAGCAACGGCGGATAATTGTAGATGCCCACCAGGCCGCCCCATGTCCGCGTGCCCACCAGCGGCCCGAGTTTGTCTTGCCGGAACATCCACGGCAGCGCGTCCCCGCCCGACCCGGACATTTCGTTGATGATCATCGTCTTCGGCCCATAGATCTGCGCCAGCGGAGAGCAAAACTTTTCGCCTTCGCGTGAAATAGCACAGTTGCGCAGCGGCCGCTTCAGGAAATCGATGATGTAGTCCGCCACTTCGCCGCCGTGGTTATATCGCTCATCGATGACCGCGGCCTCTTTGCCCACCTGCGCAAAATAGAATCGGTTGAAGTTCAGGTAGCCGCCCACGGCCGTGTCCGGCACGTGAACATAGGCGACTTTCCCCCCGCTCAGCTGGTCCACCTTCCGCCGGTTGTCCTCTTCCCAGGCGCGATTGCGCAGCGCAAATTCGCTCTCCAGCGGCACGACCGTCACCTCCCGCGAGTCCTTGCCGTCCGGATTCGGCCCCACTTTCATCTTGATCTGCTTGGTCGCCGTATTTTCAAAGAAGCTGTACACATCCGCCGGCGGCCGCACGTCCGCGCCGTTGACTTCCAGCAGATACTCGCCCGCCTTTGCGTCCACTCCCGGTTGGGTCAGCGGCGCGCGCAGCTCGGGGTTCCAGTTCTCGCCGTTGTAGATGCGCGCGAAGCGGTAACGCCCGTTTTCGATCTTGTAGTCCGCGCCGAGCAGCCCGCCCTTCACTTTTTTCGCTTCGGGAATGTCGCCGCCAAAGATGAACATGTGGCCGATGGTGATTTCCCCGAGCATTTCGCCAAAGAGATAGTTCAGATCCGCGCGGCCGCCCACGCCCTTCACGTAGGGCGCGTATTTTCTTTCCGCGGCGGCGAGATCCAGGCCATGATGGTTTGGGTCATAGAGGAAGTCGCGTTGGATGCGCCACACCTCGTGGTACATCTGGTTCCACTCGGTCCGCGGGTCGACATAAACTTCCAACTCGTCCAGCTTCAATGCTCCTTCGCCGGGCTTTGGCGCGGCAGCCGTGGCCGCAATGAACCATCCCGGCCCCTGCCGGTAAAGAACTTTTTCTCCGTTGAAGGAAACAACGAACGCGCGGATCCCGCCGAGGAACGGCTCGGTCTTGCGCGTGGTCAGATCGAACTTCGTCACTGTCGCTGTTGTCGGCTCGGTCAGCGACGGAACCTCAGGAATTTCGACAAGAAACAGAGTTCCCGCCTTGCCCGCTTCGAGACCCACATAATTGGCCGCCTTGACCGGCAGCGCCACGATGCGCTGGCCGATCCCGTCAAGATCGATCGTCACCTTGACGGGTTCTTCTTTCTTTTCTCCCTCTTTACCCTTTTCCCCTTCCTTGCTCTTCTCACTCTCTTTAGCCTTCTCCGCGGAGCCTTCGCCAGATTTTTCTTTCTCCCCTGCCACCTTCTCTTCGTCGCTTTGCGGCTCAACCGGCGAGGAATCTCCCTTCTTTAACACAACGGCATACACGCTCCGAGACACCGGGTGCTGGAAACTGGAGAGGTCCAGCCAGCCGGCCGAGAGTCCAACGTCCGTGCTTGCCGCGAAAAACAGAGTCTTCCCGCCTTTGTCGAAAACCGGCATGCGTGCATCGCCCAGGCCGTCGGTGATCTGCGTGCTTTTCCCCGTGTCAAGCGCATACAGGAATACGCTGCGCAGATGATTCGGCAGATATTTGGAATACGTGAGCCAATTGCTGTCCGGCGACCACGCCGGATCCAGTGTGTACGTTGGATCTTCATAGCGGTCCGTATCCACTCGCACCGGCGCACCCTTGTCGATATCCACGTACCAGAGGTTGAGGCGCTTATCGGTGTACGCAATCTTCTTACTATCCGGCGACCACCGCGGATTGTAGAAATAGGAAGGAGGATTCCCAAGATTGATCTTCTTCACCGGGCCGAGTCCCGTCTGGCTGGCGAGATGGAGCGCGTATTCTCCCGACTCATCCGAGAAGTACGCGATCCACTTGCCGTCCGGCGACCAGGCGGGATCCCGGTCGGCCACGGCATTCGACCGCGTCAGGTTGCGAATGTCGCCTTTCTCGGCGGGCACCGTCAGGATTTCTCCATGCGCTTCAAACACAGCCCGCGCGCCGGTTGGCGAGAGGTTGGCACGCATAATCTTTTGCGCCATCTTCTCGTAATGGGGCCGCGTCGCGGGCAGGTCGCCCGAAATCCGTATATCCACTTTCTTCGACTTGCCGCTCGCGGGATCGAAAAGATAAATTCCGCCGAACTGCTCATAAACGAGCGCATCCGGCCCGGCCGAAAACGATTTGAAATCGAGTCCGTTGTTGGCAATCACCTGCTTCACCGTTTTCGCTTTCGCGTCGTAGGCAAACAGCGTCACCGGGCCGTTCCGGTCGGAAAGGAAATAAACCGTGTCGCCCACCCACTGCGGGCTCGAATCGTTCGAGTTTTCGCGCGGCACGCGCTCAAGCGTCAGGTCGGCGAGTTTCACAATGTAAATCGGTGTCGTTTGCCCGCCGCGATATCTTTTCCACGCTCTCTGCCATTGAAAATTCGGAACGTAAGCGATGCGCTCTCCATCGGGTGAGTAGGAACCCTCAAGCGCACGCCACATGGGCAGCACCTCCGGCCAGCCACCCTCCACCGGCACGGTGTAGAGGCGCGTGAAATCGGCGTACACATCTCTGTCCGAAACGAACAGGACACGCTTTCCGTCGCGGGTCCAACCTACAGGGCCGTCCTGGCGCGGGTGCCACGTCAGACGGCGCGGCTCGCCGCCATCTGCCCGCATCACAAACACATCGACGTTGCCGTCGTACTCACCGGTGAACGCAATCCACGTGCCGTCGGGGGAGAAGATCGCCTCGCGTTCGTGCCCGCCGGTCGTGAGTTGCCGCGCTTCTCCGCCCTCGCGCGGCACGCTCCACAAATAGCCGCCGTAGTTGAAGACAATCTGCGTCTTGCTGAGCGTCGGCGATTGCACCAACAGCGGCGTCTCCTCCGCAGCGGAGACAACTGCTGTGCACAGGCCAAGCACAGCAAGCAACATCGTCAGACGAATACGCATGGGTCCTCCGTGGATCATGTCCTCGGGACGGCTTCCAGTCCTGTTATTTCGGCTTGACCGCGTTTGCGGGCGGCGGCCAGAAACCCGGATCGGCAATCGCTCGCTGGTCCATTTGCGAGGCGTACTTCTGCACTGCCGGGCGGATCGCCGCCGCTTTCCCAATCAGCACGAAAATGAGGTTGTCGAGCGGGTAGTGCTTCTCGATCGCGTGGCGCGCCATTTCCGGCGTCACCGCGTCCACACGCGACTCGAGATCGTTCACCTCGCTGTCATCCAGTCCGAAAAACTCGATCGTCGTAATCAGCCGCGCCATCTGCATGGATGTTTCGATCGTCGGCGGAAACTGTCCCTTGATGTAGCTCTTCGCGGAATCGAGCTGCTCCTTCGTGACGCCGTTCTTGTGCAGCTCCGCGAGCACCTGAAGCGCCATGTCAATGGCCTGTGTTGTCGTGGAGTTCTCCGTGTAACTGAAGATCAGAAATGGCCCCGGCGCTTTGCGGGATTCAAAGAAGGAAAACGCCCCGTACGTCAGGCCGGACTTTACACGCAATTCCTCGTTCAAGAGCGAAGTGAACCGTCCCCCGAAAATCGTGTTCACCACGCGGATCGCCACGCGGTCGGGGTCGCCCCCGGCCGTGCCGACGTTTCCGATGGCGAAAAACGTTTGTGTCGCGTCGGGTTTGTCGATCAACAGCAGGCGCTTCCCTTTGAGCGGTGCGAGTGCTGCGACCTTCTCTGCCGGCGCCGGGCTGCCTGCCCATCTGCCGAACGTCTCCTCGACGTTTTTGCGCATTTCGGCCGCGGAAAAGTCGCCCGCCACACTGAGAATCGTGTTTCCCGGAGTGTAATGCGCCGCGTAGAACTTTTGGACATCGTCGCGGCGGATGCGCGTCAGCGAAATCTCGTCACCGCCCTCCGGCCGCCCGTACGGATGAGCGCCGTAGAGATAGCCGGCAAAATACGTGGTCAGCACCGACTGCGCCTCGTCTTTTGCGGCTTTGATCCCGTCGAGATTCTGCTTCAACAGCTTGTCTACTTCCTCTTGAGGAAAAATCGGCCGCAGGAGGGCGTCCGAAAATAGATCGAGGCCGCGGGCTACGTCCTTGCTGAGAAATTGTGCCGTTACAATCGTGCTGTCTGCGCTTGCGTCCGCGCTGAAGCTTCCTCCGGTAAAATCCAGATCCGCGGCGAACTGCTGTGCCGTCCGGTTCCTCGTTCCCTTCCGGAGCAGGCCAGCCGTGACCGAAGCGAGACCCTCTAGGCCCACGGCGTCCGCGGCAGCTCCAGCCTTGACCAGCGCGACCACACTGATCATCGGCACGCCACGCTTCTCGAGCAGCAATACGGTCAGCCCATTCTTGAGGACCACCTTTTCATGCCGCGGCAAGCGAAGCGTCGTCGCCGGCGCGGACAACGAGGCGAAAAGAATGCACAACACCGCCGCGGTGCTCAGAATGGCCCGGCGGATGGAGCGCTTGAACGGTAACAGGAGGCTCATGGCTTGGCCTTCTCCTGCGGCTTGGCCTCCTCCGTTTTCGGCTCCTCCGCTTGTGGAATCAGCGTCGCTACCGTGCGGTTGTTTTCGCCGAAATACTTCCGCGCGACGTGCTGCACGTCCTCTTTCGTAACGGCGGCGTAGTTCTTCGCGGCATCGAACAGCTTCCGATAATCGCCGAAGAAGACTTCATACGTGCCGATGGTATTGGCCCTTCCATTGATCGCCTGCATTTGTGTGTAGAACTCCACAAGCCGCACATTCTTCGCCTTCTCCAACTCCTGATCGCTGATGAACGCATTCTTCACCAGATCGATCTCCTCATACATGGCCTTCTCGACCTTCTGGGAATCCACGTTCTGCTTCGGCTGCGCGACGATAACCTCCAGCGTGGGATCGAATGCCGGTTCCACGAACGCGGAAACATCCAGCGCGATTTGATCTTGATCCACCAGCCTCCGGTACATCCGCGAGCTCTCGCCGTGGTACAGCGCCGTGCGCAAGAGGTTTAGCGCGTAAAAGTCCGCATTGTTGGTTTGCGGTACGTGGTAGCCAATCATGACTATCGGAAGCTGCGCATACTTGTGCACGAGGATGCGCCGCTCGCCAAGCGGCTCGGGTTCCACCGTGGTCACTGGCGGCGGGGGCGCGTGCGATGGAATCGGCTCGATGTATTTCTCGCAGAGCTTGAAAATCTCATCTGCCGAGACGTCCCCGGCAACCACCATCGTGGCGTTGCTTGGCGAATAGCCCATCTCGAAGTGATGCTTGAGGTCGTCCATTGTCCAGTGCTCGATGTCGCTCATCCAGCCCAACACTGGCCACTGGTATGGGTGCGCTAAGAACGCCGTTGCCCAGAGCTGCTCGTCCAGCACGCCGAAATTGTTCGCGTCCACCGACGTGCGGCGTTCCGAAGCGACCACGCCTCGCTCCGACTTGATCTTTTCCGGATCGAAGCTGAGGTCGCGAATGCGGTCGGCTTCGATGTCGAAAATCAGTTCGAGGGCCGAGCGGGGAAACCAATCTTGATAAACGGTCACATCGCGCGTCGTATACGCATTGTTCGAGCCGCCGTTGGCCTCCATCACCTTGTCCAGCTCGCCCGGTCCGTATTTCTTCGCGCCGTTGAACATCATGTGCTCGAAGAAGTGAGAGATTCCAGTCGTGCCCGGCCGCTCATTTCGCGAGCCGATGCGGTAGAAAATGTAAAGGGAGATGTTGGGGATGCTATGGTCGGTCTGAACCAGGACCTTCATCCCGTTTTTTAGCGTCCGCGTCTCAACGGGAAAACTCTGCGCCGATGCCGGGCCCGCAAAAACCGCCACACATGCCACGAGCACCGCGGCCCGCACAACTTCTCTGACTTTCTTCATGCCAACTCCCCACCCTCGAGCGTCACTCGGTAAAACGTCATAAACTACAAAAAGGTTCCTCAAGAGGCCCCTACCTCAAGGCAAGACGGCAAACACTCGCGCCGGGCCTCCTGACCCACCCTCCAGCTTGACGGGCGCCACGATCAGGAAAGCGCCCGCTTCCGGCAAGGCGCTCAAATCCGCCAAATTTTCGAGATGATAGAGTCCTGCGCCAAGCGCAAGACGATGCACGGGAAACTTTTGCGAAGCCCCATAGTCTACGCTCAGCGTATCGCAACCAAGTCCGCTCACTCTGCGCTCAATCAGCAACTCAGCCGCGTCTGAAGAGAACCCCGGAAAATGCATGCGCCCTTGAGAATCCTGGTTGCGATAGCGTTCCGCGTCCGGCCAGCGTGTTGCCCACCCCGTCCGCAGCAGAACGATGGCGCCTTCGGGAATCCGGCCGTGGCGCTTCTCCCAGTCTTCGACGCGAGACGCCGGTAACTGGTAGTCCGCGTCGCGCGCCGTTTCGGCTCGCACATCAATCACCACCGCCGGGCCAAAAAGGCGCTGCGCCGGAATTTGATCCACTGGGGTCTTGCCCGGCGGAAAGTGAATCGGCGCGTCAAGATGCGTTCCGTAATGCTCGAGCATCCAGAAGCTGCGCGTAAAATAACCGTTCTTTTCGACCGAAGCGTTCACTTTGGCCTCAAAAACCTTGGTGTCTCCGGGCCAGGCGACGAGCTTGTCGCTGATCGCATAGCTGAGATCCACCACTCGGGTTTTGCCCGAAGGGATGCCCTCGAGTCGGTCCGTCGGCGCGGAAGGGTTCACCGTCCACACGGCGGCAAGCCCCAGCAGGCTCCCCAGCATCAGGCTACGTACAAACATGGCAGGTTCCTCTCAAGATGAAACAAATGTTTCAACTCCGCCATTCTACTGGATTCGATCGCTTGGAGCCACCCCAGGCCGATGCTTCAGGGCAGCGGGATCCCCGGGGTCGGCACAATTCCCGCCATCCGCAGAATCTCCTGGTACTCCGCCTCGGTGATCGGCGAAATGATCAACCGCACGTTTTTCAAGAATTTGACGGTTCTCAACGCCCGATTCTCCCGCATCTCTGCCAGACTTACTTGCCTTGGCAGCCGCTCAAATGCTCGCAGGTCAGCGACTAGATTCCTCCTCTCCTCATCCTGTGGATCGGGATATGGGTCACGCGTCACTTCGGCGAGCGCATATAGCGAGCGTTCAGGCGCGGAGTGGTAGCACAGCACCCGGTCGCCCTTGCGCACCTGTTTCAATGCCCGGTTCGCGTCCGCTCTCGAACCAGCTCCGTGCCACATCTCCTTGCCTTTCACAAAGAGGGTGTCCCAGTGATAGTGGTGCGGGTCGGCAACGAAGATCCAGTAATGTCTTTGCGGAGTCAGGTTGGCCATCGAGGGGGAGAATCGCGGGGAACTATACACGTCCGCCGAAACAATGCAAAACAAAATGTGGGGCTTAGCGCTGCTCCATGCGGCTTGCGCAGCTGGAAAGCTTCGTTTGAACTTAAATGATTGAAAAGAAGTCGGTTATACGAATCCTCAGATCATCCCGCGTCCACAAAAATGTCTTCCCCGCGCACTTCGACACCATAGGAATCCACGCCAACTGCCGGATTCTGAGCGACTTTCCCGCTCGTCACGTCATACTCCCAGCCATGCCACGGGCAGGTTACCACTTTCCCCTCCAGCACACCCTGCCCGAGGGGGCCCCCGCGGTGCAGGCACGTATTATTGATGGCGTAAAACTTCCCACTCACGTTTGCCAGCGCTATGGTCTTCCCATCCACTTGGAACTCGCGGATCGTTCCGGGAGGGACTTCAGCCACTTTTGCCGCGCGCACAAAAGCCATTCGTTTTCTCCTGGGGGGTTCCACCTGCTGATGCGGTCGTTTGCTTCCGGGCCGCTCTAGCGCGGCGACGGCGTCTGCGCCACCATTACACCGCGCTTGAAGTCCTCGGCCATCTCCGGCCGCAACCGCACTTCCGTCGGCCGCTTCGCCAGCGACATCTGGTCGATCTTATCCTGCAGTTTCAACAGCGCGTAAAAAAGGCCCTCCGGCCGCGGCGGGCAGCCAACTACGTACACATCGACTGGCACAATCTTGTCCACACCCTGCAGGACCGAATACGCATTGAACGGGCCGCCGACGCTCGAACACGCTCCCATGGAAATGCACCACTTTGGATCGGGCATTTGATCCCAAACGCGCTTCAACACCGGTCCCATCTTCAGCGTCACTGTCCCGGCGACAATCATGAGGTCTGCCTGACGGGGCGAGGGGCGAAACACTTCTGCGCCGAACCGCGCAATATCAAAGCGCGAAGTCGTGGAAGCGATCATTTCGATGGCGCAACACGCCAGTCCGAATGTCAGCGGCCAGATGGCGCTTTTTCGCGCCCAGTTGAACACATAGTCCACCGACGTGATCAGAAAATTCTTCTCAAATCGCTGATCAAGTACGCCCATGCGCTGATTCTCTCATACCCAGCCTGCTGCGCGCGACGTGGAGCATATCGCCCGTGCTCCATGCTTCAAAGCACCTTACAGAATGCGCAAGTTCAACTCCGGCGGTGTGCCGGCAACCGTCTTGGTTCCGCATACCAGCAATGCCCCTTCGGATTTGAAGGCGCGGAGCTGCGCGGCGTCGCGAAACCATTTTCCGGCATAAACCTCCGGCGTTGGCGAGGGATCGGCGATTCGTTCGTGCGCGACGTTTCCGAAGCCCGCACCCCGGAAAAGCTCGCTCCATTCATCGGCCGAGAGAAGATGCGTGGCGACCGGGAGGAGCGGGCCCCACTGTTGGCAGTACGGGTTGTCGCGATAGTAGTTGATCAGGATCCAGGCCGCCCCGCCCTCACGCAGAACGCGATAGATTTCCTTCAGCCCCGCGGCGGGATCGGGCCAGTAGTAGGCCGACTCGACCGAAGTCGCGTGGGAGAAGAAGTTCGCTTCCCATGGAATCTCGGCCGCCTCACCAACGACAAAGAGCAGATTGTCGTCGTCTAGGCTGGCCCGCCGCGCCCGGCGCACCATCTCGTCCGAAATATCCATCCCGATGACGCGGCCTTCCGGGACGAGCTTTGCAAGCCGCCGGGAAAGCCAGCCGGCGCCGCAGCCGACATCCAGCACGTTGTCAGTCCGCCCGAGGCGCATCTTCTCGAGCACAGGCAGCGTGATGGGGAGATGCTCGTGCTCCATGCCCTCGCCGCGCCCGGCCTCGGCCCAGCGATTAAATTCGCCGCGCAATGATTCAAACGGATTGTTGGTAGGCAGCGTTGACATCCTGCCGGGATTCCTCAACACCGCTTGAAATGACAATCTGCTGTTAGGCACCCTGCACCTTCGCAAGCAGCTCGACGAATTTCTGCTTGCGCTCCGCCTGGTCCTGGCCGGACTCGGCTTCGGCGAGCTGCGTCATGTTCATCGAGCAGAATTTCGGCCCGCACATGGAGCAGAACTTCGCTTCCTTGTAGAAATCGTCCGGCAGCGATTCGTCGTGCATGGCGCGGGCGGTGTCTGGATCGAGTGACAGCTCAAACTGTTTGTTCCAGTCGAAAAGGAAGCGGGCGTAGCTCAGCGCATCATCGCGGTCGCGGGCGCCGGGGCGGTGGCGCGCCACGTCGGCCGCGTGCGCTGCAATCTTGTACGCAATTACGCCTTGCTTCACATCCTCGGGATTCGGTAGGCCGAGGTGCTCCTTCGGCGTCACGTAGCAGAGCATCGAGGCGCCGTGCCAGCCGATCATGGCCGCGCCGATCGCGCTGGTGATGTGGTCGTAGCCGGGCGCGATGTCGATCACGAGCGGCCCGAGCGTATAGAACGGCGCCTCGTGGCACCATTCCATCTCGAGGTCCACCTGCTCCTTGATTTTGTCCATGGGGATGTGGCCCGGGCCTTCAATCATCACCTGAACGTCCTGCTCCCAGGCCTTTTCCGTCAGCTCGCCCAGCACGCGCAACTCCGCAAACTGCGCTTCGTCGCTCGCGTCCGCGATGCAGCCGGGACGTAAACCGTCGCCGAGCGAGAAGCTGACGTCATGCTTCTTGAAAATTTTGCAGATATCGCCGAATCGCTCGTAGAGAAAGTTCTGTTTTTTGTGGTGCTCCATCCAGTGAGCCATCAGCGAGCCGCCGCGGCTGACGAATGCCGGTGACGCGCTCGGCGGTGAGCGGCACGTACCGCAGCCGCACGCCGGCATGCACGGTCATGTAGTCGACGCCCTGCTCGCACTGCTCGATGACCGTGTCGCGGTAGACGTCCCACGACAGGTCCTCGGCCCGGCCGTCCACCTTCTCGAGGGCCTGGTAGATGGGGACGGTTCCGACCGGAACCGGGGAGTTGCGGAGGATCCACTCCCGGGTGGCGTGGATGTCGTGGCCGGTGGAGAGGTCCATGATCGTGTCGGCGCCGTAGTGCACGGCGTGATGGAGTTTCTTCAGCTCTTCCTCAATGTTGGAAGTCGTGGCCGAGTTGCCGATGTTCGCGTTGATTTTGCATTTGAAGGCGATGCCGATGGTCATGGGCTCGAGGTTACGGTGATGGATGTTGGCAGGGATGATGGCGCGGCCGCAGGCTAGTTCGCTGCGGACCAATTCGGGGTCGAGTTTTTCGCGCTTCGCGACGTAAGCCATCTCTTCGGTGACGACGCCCTGCCGGGCGAAATGCATCTGTGAAACATTCCGATTCCCGTTTGTCTTGGCTGCCTCGGCTTCTCGCCTCTGGACCCAGTCATCACGCAGTGCCATAAAGCCCCCAATTGAAACAACGCTTCACGCGTCGCGCGATTCGCGGCGTGTGTTTGAAAGTGAATTATGGCACCGGGAATGAGGGTGCCGCAACCTACGGCGGAACTCCTGCGGCTTCCTTCAAGCCGGCTTCTTTGGCCCCATCCGCGGGGCGCGACCCGGCGGAGGAATCGACGCTTGGCGCTGAACATCGAGGCTGGGGCAATCTATGCCGAGTAAGTCGGGAGTGTGTTACAGTCGAGCTTGATTCTGTTTCTGGGAAAGTATGCCTGGCACACGGAACCCGGCTTGCTTGCCGGCGTACTGAGGTGAAATGCATCGCCCGCCCGGCCGGGGAGATCACTCTTTATGAAATCTTTCGCTGTATTTTGGATGCGCCTTCTGGCGCTTGCCGCGCTTGCTCTGATGTTCGGGACCTTATTCATGCTGGGCCAATCCTCGTCTATCAAAGTTGTGAATCTGATTCCGGCAAGCCTCAGCGGGGAGACCAATCAAGACAGCGAACCTTTCCTGGCAGTTCAGACCGCCAACCCCCAAGTCATGGTGGCCTCGGCGTTCACGCCCAATCCGGTTTCGAGCACGGGGAATGCTCCGGTATATGTTTCCCAGGATGGAGGTAGCAGTTGGGTACTGAACGCCATCACTCCCGTTCAGAGGATGACTTGCGGCATCACGC
>QHYP01000270.1 GCA_003224195.1 Acidobacteriota bacterium | reverse complement strand
CTTCAAGCTCTTCCTGGTCTCCCTGCTGGGGGCCACGGCGGGACAAGGTGTGGTTTGGTATACAGGCCAATACTACGCATTATTCTATCTACAGTCGATTTTGAGGGTGAATCCGCGCACTGGCTTTGTCATCGTGGCCCTGGCCATGCTGTTCGGTATGCCTTTCTTCACGGTTTTCGGAGCGCTTTCCGACAAAATAGGGCGCAAGAAGATCATTATGGCCGGTTGTTTGCTTGCCGTGGTCACGTACTATCCTATCTATCATGCTATGCAGACCGCGGCGGGCAATAACGTAGTCACGTTCAGGTCGCAAAGGAATGCAGTCACAGGCGCCCCGACCTTGACGCCTTTGACCACAGATGCAAGCGGGAAACAGGTTCCGGCTCCGGTTGCGCCGAATCCCAACGTGCCATTGCTGACGCTTCTGGTTTTCGTGCAGGTAATCTACGTCACGATGGTTTACGGGCCAATCGCCGCCTATCTCGTGGAAGCATATCCGGCAAAGATCAGGTACTCGGCGTTCTCGTTGCCTTATCACATAGGCAACGGAGTCTTTGGCGGCTTGGTGCCGCTCGTTGGAGTCTATTTGTGTGAGGCCACCGGCAATATCTATGCCGGTCTGTGGTATCCGATGACTGTGGCCGCCGTGACGTTTGTGGTCGGGTCCATCTTCCTGAAGGAAACGCACGGGCACCGAATCTGGGAGGAAGTCGGTGGGCACCCTGCCGGCAGCGCGGCAGATTGACGAGCGCCCTTGCGCGGTAGCATTATTCTGCTGACCTTCGAGTGAGCGCCCAAATCAAACTGTCCCTCGTCGTAACGCTAATGCGAATCGTTCTTCCAAGGGAGTCGCTACCGTGGCCACACCGCGTCAGAAACTAAACACCAAAGAACACAAGAGCAAACAAAAGCTTACCGAAGCGCAGATTGCGGTTCATTGGAAAGAAGAGGGGGTCTTCTATCCTCCCAAGAAATTTATCGAACAGGCGAATCTGACCGACCCAAAAGTGATGGAGCGTTTCAGCGAAAAGAACTTTCCGAAGTGCTTCGAAGAGTACGCCGAGATGCTGAGCTGGTACCAGCGCTGGAAGACGGTCCTCGATACGAGCGATCCGCCCTTCTGGAAGTGGTTTGTCGGCGGAAAACTGAATGTCTGTCACAATTGCGTTGATCGGCAACTTGCGAAGTACAAGAACAAGGCGGCCCTTATCTGCGTTCCGGAGCCGGAAGACGAAGCGCCGGTCGCAATCACGTATCAGGAGCTCTACAGCCGAGTGAATGAACTCGCGGCTCTTCTCCGCGATTTCGCCGGACTCAAGACCGGGGATCGCGTGACCATCCACATGCCGATGATTGCGGAGCTGCCCATCACGATGCTGGCCTGCGCGCGGCTCGGCGTCGTCCACTCGGTGGTTTTCGGCGGATTCAGCGGCGAAGCTTGCGGGCTCCGGGCGGCGGACTCGGGCAGCCGCGTGCTTGTCTACGCTGACAGCTACTATCGCAGCGGCAAACTGGCGGACCATAAGGCAGCCGCGGACCTCGCCATCGAAGCCGCCAAACGGGAGGGCCAAACCATCGACAAGGTTCTCGTGTGGCAACGCCATCCGGGAAAGTACGGCTCCGCATCGCCGATGGTCAAAGGACGAGACTACTTTATTAACGAAGTCCTGAAGGATTTTCGCGGCAAGAGGGTCGAGCCGGTCCCGATGGACGCCGAAGCCCCGCTCTTTCTTATGTACACGAGCGGGACCACGGGAAAACCAAAGGGATGCCAGCACCGAACCGGCGGCTACCTGGCCTATGTCACCGGGACTTCCAAATACATTCAGGACATCCATCCCGAGGACGTCTACTGGTGCATGGCGGATATCGGATGGATCACAGGCCATTCCTATATCGTCTATGGGCCGCTCGCCCTGGCCGCCACCAGCATCATTTATGAAGGCATTCCCATCTATCCCGACGCCGGACGCCCCTGGAGAATCGCCGAACGACTCAATGTGAATATCTTCCACACCTCGCCGACTGCCATCCGCATGTTGAGGAAAGCCGGACCCGACGAGCCGAAGAAGTACAACTGCCACTTCAAGCACATGACCACCGTCGGCGAGCCGATCGAGCCGGAAGTTTGGAAATGGTATTACAACGCCGTCGGCAAGGGCGAGGCGGTAATTGTCGACACTTGGTGGCAGACGGAGAACGGCGGGTTCCTTTGCAGTACGAAGCCCGCCATCGATGCGATGAAGCCAGGAAGCGCGGGGCCGGGCGTGCCCGGGATTTACCCGATCATTTACGACGAAAATAAGCAGGAGATGCCTGCTGGTTCCCAGAAGGCTGGAAACATTTGCATCCGCAATCCCTGGCCCGGGATCTTTCAGACCATCTGGGGAGACCGCGATCGCTTTGTGCGGACGTATTACCAGAAGTACTGCAAAAGTCCCAAGAGCAAAGATTGGCGTGACTGGCCTTACTTTGCAGGCGACGGCGCATTACTGGCCAAAGACGGTTACTTCCGAATCCTCGGCCGGGTAGATGACGTCATCAATGTGGCCGGCCATCGGCTGGGTACAAAGGAGCTCGAATCGGCTTGCCTGACGATCCCAGAGGTCGCCGAAGCGGCGGTCGTACCCGTGGTGGACGAAATCAAGGGCCGCGTGCCGGAGATATACATTTCGCTCAAGCCGGGAGTTACGACCAGCGCCAAGGAGATGACCGAAAAGGTGACGCACACGATTGAGACCATGATCGGCAAGATCGCCCGGCCGAAGACGGTTCAGATCGTTCCCGACATGCCCAAGACCCGTTCCGGCAAAATCATGCGCCGGGTCCTCGCCGCCATTTCCAATCGCATGGATACCGGAGACATCACTACTCTCGCGAATTCCGATATCGTCGAGCAGATTCGCGAGCTTGTGCAGGGCCGCGCCGTCTTGCCGCTCCAAGAAGGCCCTGAAGACATCAAGCGCTTTGGCCAGGAACCATAAAAACGAAGACCAAGAAGGCGCATGGCATGTCTCAAGCTATGCGGGAGGAGCTGGGGCGTTCCACACAACACAAGGAGGGTAGCAACATGGGCAGAAAGAAACATCAGGGGCTGTCGCGTCGTGACTTCGTCAAACTGGCTGGTAGTGGCGCCCTCGCGCTTGGTGCGACCTCCGCTCCCGCCTTCCTCTCTCCGGAGCGAGCTGCGGCGCAGCAGAAGACGCTGAAGATCCTGCAGTGGAGCCACTTCGTTCCCGCTTGGGACACATGGTTCAACAACACTTTCACCAAGGAATGGGGCCAGAAGAACAACACGAACGTGATCGTGGACAACATCAACCTTGTTGACCTTTCCGCAAGGGCCGCCTCCGAGGTCTCGGCAAAGAAAGGCCACGATCTCTTCATGTTCCTTTCTCCGCCCGCGGCCTACGAGCAGCAGACCATTGACATGACCCCCGTTTACCAAGAAGTGGAGAAGAAGCACGGAAAGAAGATTGATCTGGCGCATAAATCGACGTACAACCCGAAGACCAAGAGGTACTACGCCTTTTCCGATGCCTACACTCCCGATCCGGGCAATTGGCACAGGGATTGGTGGACGGAGGTGGGTTATCCCAAAGGGCCCGACACCTACGACGAACTGCTGGACGGCGCGAGGAAGATCAGACAGAAGAACGGTCATCCTTGCGGCCTGGGTCTTGCTCAGGACGCGCCATTCTGTGGTCCTTCGGCGGCGCCGAGCAGGATGAGCACGGCAACGTGACCATCAACTCCAAGCAGACCATCGAAGCCTTGAAGTTCATGAAAGCACTCTACCAGGACACGGAGACACCGGAGGTGTTCACCTGGACTCCTCCCTCCAACAACCAAGCCATGCTCGCCGGCAGAGTTTCTTTTGTGATGAACGCCATCTCCATTACGCGCCAGTCGGAAAGAGAGCACCTGCCGATCGACAGCAAGATCATGATCAGCCCGGCGCTGAAGGGCCCGGTGCGTCGGGTCGCCGCCGAGCACGTGATGAACTGCTATGTGATCTGGGAGTTTGCGGAGAACAAGGAAAGCGCGCAGCAGTTCCTGATCGACTACATGGACCATTTCCACGACGGCTTTGTCGCGGGGCAGTTTTACAACTTCCCCTGTTTCCCGACGACGGTGCCGAACTTGCAGAAAGAGATTGCCAACGACCCCCGGGCGAATCCACCGGATAAATACAAGGTGCTGGGCAACGTGCTCGAGTGGGCCACCAACATCGGCTATCCGGGCTACGCCACCGCCGCCATCGACGAGGCGTTTAAGACCTGGGTCATCCCCACCATGTTTGCCAAGGTCGCCCGCGGGGATGAAGCCCCGGAGAACGCCGCCAAGGCTGCAGAAGAAGAGTACAAGCGGATCTTCGCCCGGTGGAAATAGCACGGGGGCTCGATGGCAGTCGTTGAAACCCGGAACCTGACGAAGGTATTCAAAGAAGGAGAATTAGGGGCAGTCAATAAGGTAAGTCTGGCGACCCACGAAGGGGAGTTCCTGGTCTTCCTAGGGCCTTCGGGTTCGGGGAAGACCACTCTTCTCCGCATGATCGCCGGGCTGGAGACGCCCACTTCCGGTGAAATCCTGATCGGCGGGCAGGTGGTCAATCACCTGACGCCCCGGGAGCGCCGGATCGCCATGGTGTTCCAGAGCTACGCTCTCTATCCTCACCTGAGCGTGTACAACAACATTGCGTTTCCCCTGAAAGCGCAGAAGGTCCCGAGGGAGCAGCACCGCACAAAGGTGGAATGGGCCGCGGGCCTGCTAGGCATCGGGAAACTGCTCGGCCGGAAGCCGCGCGAGCTCTCGGGTGGCGAGCGGCAGCGGGTGGCGCTGGCGCGCGCCATCGTGCGTGAGCCCGCCGTGTTTCTGCTCGATGAGCCCCTCTCCAACCTCGACGCGAAGCTCCGCGCCTCGGCGCGCGAGGAACTCGAGCAGTTTCATAAGAGCGTCGGAACCACGACGATTTACGTCACCCACGATCAGGTCGAAGCGATGGCCATGGGTGACCGCATCGTGGTGCTGCACCAGGGCGTGGTACGCCAGATCGGCACACCGAAAGACGTCTACGAGGATCCCGCCGATACGTTCGTCGCCACCTTCCTCGGCTCACCCCCCATGAATCTCGTGGAATTCTCCGACGTCATCGTGGGCTTTCGCCCGGAGAGCTTTCTACCGGCAGATTTGCTCCCCGGCGCAAAACACGTGAGGTTCCGCTACAAGGTCAACTATGTGGAATACCTCGGCGCCGAGCGCGTGCTCTACGGAGCGATCGAGGGCAGGCACTTCGAATCCAAGGAAATCATCTCGCGCCTGTCCTGGACCATGCCGGCCGGCTATGACGCGGGCTCGGTGCACGATTTTTCCGTGGCCGAAAGCGACTTGCGCTTCTTCGACCGCAAGACCGAAAAACGAGCCGATCCGAGGCCCTACCCGTGGCAATGAGCAACCGACAACTCGGTGCGGTGATGTTCGCCCCCGCGGTGCTGTTCATCATTCTTCTCATTGGTTTTCCGTTTGTGCTGGCCGTTCTCTATGCCTTCAGTGACGCCCGCATCGGCAGCACAGGGTTTCATCTTGTCGGTCTGGAAAACTTCCGCAGCATTCTCCAGAGCCCCAGCTTTCGCAAAGCGCTACAGAATTCGATCGTGTTCACCGTCTGCGCCCAGGCCATCGTGATTGTGTGTTCCACCATCCTCTCTATGGCCCTCGAAAAGCCGTTTCGTGTCCGTGGCCTGGTACGGCTCCTGATCCTGCTGCCCTGGGTCGCGCCGGTTTCTCTGGGCACGATCGGCTGGAAATGGATCCTCGACTCGATCTACAGCGTGATTACATGGGTGCTGATCTGGTTGCATTTCTACAAACCCTACAGCGCGCCCATGTGGCTGGGGGAGCCGCACCTGGCCATGGCTTCCGTCATTCTCGTCCACTGCTGGCGCCTGATTCCCTTCTCCACTGTCATCATGCTGGCCGGACGCTCCGCCATTCCCAAAGAAATCCCGGAGGCTGCCTCGATTGATGGCGCGGGCTTTTGGCGCACCCTCTTTCACATCACCATCCCGATGATGACGCCCATCATCAGTGTCGCTTTGCTCTTTGGGATCGTTTTCACGTTTACGGACATGACTGTGGTCTACATCCTGACCGCCGGCGGGCCTTTCGATTCCACACAGACCCTGCCTTCGCTCGCCTTCGCCACGGGAGTTCAGGGCAGCGACCTCGCTGCCGGGGCCGCGATCTCGCTGTTCCTGGTGCCGGTGCTGGTGGCGGTGGCGTACTTCATGCTTCGCGTGGCGCACCGCGCGGAGGTGGTGTGATGCAGCGTGGTGGCTTCCGCACGATCGGTGCCCGGATCGTCCACGTTTCGGTGCTGGTGGTCTTTACGATTTTGCTGGCGTTTCCTTTCTATTGGATGGTAATCGCCACGTTCAAACAAAACATTGACCTCTACACCGTCGAGAACAATCCATTCACCTTCAACGCTAAACCGACCCTGGATCATCTGCGCTTGCTGTTTGGAGAAACTCAATTCGTGCGCTGGCTGGGTAACACCGCGCTCGTGGGTGCGCTCGTCGTCGTCATCACGCTGCTGCTGGCTGTGCCGGCCGCCTACGCGCTGGCCCGCCTTACCGGCCGCTGGGGTCAGCACCTGGGGATTGGGATCTTTCTCACCTATTTGATCCCGCCCACCCTGCTCTTCATTCCTCTCTCGCGGGTTGTCGCACTCCTGGGCTTGCAGGACACGATCTGGTCCGTGGTGCTCGTCTACCCCAGCATGACGATTCCGTTTTCCATTTGGCTCCTGATGGGCTTTTTCAAGTCCATTCCCAAGGAACTGGAAGACGCGGCCATGGTGGACGGTCTCACACGCTTCGGCGCCTTCATCCGCATGGTCGTGCCCATCTCCGTCTCGGGCATCCTCACGGTGGTAATTTTCAGTTTCACGCTGGTGACCCAGGAATTCGTGTACGCTCTCACCTTCATTTCTCCCGAATCAAACCAGATGGTCGGCGTGGGAATCCCGATTTTTCTGGTGCGGGGTGACGTCTACTTCTGGGGCTCGCTGATGGCCGCGTGCCTGATCACCAGCGTGCCGATCGCGCTCCTCTACAACCTGTTTCTCGACCGGTTCATCGCTGGGTTCACGGTGGGCGCAGTCAAATAGCAATTTCACGGGTTCGCAAGCGCTCCTCCCCGGCCAGACGATCCTGGAAGCGGCGCAGTCATCCTTCCTGCTGCTTCAAACCCTTTTGGTCCGAATCACATTCCGACCAAATTCGGCACAAGATTTACGTAGCCGTTTTCTAGCGCCCAGAGACCGGGAGGGATGCTTGCCAGTTCGTCGACCTCTGGAATCGCCAGGCCGTTCTTGGTTAGGTCCGCGGTGATGAGAAACATCCTACAAGCGTCGCAGGCATGGATGGCTCCTTCAAAGAGCGTGGGCCTTGCGTATCAGTGAAACAGTCACCCGAGAAAGTTCAGGGCGGCTATCGTCATGCCTACGCCGAAAAGGACTCCTGCGAGCACCCGCTTTGATCCGCCCTCACCGAAGGCAAAAGTCAGTCCTGATACGACTATGGCGACGAGTGATAGTCCGCGCGCAATAGTGCTGGTAAATGCCTGTTGGAGGACGTTTACTGCGTTCTCCGACGGTGAGGTTCAGGTGATACCTGCCCTTTTCAATCGAGTTGATCGTCTGGCGCGTCACACCCACTTGGGCAGCGAGCTTTGCCCGGGACCATTCTTCCTCCGCTCGCAACACGCGCAATCGGGTCCTCATTGACGGCATATCATTCACTCCGTTCAAGACGCGGCTGAAACTTGGGCGCAACTTGGATGCAAAACTATCCCCTCAAAGGCCTAAATCGAAGTGTCCGGGGGAGGAAGACCAACGGAATCAACGGGACTTTGGCGGAAGCGTGTGGGAGTCGAACGGACAAGCTACTAAAATAAGGCTTGTGCCCTCTATGCGTTGCAGCTACCCGTCCTCTCCAACTGGAACAAATGGAACAAGGCGTAGAATCAACTGAGGTCCGAACCTTG
>QHYP01000269.1 GCA_003224195.1 Acidobacteriota bacterium | reverse complement strand
AGCTGAGGTGCTCGTCGGCCAGGTGGTTACGCTGGACTTTTCTATGAAGCCCGGCCAGGTCAGTGAAACTGTGATGGTTTCCGAGCAGGCGCCGATCGTGGACACGGAAAAGACGCAGGTTGGCCTTCAGATCACGCCGAGCGACATCCGGGACCTACCGCTCAACGGGCGCGATTTCGGCAATCTAGCCTATCTTGCGCCGGGCGCGCGCCCCGTGGATTCCTATGACCCCACTAAAAATCGCATCGCCGTGTTCGGGATCAACGGCTCGAGCGGACGCAACGTGAATATGACAATCAATGGGATCGATGATAAGGATAATACCGTGGGCGGGCCGGTCATGCAGTTGCCGCTCAATGCAGTTCAAGAATTCGTGATTTCGACGCAGCGATTTTCGGCTGCCAACGGCCGGAGCGAGGGTGCCGCCGTCAATGTGGTGACCAGGAGCGGCTCGAACGCCTGGCATGGCGGCTCGTATTTCTATGACACGCACACGGAATTGAACGCGAACAACGCAATCTCCAAAGAAAGCCGCTCGCCGACGCCACAATTTGAGCGGCAGCAGTTTGGCGGAGATGTGGAGTTTCCCATTCGGCGAGACAAGGACTTCGGCTTCTTTGTACTTGAACGGCAAAGGGAGCACACGTCCATCCCAGTAAACGCCACGGCTTTGAACGAGCTAACAATCGTCAAGAATCAGAATAATCCATTGCTGAATCCGGATCCCGCACCAGTAATTGCTACTCCGTATTTCGACTGGCGTTATAACGGCCGGTACGATCACCGATTCAATGATAGGCAGGGGCTTGTGGTCAGCTACAGCGCCCAGAACAACGACGGGTTGAATGACCAATCAAACAGCCTGAACGACTTAACTGCGGGAAACTTCACCACGAATCATTTGATTATTGGCAACGCCACATTGAATTCCGTTTTTGGTCCTCGCACTGTTAATGCTTTCACAGTTGGCTATCAATATTGGAACAACCTGATCGATTCGAAGCTAAAGGTGCCGACGTTCACTTTTCCGGGCGGCATCAATTTCGGTACCAATGGCAACGTGCCTCAGCAGTCCATTCAGAAAAAGTGGCAGTTCCGCGACGACCTCTCCATCACCCACGGCAAACACACTTTCAAGCCCGGGATTGATTTCGTCTGGGAGCCGGAACTTGGGGGCTTCTTCGAATTCAACCCCACGCTGGAAATTGATTTCTTCGCCGTCCCCACAACGATTACGACCGACACGGCGACCTATCCGCAGGGCTTCGCGACGCCGGGAGCCGTGAGTGGGATGTCAAACACGGCAGGCGATCCACACTTTTTCCTGAACAATGGCGCCAAGATGCTCGGGTTGTATTTCCAGGACGATTGGAAAGTGACCCGCAGGCTAACCCTGAATCTCGGCCTCAGGTGGGACAAGGATTTTAACCTAATCGGTGGTGCGGACCAGGGCAACAGCCGGACCTTTCAGCAACTCAAAGCAATCGGCAATCCATATGCGGCGTCTCTGCCGCATGATGACAATAAGGACTTCAGTCCGCGCGTCGGATTTGCTTGGGATGCGACAGGGCAGGGACGGCACATCGTCCGGGGCGGCTCCGGCTTCTACTTTGGCCAGACGTTTGAGAACATTCCGCTTTTTATGCTTCAGCAAGCCAACGCCACGATCTTCAACACCACTTTCGCGATCACTGCCAACGGCCCCGGACAGCCTTGCGGCAGTGTCAGCAAACCCGTCCCGTGCGAAAACGTACCGGGTACGAATATTCCTCTGAATCAATGGCGTTTCGGTGTGGATCCCATGCCCACCAATCAGCCGCCATCCTCGCAGTTGGCCAATGGGGCCGTCGGCCGTCTCATGGACCCCAACTACCGGAACCCAGTCTCCGAGCAGTGGAACGCCGGCTACACCTGGGCGCCTAACTCGATCAGTGTGATCGAGGTGGATTACATCCACGAGTTGGCCATCCGCGAATCGAAGACCATCAACATCAATCCCGTTAACCTGGCGCTTGGAGCGCGGCCGCTCAGTGCCGCGTTCCAGAGCGCAGGGCTACCGGTCCTGGGCCGAATTGACAACGAGGAATCCATTGGACGTTCGCGGTACGACGGGTTGAATGTGGCCTACCGGAGAAGAATGTCGAAGCGATTCAGCATCAACACAAGCTACGTCCTATCCAAGGCCGTGGCCTACAAGGGCAACGCAGCAGCGTTTCGCAATCGGCCCTCCGATCCCAGCAAACCCTTTGATCCCATCGATCTCGGCCCGGTGCCCACTGATGAGCGGCACAGGTTTGTTTTGTCAGGGGTGTTTACTTTGCCCGCGGGCTTTCAAGTGGCTCCTATTTTCCAAGCATCTTCCGCCCGCCCTTATGACGGGATCGAGGGTTCGGACGTGTTGGGGATTGGCAGCGGCCGCGGTAACTACAACATTGTGGTGCCAAACACCGATCCGAATAACCTCACTTGGTCGCTCACCACACCGTCCCCGGCCACCGGTAAGCCGCCACTCTCGAACTCGGACTTGCGGAATTGCCTGTTTGTCAGCATGACCTGCCACGCCATAGGCTTTGACAAATTGCGGGGCGATCCATTTGTCAATATGGATTTGCGCGCCGCCAAGAACCTCAAGTTGCGCGAGCACATGAACCTTCAGCTCATCGCGCAATTTTTCGACCTGTTCAATCGCGCCAACTTCGGCAACAACTTCAGCGGAAACGTTCGCAGCACCAGTTTGTTCCTGAATCATACGAACTTCATCACGCCTAACGGTGTGATTGTGCCCAAGGCGTTCCGCGCGGAATTTGGGGCTGAGTTCCGCTTCTAAGCCCGAGTAGAGACGCGAGGTGCGGCCGCCTGAAGGCCGCACCTCCACCCGCGCTTTTCCCTCTTCGCAAGCACCCTTCGCACACTTCTTTCTTATTCAGGCAAGCTTGGCGCAGGCTAAAGTCTATGCCGGGTGCGCCCTTGTGTTGTTTGGGAAGCAACTGGGGCGCGGCAGCGCGAAAAATCCTGGCGAAGAATGGTAGCTTGGACTGAATGGACCTACCGACTTCAACGGGCGGGGAGCGGCTCAATCAGCGGCGAAGCCAGCGCGTGCTGCTGAGCGTGCCGGTGGAGGTGGTCGCGCAACGGCCGGATAAGGAACCAGTCTCGGAAGCAACGCGCACGGTGGTGGTAAACGCGCACGGCGCTCTCGTTCTGCTCGCGCTCAAGGTGTCGATCGGGCAATTACTGACGCTGAAGCACGGGAAAACAGAAGAGGAGCAGGCATGCCGGGTCGTGAACGTCGCTCCCGGACAGGCCGGCAAGTCCGAAGTAGGCGTCGAATTCATGAAGCCCAACCCGCGCTTCTGGCGCATCGCGTTTCCTCCGGAGGATTGGTCGTCACGGAGCCCGGAAGCAAAAACTGCGCGACCGCAAACTGCGCCACAGAGGCCGCTCGGGCCCGCTGTGCAAAAGCCGCCGATGGCCGCCCCGCTGAAACTGCCCTTGCCGAAAAAGTGATCGCGCTTCCTCCAGTCTGATTCCACTTCGTTCGCCGCCAGTGATAGGCTGGGGCGCCTCCGCGGGACAACAGAGAGATGGGCATAGATAGGCTCCGCTCGCCACAAGGCGCTTCTCCCACGCACGCATTTCCCGTGATGCGATGGTTCGCGCTGGCGTGGATGATCGTGTGGCTGCCGGCGTACGCGCGCGTGTGGGGCTGGAGCAATTTTCTGCACGTGTGCGACGTTGCGGTGATCCTGACGTGCGCAGGCCTGATTTTCGATAGCCCGCTGCTGCTTTCAAGCCAGGCTGTGAGTTCCTTGCTGGGCAGCGTGGCGTGGTGCGCGGATGCGGGCTCGCGGCTGGTGATGGGGCGGCATCTGTTTGGCGGAACGGAATATATGTGGGATCCGCGGTATCCGATCGGGGTGCGCCTGCTGTCGCTGTTTCACGTGGCGATGCCGTTGGTGTTGCTGTGGGCGCTGCAGCGCGCGGGCTACGATCGGCGCGCTCTGGCGTTGCAATCGGCGATTGCCGCGGTGTTGCTCGTTGTGTCGCGCCTGTTCGACCCGGAGCTGAATTTGAATTATTCCTACAACGATCCTCTGCTGCACCGCGCGTGGGGACCGGCTGCCGTGCATCTCGCGTTGATATGGATGGGGATGGTAGGTCTGCTATATTTCCCCACGCACCTGCTGCTGGCGCGGGTGTTTCGTATGCCGCAGCAAAGTCTTGCGCTACATCAGAACGTCAGTACTTTACCTTAGTCGAGTCGTAGGGTTTCATCCCCACCGAATTAAGGGTCGATAGCCTCCCAAAGCCAAGATTTTCTGTCACCCAAATTACCACATTAACCGGATTGTTTTGCGTATCTGGAGGAATACATTGAGTACAAGGCGTGAAGGGCCACGAAATGCAGGATGTACGGCCCGCGATGCAGACCCCCGCTGACGCCGCTGGCCCGGCCCCGCCGCTTTCGTTGTCCCCAACGACAAGGATGGCTCCCTCATGCAGCCGGCTGTGAGTTCAGCAAGGGCGGAGAGATTGCGAGGCACGGGAATGGTCACGGTGAAGTCGAGTCAGAAGATCTT
>QHYP01000268.1 GCA_003224195.1 Acidobacteriota bacterium | reverse complement strand
AGTTCTTTCAGCCGCTCCTTGTGCGCCACGCCGAATCGCTGCTCCTCATCCACGATCAATAATCCGAGGTCGTGAAACCTCACGTCTTTTGAGAGCAGCCGGTGCGTCCCGATGACAATGTCTACTTTGCCGGCTTCCAGCGAAGCGATCACTTCCTTTTGCTCCGCCGGGGTGCGAAACCTGCTGAGCATCTCGATCCGCGCCGGAAACGCTGCGAACCGCCGCTTGAACGTTTCGTAATGCTGGAACACGAGGACCGTCGTCGGCGCGAGCACGGCCACTTGCTTGTCGTCAGCCACTGCCTTGAATGCCGCGCGCATCGCCACTTCGGTCTTTCCATAGCCCACATCCCCGCACAGCAGCCGGTCCATCGGCGCGGCGCGCTCCATATCGCGCTTGATGTCGGCGATGGCAGTTACTTGGTCCCGCGTCTCCTCGAATTCAAACGCGTCCTCAAACTCCCGCTGCCAGGGTATGTCCGGGGAAAATGCAAATCCCGGCGTCGTCTTCCGCCTGGCATAGAGATCGAGAAGTTGATCGGCCATGTCTTCCAGCGACCTTCGCGCTCGCGACTTGCGCGCCGTCCAAGCTGTGCCGCCGAGCCGGTCGAGCGCCGGCTTTGCCTCACCAACGGTCCGGTATCCCTGGACGAGATCCATCCGCTCGAGCGGCACATAGAGCCGCGCATCCTCCGCGTAGCGCAACAGCATGAACTCTCCGCGCCGCCCGTCCGTCTCGATTTGCCGCAGCCCTTCGAACTGCCCAATGCCGTGATCCACGTGCACGATGTAATCGCCGGGCTTCAGCGCGGCAAAGTCCGTCAAAAAACTCGCCGTCTGCTTCTTCCGGCTCGGCCGCTCGAGCGGCAGCGCAACGTCAAACAGGTCTGCGTTTCCGTAGAGAGTGAACTTCGCGCCGGGAAACGCGACCCCCGCCGCAAACGGTGCCCGCAACAGAACCAGTCCCGCCGTCTCAACCGCAGCTTCCGCCTCAATTCCCGCGCTAACATCGTCCGTTTCACCGAGCATGTACGGCACTTCGTATTCCCGGCAGATGTCCGCCAGGCGCTCGCGTTCGCCCGTGCTGGCAGCGGTCAGAAACACGGCGCCGCCTGCGCTGAGCTGCGATTTCACTTCTCCGATGCACGCCACTACGTCGCCATGAAACCTCGTGCACGGCCGCGACATCACTTCGAATCGTCGCTCGCTGTCTCTTGGCCCAACCCCGAGTTCCTCAAATCGCACTCGCGTCAGCGCCGCGACCCGCTCCGTCCATTCTTCTTCCCTCCAGAAAAAGTGCGCCGGGGCCGACGCATCTTCCAGCGCGCGTTTCTCGTAACACTCGTTCGCCTCTGCACGATGCTTCCCAGCGACTTCCTCCAGCGTTTGCGGCTCGTCCAGAATGACGATCGGTTGCTGCGAGATCGGTGAAAGCTCAAAGAGGCTCATCGCTTCGGAGGATTCCTCACCGCCCAACAGACCATCTCCTGTTTTCCCGGCAAACTCCGTCAGCGGCAGGAGGATGGTTCGCACCACCGGCGCAATCGACCGCTGCGTGCGCGGGTCGAATTCGCGCACGGACTCCACCGTATCTCCCAGCATTTCGATGCGCACGGGCCGCAATGTTTCCGGCGAAAACACATCCAGGATGCCGCCGCGCACGGCGAATTGTCCCGGCAACTCCACCATCTCCGTGCGGGCGTAACCGACAGCCTCCAGGTGGCCGACCATCTCTTCGAGTCCTACCTCGTCGTCCTGCGCGAGCGTGCGGCTCAGCGTTGGATACTCGCCGGCGCTCCGGTACCGCCACAAAGAGGCCGCCAACGGTGTCACGACCAGCGACAGTTGGCCGCCGGCGAGCCGGCACAGCGCCGCGGCGCGCCGTTCAAGGATGTCCGGGTGGGGCGGTTTTTCCTCCCACGGAAAAACGTCGAACGCCGGCAGCACTTCGACGCGTGCGGCGTTTCCTCCGAGAGCCGTCACGAAGAACCGAACACCCTCGGTCAACGCTTCTGCGCGCGCCGTATTTTCGACAATCAGGAATGCCGGCCGCCGCAATTCCTGAAAGAAGTGCGCGGCTACGAGCGCCTTCGCCACATCGTGCAATCCGCTGACCGACACATCTGGCGCGCCGCCGCGCAGCGCGTCCAAAGCTTGCTCGAGCGCGGGCTGGCGCAGCACGCCTTCGAGCCGCTCGCGTACTGTCGGAAGGATCATCGTGAGGATTTCAGGAGTTTGTCTTGCTCCCTGACGGGCCGGGTGGTCCGCCCGCCGCATCGCTCTCGCACGCCTTCTGCAAAAGTTCCGTCGTAGAATAGCCCGGAAGGACGGGCACGGAGACGATTCTGCCGCCCGCTGCCTCCACCTCTTCGCGGCCCACAATCTGGTCGTCTGCCCAATCCCCGCCTTTGACAAGCACATCCGGCAAAAGTTTGGCAATCAGTTCGCGTGGGGTTGGCTCATCGAAAATCACCACGGCATCCACGCACTCCAGCGCCGCAAGAATCTCCACGCGCTCCTGTTCCGGAATCAGGGGGCGTTCCCGTCCTTTCAGCTCGCGCACGCTCGCATCGCTGTTGATTCCGACAATCAGCACGTCGCCGAGGGCGCGCGCCTCTTCGAGCGTTCGGATGTGGCCGGGGTGCAGCAGGTTGAAGCACCCATTCGTGAAGACAATCCGCCGGCCGTTGCGCCGTTCCTGTGCGAATTGTTCCAACAGCTCGTCCAACGTTAGATCTTTCGGATGCATTGCGGCATTCAATCTTCGCTTCAAGCTTAAGTGCGGGCAGTTTCCCTAACTGAAAAATTCATGGTACCACGCGCAATCGGTCGCGCGCCCCGCGTCCGGGGCGCGGTTTTCCGAACCGTGTCCCGGGCGGTCAATCTTGCATGTTTTCTCGGGGACGGTGCTATACTCGCGCCGGGTCGTTCCCTGCTCGTCTTTCCCCGGACCTGAGCGGTTCCGCGCCCGCGAGCAGATAAGACACTCGGCGGCGAGGTTTTCACAGTGGCGGAAATTGCTGTCGTCGGCGGTGGTCCTTCCGGAGCCATGTGCGGGGCTGAGCTTGCTCGCGCCGGGCATTGCGTCGCCATCATAGACGAGCATCTCGCCTGGGAAAAACCTTGCGGCGGCGGCCTCACGCACAAGGCCATCCAGTCGTATCCCTTCCTGCTCGATAATCCTCTTCCGAAAAAAATCGTCCGCTCCGTCGAGCTCATCAGCAGCGATGACCACCGCGCGCGGCTGGACATGACCCATCCGATCGTCATCTATTCCCGCGCCGTGCTCAATGGCCTGCTCCTCGACCGCGCCACCGTTGCAGGGTGCAAGATCCGCCGGGCCCACGTGACCGCCATTGACACTTGTGAGACCCGCCCGCGCTACCTTGCCGGAGGCGAGTGGCACTCCGCCGATTTTCTCGTCCTTGCCGCAGGCGCCCGCAACCGCCTGCTTCCGGATACGCGCCCGCTCGAACCGGCCGAACTCGAAATGACGCAGGGATACTTCATTCCGCAAACGAAGGACGCCATCCAGATAAAATTCATGTCCGAATTCGAAGGCTACATCTGGTCTTTTCCGCGTTCCGATCATCTTTCCGTCGGCATCTGCGGGAGCATGGCCGCGCATTCGAGCGCTGAGCTTCGCGCTCATCTCGATGCCTTTGTCCGGCACGAAAAAATTCCCATCGATGGCGCCCGGTTTTACAGCCACGTCCTCCCTTCCCCTCAGGAGCAAACGCTCTCGCAACGTCCCGTCATGGGTCCCAACTGGGCCCTGATCGGCGACGCCGCCGCGTGGGTCGATCCTCTGACCGGCGAGGGCCTCTTCTACGCGATGAAATCAGGCGAATTGCTGGGGAAATCTCTCGCCGAAGGTGCGCCGGAAAAGTATCTCGCGCGAGTGAAGGCGGTCTTCTCAAGCGACCTTGAGTTTGCCGCGCGGATTGTCCGCCGATTCTATCGCGGCAAGTTTCTCGGAGGCGCTGTGACCACGCGCATGGTCCAATTCCTTCGCCGAAGCGCCGTCTTTCGTCAGTTGATGAGCGATCTTTTCAGTGGCGTGCAGGACTACCGCAGCCTCAAGCGGCGCCTGTGGGGCCAGTTGGGAATCACCGTGAGCGATTTTATCGCCAGCGTCCTGAATCTCGAGCCGGCCGCGTCTGTCTCCGTCCCGCCAGGCGACGTGTTGACAGGTTAATCCCCTTGGAAGGGCTAGTGCCGTTCCAACTTTTTCAGGCTAAAGCGGCGCCACAAAATTCTCTCCCAGGCCGGGCCGAATGCGGAGCTCAAGTTGGTTCCAAATAGTTGGAACGGCACTAGAGCGCGGCCCGCTTAGCGACCATCTTACGCGCTGGCGCCGGCAGCAACGTGGCCATCTTCCGGATCATGGCCAGCACCAGCCGCCGATCTCCGTCGGAAAGCGTCGAGCTGTATTTTTTGATCTCCAGCTTTTTGCGTTTCGCGGTCGCGGGGCGTTTCCGTGCCGGGGAAGAAATCCGCCAGGCTAATGTCCATGGCCTCCGCGATTTTAGCCAGCGTCTCGAGCGACGGCACGGTGTGCCCGTTCTCGACGCGCGAGAGGTAACAGCGGAGCAGCCCCGTGCGCCGCTCAATGTCCCCCTGGGAGAGCCCGCGTTGGGCGCGGTAGGTGCGGATGACTTCTCCGATGTTTACTCTCGGTTTTTCCTTCGGCATGTTTCCCCCCAAGTAAGGGGGTATCGTACTGAGTAACAGGCAGGCGCACAAAGACTAATTTCGCGAGGCCGACGCCTATTGGATACCCCTTTTGCGAAC
>QHYP01000267.1 GCA_003224195.1 Acidobacteriota bacterium | reverse complement strand
AAAAGTAGCAAGAAGGTGAAGCAGTGTCAACGCAATTCCAAACCGACCTGCGCGCCGAGAAGACGCTCGGAGAGACAAGCTGGAAGAGGAACTCACTCGCCGACAAGCCGCTGGAGCAATTTCCCGAGCGGGCCGCAGACGGCGAGCACTTTGCCCAGGTCTTCCGGGGTGAAGTCCGGCCCCGCCTCCGTGGCATTCCTGCCCCTGCGGCTGATCTGAACCACTCCGATGACCATCTCCCCCGAGAGAATCGGCGCGCTTACGATTTTCTGAATTGCTCGGGCACCAGCGCGGCCCGCGAGCGGCGCGCATTCTGAGACCGTCGAGTGCCTCGTCGAGGCAAATTTGTTTACGATCCTCGCCCGCCTTTCACGCGCGGTACGCGCCGCGAACGAGCTGGCGCTCGATAGCGGAATGTTGCCCAGATTTTTCAGTTCTTCGGGAAAGAGGAAGTAGAGATGGCGCCCGCGCGTGGACACTCCGAAAATCGCCACTTCATCGGGCTGAACGCAGAGGCTTTCCGCCAGGCGCGCGGCGACCGAGGGCAGAGAGAACTGAGACGCGGCCGCCGAATCGCTCTCCAGTGCATCCGCCAGGCGTTGGAGTTCGGAAACCAGGCTTGCGCTCATATTCGATTGATCTCCGCGTAACGGCCGGCTGGGCGGGGGAAGTGTCCCGGGCGCAACCCACATCAGCCCTAGTGTACTTGGCGAAACCATCTCGCGCGCAAGATTGTCCGAATCGTTTGAAGAAACCGTTAAGGAGCGCGTTTCGCCGGCGGCTTGCAACCGAGCTGGCATCTGCCTATACTGAATTCGCCGCGAGATATTCGGACTCTCGACAAGAATCTCGCGGCGGAGAGGGCATGTCCGCAGCGGCAACCCGGCCTGATCGCAGTTACCTCCTTCGGAAGCTTCATTCTTTATCCGGCATTGTTCCCGTTGGCGCTTTTCTGGCCGAGCATTTCTGGTCCAACAGCTACGCCCTGGTTGGCGTTGCGAAGTACAACGAAAAGTCCCAAGAGCTGCAGACGATTCCATTCCGCGTGATCGTGGAGGCGGCGGTTATCTGGCTTCCGATCCTCTATCACGGCGGCTACGGCGTGTATATCTGGCTGAAAGGGAAGTCGAACGTCTCGGATTATCCGTGGGTCGGGAACTGGCTCTACACGCTGCAACGCTACACGGGTCTCGTCGCTTTTGCCTTTATCGGCTGGCACGTCTGGACGGAGAGATTCCTGACGCAGGGCAAGTCTACATACAGTGACGTGGAACACGCCCTGCGGAACCCATACTACTTGGCCTTCTACGTAATTGGAGTCCTGGCCTCGTCATTTCATCTCGGCGTCGGCATTTGGAATTTCTTGTGCAAATGGGGGCTGGCGGCGACCGTACAGGCACAACGCGCTGCGGGAAAGCTGGGAGCGACGGTTGGCTTTGTGTTCAGCCTTGTTGGCATCTTGATCGTCGTCAGCTTTCGCTTGAACTGGCACCCCTTTGGGCACTTTGTCACTTTGAAATGAGAGAGCCGAAGATCATTGTAGTCGGCGGCGGTCTGGCCGGACTGATGGCGACAATCCGCGTTGCCGAAGCCGGTGTCCCCGTGGAATTGTTCTCCATCGTGCCCGTCAAGCGTTCGCATTCGGTCTGCGCGCAAGGGGGCATCAACGCCGCGAAGAACACGAAAGGCGAGGGCGACTCCACCGACAAGCACTTCGACGACACGATCTACGGCGGCGACTTCCTTGCCAATCAGCCGCTCGTCAAGCGCATGTGCGAAGCGGCGCCCGGAATCATCGACCTGCTCGACCGCATGGGCGTCATGTTCAACCGCACGACGGAGGGACTTCTCGACTACCGGCGATTCGGCGGCACGCTCTATCACCGCACGGCGTTCGCCGGCGCGACCACGGGCCAGCAGTTGCTCTACGCCCTCGACGAGCAAGTGCGCCGGTACGAAGCGGATGGCAAGGTCAATAAGTTCGAGGGCTGGACGTTTCTGAGCGCCGTGATTGATGATGGCGGCATCTGCCGCGGCATTTGCGCCATGGACATGCGCTCCACGGAAGTGAAAACGTTTCCCGCGGACGCGGCGATTTTCTGCACCGGCGGCATCGGCGCCATCTTCGGGCTCTCGACAAACTCCGTCGTGTGCACCGGCTCGGCGCAGTCGGCGCTCTTCCAGCAAGGCGTCGATTATGCGAACGGCGAATTCATCCAGGTCCATCCGACGGCGATTCCGGGCGAGGACAAATTGCGCCTGATGAGCGAGTCCGCTCGCGGCGAAGGCGGGCGCATCTGGGTGCCCAGAAAACCCGGCGATACGCGGCCGCCGAACAGCATCCTGGAATCCGAGCGCTTCTATTTCCTCGAGGAGTGGTATCCCAAGTACGGCAACCTCGTGCCGCGCGATATCGCCACACGCGCGATTCACAGAGTTGTCTTCCAGGAAAAACTCGGCATCCATGGCCAGGCGGCCGTCTATCTCGACTTGACGCACATCCCGCGCGAAGTGCTTGACCGCAAGCTCGAGGGCATTCTCGAAATCTACGAAAAATTCCTGGGTATCAATCCCCGCAAAGAGCCCATGAAAGTTTTTCCCGGGATGCATTACGCCATGGGCGGCGTCTGGGTGAACAACGAGGACCAGGCCACCAATGTGCCCGGCATTTACGCGGCGGGTGAGTGCGAGTACCAATATCATGGCGCGAACCGATTGGGCGCCAATTCGCTCGTTTCGTGCATTTTCGGCGGCGGAATCGCCGGTCCGGCGGCCGTGAAGTATGCGCGCGGCTTGGCGCAAGGCTGCGAGAGTACGCCTGCGAGCGCCTTCGAGCGCGAACGAAAACGCCAGGCGGCCATGAACGAGGCCCTGATCCGGCAGGAAGGCGGGGAAAACCCCATCGCCATTTGGCGCGCGATGGGCGAGTTGATGACGGAGCACGTGACCGTCACGCGTTACAACAAAAATCTCCAGCAGGTGGACGCGAAGCTCCGCGAGCTGACCGACCGCTTCCGGCGGATCAATCTGTCCGACCACACGCTGTGGTCGAACCAGACGCTCAATTTCGCGCGCGAGCTAGGCAACATGCTCGTGCTGGCGCGTGTGATCACGCTCGGAGCCCTCGCGCGCAATGAATCACGTGGCGCGCACTACAAACCCGATTTCCCAGAGCGCGACGACGCCAACTGGCTCAAGACCACGCGCGCGAACTATTCGAACGGCGAAATCAAGCTCACGTACGAGCCCGTGGATACTTCGCTGATTCCGCCGCGGCCCCGGAGGTATGACGTGGCGCGATAGGGATTGATGAAGCGCAGGCCACCGGGCCTGCGTTTGTTACAGAGCTGAGGTGGTATGGGTGAGACGAAAAAAGTTATCCTTCGCGTGAAGCGGCAGGCAGGCCCGAAGCACGCGCCACGCTGGGAGGAGTTCGCCCTCAACTGGCGCCCGGCAATGAACGTCATCATCTGCCTGCGCGACATCGCCGAGAATCCCGTCACGCGCGATGGCAAAAAAACTACGCCCGTCACCTACGAATCGAATTGCCTCGAGGAAGTGTGCGGCTCTTGCGCCATGTTGATCAATGGCAAGGCGCGAATGGCATGCTCCGCGCTCGTGGATTCGCTCCCGCAGCCCATCCGGCTTGAGCCGCTCTCGAAGTTTCCCGTGGTGCGTGACCTCGCGGTGGACCGCTCGTTCATGTTTGAGAGCCTCAAGCGCGTCAAGGCGTGGATCCCGATTGACGGCACTTACGATCTCGGCGAAGGACCGCGCATGGCTCCGGAGACGCAGGAGCAGGCTTATCCGCTCTCGCGTTGCATTTCCTGTGGAAACTGTCTCGAAGTCTGCCCGCAGGTCAACGAGAACAATGCCTTCGTCGGTGCGGCCATCATCAGCCAGGTCCGTTTGTTCAACATGCATCCCACCGGCGCGATGCACGCGCGCGAGCGCCTCGAGGCCCTGATGGGCCCGGGCGGGATCGCGGACTGCGCCAATGCGCAGAACTGCGTCAAAGCCTGTCCCAAAGAGATTCCGCTGACCGAATCGATTGCGGAAATGAACCGCCAAGCCTGGAAACAAGCGCTGCTCGGCTGGCTGTTCGGGTAAACTCTCATCGCGCTACTTCATTTTGGAGGAATCGTATGCGTTCTTTGCGCGTCCTGCTAGGTTTCGGTCTTTGCCTCTTCGCTGGAGCCCTCCTGGTCGGCAATGTCCCCGCCGACGATATTTCGGAGCACGCCCGCAAGCTGCATTTCTCTTCGATCGTCCTCGACACGCACGCGGACACGCCTCAGCGCTTCTTCTCCCAGACCTTCGACCTCGGCAAGCGCAATTCCGATGGTCATATAGATATTCCTCGCATGCGCGAGGGCGACCTCAACGTTCAGTTTTTCTCTGTCTGGATCGACGGCCGCATCCTCGGGCCGCCCGCCGTCCAGAAAGCGCTCGACCAAATCGACGCCATCCACGAAAACGTGAGGAAGCATTCGAACGATCTTGTTTTCTGCCGCACCGCCGACGACATTCGCCGCGCGCGCGCCCAGGGCAAGATCGCCGTACTGATCGGCATCGAGGGCGGTCACATGATCGGCAACGACATCCGTGTCCTGCGCATGTTCGGCGACCTCGGCGTTCGCTACATCACGCTCTCGCACTTCTATAACGACGAGTGGGCCGATTCCTCCACCGACAAGCCCGTTCACAACGGCCTCACCGATTTCGGCAAAGACATCGTCCGCGAGATGAATCGCCAGGGCATCCTCGTGGACATCTCCCACGTCTCCGACAAAACGTTCTACGATGCCCTCGAAGTCAGCAAGGCGCCGCTCATCGCTTCGCATTCCTCCTGCCGCGCCATCTCGAATCACGCGCGTAATATGACCGACCAGATGATCAAAGGTCTCGCCGCGAAAGCCGGCGTCATCCAGATCAATTACGAAAGGGCCTTTCT
>QHYP01000266.1 GCA_003224195.1 Acidobacteriota bacterium | reverse complement strand
CCGTGAGGCGTAGAAAAAGTCTTGTGCAGGTTGAGATGCATCACGTCCACGCCGAGGTCGCCAGGACGCGTGACGCCGGCCAGCGCGTTCATGTTGGCGCCGTCCATGTACAGCAGCGCGCCCTTGGCGTGGAGAATTCCGGCGATTTCGGCGATGCGTTCCTCAAAGATCCCGAGCGTCGAAGGATTGGTGATCATCAGCGCGGCGACGTCCTCGGTGACGATTTCGCGCAGCTTCTCGACGTCGATTTGCCCGTGCGATTCGGATTTGATGTTCTCGACTTCGTAGCCGGCAATCACCGCTGTCGCGGGATTCGTGCCGTGCGCGGAATCAGGGATAAGGACTTTCTTGCGCGGATTTCCTTTTTTCTCCAGATAGGCGCGAATCAAGAGCAGGCCGGTCAGTTCGCCTTGCGCTCCGGCGGCGGGCTGCAGCGTGATGGCCTCCATGCCGGTGATTTCGAGGAGGCACTTCTCGAGCTGCCGCATGATTTTCAGGCATCCCTGTGAAAGCTCCTGCGGCTGGCAGGGATGCTCGGTGGCGATTCCATCGAGACGGGCGACGAATTCGTTCACACGTGGGTTGTACTTCATCGTGCAGGACCCAAGCGGGTACATGCCAAGATCAATGGCGTAATTCCATGTCGATAGCCGTGTGAAGTGGCGGATCACCTCGATCTCGCTGACTTCGGGAAAACCTTCGACACCGCCGGAGCGGTGCAGCGCGCCCAGCGCCTTTGCAGGCTCCGCAAGCGGAACGTCGAGCGGAGGCAACTCGAACGCGCGTTTTCCCGGCGAGCATTTCTCGAAGATCAAGCCTTCGCTCTGGTTCGTGTGCCGCGAGGCTTTTTTGATTCTTTCGGTCATGGTGAATGATTCGGTTGCAGAGAGGCATAACGCTGCGCCCATGCACGTAATGCTTTCACGCCGGCTGTTCCAGGGCGCGGCGTAACGCCGCCACAAACCGCTCGATTTCCGTTCGTGGCGCCGTTTCCGTAACGCACACGAGCCCGCGCTTGGTCAATTCCGGATAATCCGCGCCAATGGCAAGCGGTCCGATGATTTTTTCGCGAACCAGGTGTGCATTGACGATGCGCACGGACCGCGGCAGTTCAATCGTAAACTCATTGAAAAACGGTGCGGAGAACGCGCGCTTTACGCCGGGAATCTTTTCGAGCTCGGCGAGCGCAAACTGTGCTTTGGAAAAATTCTGGTGCGCTATCTCGCGCAGGCCCTCTTTTCCCAGGAGGCACATGTGCACCGTCGCGGCGAGGGCGCAGAGAGCCTGATTGGTGCAAATGTTCGATGTAGCTTTTTCGCGCCGAATGTGCTGTTCCCGCGTCGCCAGCGTCAGGACAAATCCGCGGCGCCCGTCGCCGTCCGTGGTTTGACCCGCGAGGCGGCCCGGCATTTGGCGCACAAATTTCTCACGGGAAGCGATGACACCGGCAAACGGTCCGCCATAACTCGGCGGAAGGCCAAGGCTCTGCGCCTCCATGGCGACAATATCCGCCTCCGCCGGGGGGCGAATCAAACCGAGCGACACGGCTTCCGCGACCGCCACGACCAGAAGCGCGCCGCTGGCTTGAACTTCACCGGCGAGTGCAGCGACAGGCTCGATCGCGCCGAAATAGTTTGGAGACTGCACGACGACCGCGGCGACGTCATCTTTGATCGCCGCCTTCAATGCGGCGGTATCTATCGTGCCGACGGCCGCCACATAGGGTATTTCCTCAACTTGTAAGCCGGAGTTTTTCGCGTATGTGCGAAGCACCTGGCGATATTCCGGATGCACGGAGCGCGCCACGAGAACGCGGTGCCGCCCCGTAAGCCGCTCGGCCATGAGCACCGCCTCGGTGGTAGCCGTCGAACCGTCATACATCGAAGCGTTGGCGATCTCCTGGCCGGTGAGCTGGCACATCAACGTCTGGAATTCAAAAATAGCCTGGAGCGTGCCCTGCGCGATCTCCGCCTGATACGGCGTGTAAGACGTCAGGAATTCGCCACGCTGCAAAATCGCGTCCGTCACGACGGAGCGCAGGTGGTTGTAAACGCCGCCGCCGACAAAGCTCGTGTAGCCAACTGAATTCTCCGCGGCGCGATCCTTGAAATAGGCGATGATTTCGGTTTCCGAAAGCGGTCCGGGGAGTGAAAGCGCTTGGCGCAGCCGGAAACGCTCGGGAATTTCCGAAAAAAGCTCGTCGATGGACTTTGCGCCGATCGCGGCAAGCATCTGCTCCCGCTCGGCTGGGCTCTTCGGGAGGTAGCGCATCAGGCGGATGCTTCCTTGCCCTTGTCCGCGATGAAAGCCTCGTACGCGGCGGCATCCATCAACGCGCTGAGTTCGGCGGGATTGGCGAGACGAATTTTGATCAGCCAGGCAGCGCCGTGCGGGTCCGAATTGATTTTTTCCGGGGCGTCGTTGAGCGCGACATTGGCTTCCACCACTTCGCCCGAGGCCGGCGCGTAAATCTCGCTGACCGCCTTCACCGACTCGACGGTGCCAAACGATTTGCCGGCTTCGATTTTTGCTCCTGGCTTTGGTAGCTCCACAAAGACCACGTCGCCAAGTTCATGCTGCGCGTAATCCGTGATGCCGATCGTCGCCACGCCGCCATCGGCGCGGATCCATTCATGGTCTTTGGTGTAGCGATATTTTTCCGGGTAAGGCACAGCTCCTCCTCGAACGCTTCAGGCGCGTTGCGCCGCCTGCGGCACGGCGGCTTTTTTCGCCCGTTTGTAGAATGGCGTGGGAACCACTCGCGCTTTCAATCTTTGCGTGCGTACTTCCACAAGCACAATGCGCCCGACCGCCGACTCTGCCGGTGAAACGTAAGCCAGCGCAATGTTCTTGCCGAGCGTCGGCGAAGGCGAGCCGCTCGTGACGTAGCCGATCTCGGCGCCGGCTTCGTCGAACACAAGGTAGCCGTCCCGTGCGATGCCGCGCTCGATCATTTCGAGCCCGACGAGAGTGCGTCTCAAGCCGGCGGCTTTCGCGCGCTCGAGCGCGGCGCGCCCGACGAAATCCCCCTTTTCCATTTTACAGAAACGGTCCAGCCCGGCTTCCCAAACGTTGATCGTTTCGCTGATTTCGTGGCCGTACAGTGCCAACTTTGCTTCGAGCCGCAGCGTATTCCGCGCGCCGAGGCCGCAGGGCAATATGCCAAACTCCTTCCCCGCATCCCGAACGCGCTTCCACGCGGCCTCGCTCGTCGCGGTGTCCGACGGGATATAAATCTCAAATCCGTCCTCGCCCGTGTACCCGGTGCGCGCGATCAGCACATTTTTTAGACCGCACACGGCGCCGTGTGTGAACCAGTAATTCTTGATGGCCGCCAGATCCACGTCGGTCAGTTTTTGCAAAAGCTCAGCGGCCCGCGGCCCCTGAATCGCCAATTGCGTGTAAGCGTCTCCGACGTCTTCGACGATGCAATCGAACCTCGCCGTGTTTTGCTTGACCCAGTTCACGTCCTTCTCACGCGTGCCCGCATTGATCACGATCAGGAAATCGTCCTCGCCCAGCCGGTGCACGATCATGTCGTCCACAAATGTGCCTTCGGGATAGAGCATCGCGGAGTATTGCGCCTGGCCCACTGAAAGCTGCGACGCATCATTCATGCTGATGTGCTGTACCGCCGCCCGCGCGCCGCCCGCCGTTCGCCCGGAGCGCACTCGGATGTCTCCCATGTGGCTCACGTCGAAGAGCCCCACGCCCGAGCGCACGGCGCGGTGTTCCGCGAGGAGTCCGCCGGTTGCCGGATATTCTACGGGCATGTCCCATCCGCCGAAATTCACCATCTTGGCGCCCATCCGGCGGTGCGTGGCGTTCAGCCGTGTTTTGCGAAGCTCGGTCGAAGCGGAGGAAATCACAGAGTTCATCAGTTATGCCCGGGTATGTTCGCGCAAAAAGTGAAACTAACACGCGCCCCAAAACGCGTCAAGGAAGCCCAGCCGTGGTTAAAAAGTTGCCACGCGCAATTGGCCCCGTCATCTGGCCGAACCGAAGGGTTGGACGACACGCCGCATGCGCCGACGCACGTCTTGTGGCCCCGTGCGCCCGTCAGGTACAGTTTTGACGGAGGATGTTATGGCCGGGCCCGTCGTCTGTTCTGTCTGTGATAAAAGCGAGGAGCGTTGCGAGTGCGAGAAGTATTGCAGCATTTGCAAGGGCCAACACGGCATCCGCCTGTGCATCGACGGCCAGTATTATTGTCCGGAATGCCGCGAGGCCTGCGACGTCCGCGTTGTGGACACCCGTGACCGTTGAGCCAAGCCGCGTGGAAATCCGGCTGGATGTGGACGGACGGCTGATTGCCGCAGTCACCGGCGCGGTTGGCTGCGTGGCCTGCGCCGCGGGTCTGGCTGAGCCGGGTCTTTCCAGCCTGCAATCCGCCGCAGCCGGCGTGCTCCGCGAAGCGTTCACGCTGTCGGAAGGAATCATGCCGCTCACCGTTTCTATCTCCCGCTTTGCAGACCGCATCGAAGTCGAGGTCGTCCACACTGGCTCGGCAGCGCCCGCTATTGGACTTGAAAAGGTGGCCGGCTTTGTCGAAGCCCTGGCCGAGGGATCGGAAAGCCAGTTTCTCATCGGCGGCGTGGACCGCGTTCAATCCGAATCGCAGGGCTCGATGGCTCTCACTCGCCTCACGAAATACCTCGGACCGCCCGCTTCGGCACAATAAGTCAATCTTGAAGAGACGGAAGAAGAGGGCGGCGCCGCGCCGGCGGTGGAGTCGGGCGCCCGCGCCTGCCTTACATCTTGAATCCAAAGGTGTTTCGCTTGATGAGCGACGTCATCTGCTCGTCGCTGAGCGAGAGGCGCAGCTCGACGCGGTCGCCCGCCGGGGTGATGCGTGTTCCATCGATGAGTTGCGCCAGGTCGGGATTGTTCTGCTGCGCCTGATATCGTTTGTAGAGAAATCCCGCCTGCAACAGTTGCGCTAGCGTGTTGGCGTCTTCCACCGATCCGCACACGGCCTGGAACCTTCCGTCCACGCTGCTGCCCGCTTCGATGTTGATCAACAGGTTTTGCATGCGCCTCACGAGCTTTGCCGCTTCAGGGAACTGTTCGATCTCCGGGGCAAGCTGGCGAATCGCCAAACGCGTGTACGCGGGATTCAGGACGGCCCACACAACGCCCGACCCGTTGGCTTCGTTGATCAGCGGGAAAAACTTGTCGTTGCGCAGCAGCCCTTCCTCTTCGCCAAAACGCACCTCCAGGAGCTTTTCAAGCTGTTTGCGGTTGCCGAAGGCCGCTGTGTTTGAATCGATGAACAGGAAGAACAGATCGTTCGGTCCCGCGCCGGTGCCGAACGCAAACAGCGTGAAGCCGTGGGACTTGAAGGTCGGCAGCTTCTGCGTCTTGAAGTACGCCTCGGCGGAATTCGGATTGAAGCTGCCCAGGGCGACGCCTACGATCTGTTCGCCGCTCGGAACATAGCTCGCGCCGTCCTCTTTGGCCTCCGGTGCGTCTGCCACCAGACCCCACGCCAGTTCCTCGACCTGCGTATTCGGATCCGTGCCCGATGATGCCAGGAATTGCTCGAACTGCCGGAAGTGTTCCGGCAGCATTTGTTCCTTCAACTGCGGAAACCATTTTTCCTGGCGCGCCTTCTTTAGATCGGCGTAACCGAATTCGCCCACCTCCTTGGGGAAGAGCGCGATGATGTCCGGGCCGAGACGCCCCGCGGCGGCGGGCCGCGGCAGGATAATCGTCGTCGAGAGCAGCAGGGCTGAAACGGCGATGCGGCAGATCGTCATGGTTTTGTTCATTTCCAACTCCTCCTGGTGGCAAAGCAATCCGGCGAGCGTTCACGCCTTCGCCGAGCGCGGCGAATCGGTCAGGTGCTCCCGCAACGCTCTAATCTTATCGCGCATTGCCTGTACGTAGGCAGCGTCGGTGATCCCGTTGAGATTGATCTCTACATTCTCCAGAGCGCCGCGCGCGCCGGCGGCGGCCATCAGCCGCGCCACTTGCAGGTCTGACCGCATGGATGCGGCGGAGATGGAAGCAAGTTGTCCGAGGCGTTCGAAAAGAGCAACAGACGTTTCGGCAACGTGCAGCGGCACTTCAGCGGCAAGGCGCGTTGCGGCAAGAATCGCCTCATTGCGCCGCTGCGATTCCTCGGCGTTGCCTTGCGGCATCTTGTGCGCGGCCAGCACGGCGTCGTAAGCGGCGGCATCGCCGTCAATCGCCCGCGCAAGGTCCGTGGCGGTTTTGTGGAGCCACTCGAGCGCTTCGGACAACTGGTCAAAATATTGCGCTTGCGTCTTCTTCTTGCGCGAAAGCCCCGCGACCATCTGCCCGAGTGACGCCGCGAGCGCCCCTGCGAACGCTGAGGCGCTGCCGCCGCCGGGCGTTGCCGTCGGCTCAGCAACCGCTTCCAGAAACTGCCGCGCCAGTCCGGCAAGTCTGCCGTCCTTTGAACTCGATTCAAGCGGGGCGCCGGTAAGCGCCGTGGCAAGACGGTTTTCGAGCACCTGCGCCGGCGAGAAATTCTCAAGCTGAAGGAAAAAGTCGGCCGTCATCTCCAGCGCCTTCTTCGGAACCAGCCCCACGATTTCGCTGCCGACCGTCGTCACCCCGTGGCGCTCCGCCTCCCTCTTCACCATCTCATAGACCCGGTGCATCGGTGTCTGCTCGAAGTCGGTCAGGTTGATCGAAACCTGCGCCAGATTACGCGCCTTCAGTTCCACGCCCATGGCCTTCACGTAGCGCAGCCCGCCGCTCGAAAACCGAATCGCCTTGGCGATCTTCTTCGCGATGCTCAGGTCGGGTGTATTCAGATTGATGTTGTAGGCGATCAGAAACTTGCGAGCGCCGACCACCGTTGCGCCTGCCGTCGGATGCAGTTTTGGCTCGCCGACATCGGGATGCCGGTCGCGATTGTTCTTGAGCTCTTCGCGCAACCCCTCGAATTGTCCCCGGCGGATGTTTTCCAGATTCGTGCGGTCTGGCCGCGTGGCGGCAGCCTCATAGAAATAGACGGGAATCCGGTAGCGCTGCCAGATTTCGTTGCCCACGCGGCGCGCCAGCGCGACGCAGTCTTCCAGCGTTACGCCTTCCACGGGAATGAACGGCACCACGTCCGTAGCCCCGACCCTCGGATGCGCGCCCGTGTGCTGCGTCAGGTTGATGAGCCTACTCCCAGCAGCGCGGCTTCGGCAACCGCATCCGGTTCGCCCGCCAGCGTGATGACGCAGCGGTTGTGGTCCGCGTCCATTTCGCGGTCCAGAACGAACACGCCGGGGACACCGCTCATCGCGGCGACGAGGGCGTCCACTTTCGACGCGTCGCGCCCCTCCGAAAAATTCGGCACGCATTCAATCAGTCGCTTCATAGATTGGCCGAGGAACCTCCTCGTTCTGGCGTTCGGTGTCCCGCAGCGCCGCCTCTAGTGTCCTGTCTCTGAAGTTCGCCGACAAAATTCGCCGCCACAAGCCGCTGTAAGGGCGCGCTTTAGCGCGTCCCCTTTTACGTCG
>QHYP01000265.1 GCA_003224195.1 Acidobacteriota bacterium | reverse complement strand
CGGAACACCTCTTCACGCCGGAAAAGGCCGTCGAAATCCAGCTTGCCCTTGGCTCGGATGTCGCCATGGTTCTTGATGAGTGCATCGAAACGCCTGCTCCGCGCGCTGCCGCCGAATCCGCAGTGCGACGAACAACCGCATGGGCGCGCCGCTCGCGTGCGTCCTTCCTGGATTATGGGAAGAGTGATGGGAACATCGCCCAGCTCCAGTTCGGCATCGTCCAGGGCGCCACCTTCACCGACCTGCGCCGCGAAAGTGTCCGCCAGCTTCTTGAGCTCGATTTCCCCGGCTACGCCGTTGGCGGCCTCGCGGTCGGCGAGTCGCACGCGCTCACCTGCGAAATGACCGGCGAAGTCAGCGCGCTCCTCCCGGAAGACCGGCCGCGCTATCTCATGGGCGTCGGTCGGCCGGAGCAGCTCGCTGACTACGTCGCGCTCGGCATCGACATGATGGATTGCGTCTTGCCCACTCGGGCCGCGCGCCACGCATGCCTCTATACAAGTGAGGGGCGCGTCCTGATCAAGAATGCCCGCTACGCCGGTGACGAGCGACCCATTGACGAGCGCTGCTCCTGCTCCGTCTGCCGGCGGTATACCCGCGCTTATCTCCGGCATCTTTTCGCTGCTGGCGAACTCACCGCCGCGATTCTTGCGACCCACCACAACGTCCACTTTTATCTTGACATGATGCGCCGAATCCGCGAGGCTATCGAGTTTGGGAATCTGACAGCTTTCTCATCAGAGATGTGCGCGCGCTATACGGGTTGACCGCTTCGTGGTCACACATGAAGTTGACCGCTTGCGGAGTTTACCCCGATAAAATCGGGGCGGTCACACATGAAGTTGACCCCGACCCTGTCGGGGTCACGCAAGGAAACGCCCCGCTTAATGGCGTCTCCCGCTAAGCGCATCCCCCGCTTTGCGGCCGCACACAAAGAAGCGAATTGATTCCGCCTTTCCTGCGAGACCTCGTCTCGTGGGTGGCCAGCGTTGCTATCCGGATCTCGCTGGAGGCTTCCCGGTACGGGGAGAGTTTGGTACAAGGACCGGCTCAAACGTGACTGCGTTCTCCACAATTTGGCTTCAGGCGTCCGGTGGCGGAAGCATCTTAGGCAGCCCGCTCCTCATGATGGTCGTCGTCATGGGCATCTTCTACGTTCTTCTGATCCTTCCCCAGCAGCGCCGCCAGAAGCAGCATCGCGCCATGCTCGAAGCCCTCAAGAACGGAGACAAGGTGGTTACCTCGGGCGGCATCTATGGTACTGTCAGCGGCATGGACGGCGATACGCTCATTTTGAAAATCGCCGATACGGGTTCAGCCGCGGTCAAAATCCGCGTCGCGCGCTCCGCAATTGCCCAGGTGGAGGCTTCTGAAGATGCCAAGTCCTAGCCTGCGGCGCGAGTGCGCGCATCTTATCCTCTGAACATGAATCCTCATCTGAAGTGGAAAGCGCTGTTCATCTTTTCCGTCATTCTCATCTGTCTGTTCGGCCTGGTCGGTTTGCCGTCATTTCCGACGTCCTGGGCGCAGGTGAAAGAGAATTTCGGCCACCAGATCAAGCTCGGGCTCGATTTGCAAGGCGGCACGCACCTCATTCTCCAGGTGCAGGTGCAGGAAGCCATCAGCCAGGAAACCGACCAAACGATTGACCGCCTCGCCTCGCAACTCCGCTCCAAGAACATTCATTACGAAGAGGTCCGCCGCATAAGCGACACGCAATTCCTCGTCCGCAACGTCGCCCCGGAACAGTCCCCACAATTCCGCGATCTCGTGAACGATCAATTCTCCCGCGAATGGGACATGACCCCCGCGCCCGGCGAATCCTCCGGCTACCTGCTCGCGCTGCGCCCCACGGCCATTGTCACCATCCAGCAGCAGACCATGCAGCAAACGCTCGAAACGCTCGAGCGCCGCATCAACGCTCTAGGTCTGACCGAGCCGACCATTCAGCTCCACGGCCGCAACGACAATGAAATCCTCATCCAGCTTCCCGGTGAGGGCGATCCTGCCCGCGCTAGGCAAGTCATTCAGGCCGGCGGTCAGCTCGAGCTAAGACTCGTCGAGGATCCCACGCCGTACCCGTCGCAGGCCGCTGCGCTTGCCGCGCACAACGGCGTTCTTCCGGCAGGGACAGAACTTGTGCCCGGACGGTCTTCAGCCGGAAGCGCCTCCGGTTCCTCCACGGGGGAGAATTGGTATCTGCTCGACCGCGCCCCGGTCGTCACGGGTCGCGACCTGCGCAGCGCCCAGGAAAACCGCAATGCGCAAATGCCCGGGCAATGGCAGGTCAATTTCTCGCTTTCCACGGACGCCGCGCGCCGCTTCGGCCCCTTCACGGAACAGAACATCGGCCGCCAGATGGCCATCGTCCTCGAACATCGCGTCTATTCCGCGCCGGTCATCAAGAATCGCATTGAAGATACCGGCCTCATCGAAGGAAACTTCGGACAAGAAGAAGCCCACGATCTCGCGCTTGTCCTTCGCGCCGGCGCGCTCCCTGCTTCCATCAAGTATCTCGAGGAGCGTACCGTTGGCCCCTCCCTCGGCGCCGATTCCATTCGCCACGGCGTGCAGGCTTCCGTGCTCAGCTTGATCGTCGTGATGGTTTTTCTTCTCTTCTATTACCGCCTCTCCGGCGCGAACGCGGTCGTGGCCCTGATTCTCAACCTCATTATTCTTCTGGCCGCGCTAGCTTATTTCGGCGCTGTTTTGACGCTGCCCGGCATCGCCGGAGTCATCCTCACCATCGGCATGGGAGTGGATTCCAACGTCCTGGTGTTCGAGCGCATCCGCGAAGAATTGCGCAATGGCAAGTCGGTCGTGAACGGCGTCGAATCTCTGCTCGACCGCGCCCCGGTCGTCACCGGTCGCGACCTGCGCAGCGCCCAGGAAAACCGCAATGCGCAAATGCCCGGGCAATGGCAGGTCAATTTCTCGCTTTCCACGGACGCCGCGCGCCGCTTCGGCCCCTTCACGGAACAGAACATCGGCCGCCAGATGGCCATCGTCCTCGAACATCGCGTCTATTCCGCGCCGGTCATCAAGAATCGCATTGAAGATACCGGCCTCATCGAAGGAAACTTCGGACAAGAAGAAGCCCACGATCTCGCGCTTGTCCTTCGCGCCGGCGCGCTCCCTGCTTCCATCAAGTATCTCGAGGAGCGTACCGTTGGCCCCTCCCTCGGCGCCGATTCCATTCGCCACGGCGTGCAGGCTTCCGTGCTCAGCTTGATCGTCGTGATGGTTTTTCTTCTCTTCTATTACCGCCTCTCCGGCGCGAACGCGGTCGTGGCCCTGATTCTCAACCTCATTATTCTTCTGGCCGCGCTAGCTTATTTCGGCGCTGTTTTGACGCTGCCCGGCATCGCCGGAGTCATCCTCACCATCGGCATGGGAGTGGATTCCAACGTCCTGGTGTTCGAGCGCATCCGCGAAGAATTGCGCAATGGCAAGTCGGTCGTGAACGGCGTCGAATCCGGTTTCGACCGCGCCTTTCTGACAATCATCGACACCCACGTGACCACGGTCGTTTCCGCCTTTTTCCTGTTCCTCTTTGGTACCGGACCGATTCGCGGATTCGCCGTTTCGTTGACGATCGGCCTGATCGCCAATTTGTTCACGTCCATCTATGTTTCCAAGACGATTTTCCAGTATCACCTGGCTCGCATGGACCGCCAGGCAGAGCTCAGCATCTAGTAAGTAGTTGTAGGGGTAGACTTTAGCCTGCCCTTCTAGAATTGACAGAAGAGGTGAGAGCAGCGCAAAGCTGGTGCCAATCCGGGAACATTCCCGCTCACCCCGGAGTCTAAAGAAGGGAAGCAAAAAGCGGTATGATCGAGCTCTTCAAGCAGCCCAATCTCGACTGGATGGGCAAAGCCAAGTATTTCTTCGCCCTGTCAGGATTCCTCCTCCTTCTCGGTCTCCTCTCTTGGTTCCAGCAAGGGCGCTCGTTGCGCTACGGCATTGACTTCAAGGAAGGCACGAACGTGGACGTGCGCTTTGCACAGCCGCCGGATATTGACCGCCTGCGCAAGGGCCTCGCGGCTCAGGGTCTCGGTAACAGCGAAATTCAGAGCATCCGCGACATCGCCAGTCCGAATTCCAGCGAAGTCCTGATCTTCGTGGAACAAAAAGGGCAGGGCGACCAGGCTCTCGACGCCAGCAAAGCCCAAGTCCTGACGGCACTCAATGCCACCTATGGGGTCACGGCGGGCGGCAAGCTCGACTTCAATGCTGCAACCGAATCCACGCTCGCTGCATTCCTCACCCAGCGCGACCCGCTCGGTCTCTCTGCCGCGGCTGGTGACCGTTACCAACAGCTTGCGAAAAGGATTCTCCAGTATCGCGACAAAGAACAGAACGGCGTCCTCACCAGTTTCGATTCGCTCGCTTCGGTGAGCGGGGTTACTCCGGCGGTCATCTCCGCGCTCAAAGACAACTACGCGCTCGGCTCCTTTGCCATCCGCAAGGTCGAAATCGTTGGGCCGAAGGTTGGCGCCGAGCTCCGCCGCCAGGCTGTCTACGTTACCCTCTATGCTTTGGCGGGCATGCTGGTATATATTGCCTTCCGTTTCGAGTGGATTTACGGGGCGGCAGCCGTCTTGGCTGTGTTCCATGACGTGCTGATCACCCTGGGCTTCTTTTCTATTTTCAAATTCGAGATTTCGCTCACGGTCATCGCGGCGTTGCTGACGCTGGTGGGCTACTCGATGAACGACACAATCGTTATCTTCGATCGCATTCGCGAGAACAATCGCTTGCTTCGCCGCGAACCCTTCCCTGACATCGTCAATCGTTCGATCAACCAGACCCTCTCGCGGACCATCCTCACCAGCGGACTGACTTTCC
>QHYP01000264.1 GCA_003224195.1 Acidobacteriota bacterium | reverse complement strand
GCGGCTTGGTCCGGGCCATCGGGCGATGGAGCCTGGCGGCGCTGGTCGTCAATACGATGATCGGCGCGAGCATCTTCGGGCTGCCATCTTTGCTCGCGGCGCGCCTGGGGAGCCGGAGTCCACTTGCGTACCTCGTAGCTGGGGCCGGAATTGGAACGATCATGGCGTGCATGAGCGAAGTGGCCTCGCAGTTTACAGATGCAGGAGGACCCTATCTTTACGCGCAGGAAACACTCGGGCGGTTTGCAGGAATAGCGGTCGGCTGGCTCACATGGCTCTCAAGAATCGCAGCGAGCGCCGCAGCGGCAAATCTGTTCAAAATCTACCTGGTCGTTTTAGTGCCATCCGCAAACCGGGCCGCCCTGCGGGCCACAGCCGTTATCCTTCTGATTGGGTTTCTCTGCGCCGTGAATGTCCGCGGAGTGGGAGCGGGGACGCGTCTAAGCAATATTTTCACGGTAACGAAGGTCGCCTTGCTCGCGTTCTTCGTGGGGAGCGGATTTCTGGCTCTCGCTGTTCGCCCGGAACTGCGCGTCGAGCCAGCGCGCGTGCCGGCCAACGTGGCCGATTGGTTCGAAGCGGTGCTACTGCTCGTTTATGCTTACGGGGGCTTTGAAGCCGCAATGATCGCGGCCGGCGAGACGCGCAACCCGCGTCGCGATGCGCCATTTGCGTTGTTGGGGGGACTGGGGCTTGTCGCCGCTCTCTATGCATCCGTGCAATATGTCGTGATCCACACGCTGCCCAATGCGGCCCTGTCCGAGCGGCCGGCCTCGGACGCCGCCCTGCATTTTCTCGGACCCTGGGGTGGTCCATTCATCGCCATGGGTACGCTGATTGCGCTCTATGGCTATCTGAGCGCAAACATGCTGCACACTCCGCGGATCACCTACGCACTCGCCGAGCGCGGCGATTTCCCGGGGATTTTTGCGGCCATTCATTCTCGCTACCGCACGCCACACATCTCCATCCTTGTCTTTACAGCGCTGGTGGTGAGTTTCACCCTTGGCGGCAATTTTCAGTGGAACGCCACGCTCTCTGTATTCGCAAGGCTCTTCGGATACGCCACGGCCGCCGTGGCACTCGTGGTCTTGCGCCGAAGACGTCCGAACGCAGAGGCTTTCCGGCTCCCGGCGGCGCCTGTGTTCGTCGCACTGGCGCTTGGGTATTGCGCAGCGCTCCTCAGCCGAGTGCATCGTGGCGATCTACTCGTTCTCAGCCTCACCGTCCTGCTTGCGTTTGGGAATTGGCTGAGTGTGCGGAGGCGTCGACCCGTCGCAGACTAGATCATTTTGGCGCAGCGTTTTCCTGCGCGGATTGCCCGTGACGCCGCGCAAAGATTGCGCTTGTACAATCATCAGCGGAAGGAACTCGGCACGACTGCGGAGAAAAGATGACGAAGACGCGGATGGGGGAATCGTGGATGCCGGCGGACGAGTACGGACGGTCGCTGCCGCGCTTCACAGTAAATTTGCTCGTGCGCGACGTGGCGCGATCGATTCCCTTCTATCGAGATGTGCTCGGGGCAGCGGTACGTTACGCCGACGGAGATTTTGCGGCATTGAATCTTGCAGGCCTGGATTTCATGCTGCATGCGGATCACACGTACGACCAGCATCCATCGCATACACGGCTCGCTGAGGCGAAATTGCGAGGGACAGGGGCGGAACTCCGCGTGCTCGGGGTGGATCCGGATGCGGTCGAGAAGCGGGCGCGGGCGTCCGGAGCGACGATTCTCCAAGCGGCGAAGGATTTTCCACATGGCTGGCGGGACGTGATGGTCACCGATCCGGACGGCTATATCTGGGCAGTAGGCGTTCCATTGTCGAAGTAGGCCGGCCGGCGCACTTCGTTCTCTTGGCAGCGAAGGCGCAAAATGCCATCATGCTGGGCGCTTTCGATTGGCGAGCATGGTCAGATACTTCCTTCAACAATTCCGGATCACACTGCACGCCACCATAGCGGCGACTGTCTTCGCTGCTATTTACTGCGGTGCGCCCGCTGGCAACGCACAATGCCAGGATGCGGATCTCCTGATTCGGCACGCGAAGATCGTGACGATGGATGATCACGACCGCATCGCCGAAACAATGGCTGTCCGAGACGGCAAGATTCTTGCGGTCGGAACGGAAGCCGAGTTGTCCGGCTGCACCTCAAAACACACAGCGGTCATTGATTTGAAGGGCCGCACCATCCTTCCGGGATTGATCGATGTCCACACACACGCGCTGGATTGGGCGAAGCATGCTTCGCGAGGTGAGATTGAAATTGGCTACCAGGATATCCGATCGATCGCTGAAATTGTCGAGCGAGTGAGGCGGCGCGCCGGCACGATTAGACCGGGAGAATGGATACTGGGTACGGGCTGGGATGAGGACAAACTGAGGGAACACCGCTACATGTCCCGAGCAAATTTGGATGCAGTATCCCCGGACAATCCTGTGTACCTGGGGCACCGCACAGGACACCTCGCGGTGGTAAACACGTCGGCCCTGCGGTTGGCGAAGATTACTCGTGCGACGCCCGATCCGCAGGGAGGCGTGATCGAAAAAGATGCGACGGGGGAGCCGACCGGGATTTTGAAGGACAATGCGATGGGCCTTGTGACGCACCTACTTCCACCGGATCCGCCGGAACTCGAAGTAGAGGCGGTGAAATACGTTTCCGAACAGGCGCTCGAATCGGGTTTGACAACAATTCACAATATTTCCCTCGATCCGGGAGGGATGCATGCGTATCAGGAAGCGCGGCGGCGCGGGTGGCTGAAGGTGCGCGTGCAAATGGTGCCGCTCGTGTCGTCCGTCCTCGATGCGGAACGTCTCGCGGCGACCGGTCTGTACACAGGGTTTGGAGACGACCGGCTCAAGCTCGGCGCCGTCAAGATGTTCGCGGACGGAGGGATGGGCGCGCGGACGATTGCGATCTATCCGCCCGAGTTGAAAGGCGAGGCGAATCCGCTCGGGCTGCTCGTCTGGAAGTCGGAAGACATGCAGAAGGCGCACCATCTGCTTGCTGGAGCGGGCTGGCAGGTTGTGACGCACGCGATCGGCGATCGCGCCATCGATCAGGTACTCGATTCCTATGCTGCCGTGATCCGGGACTTGAAATTGAAGGACGCGCGATTCCGAATCGCCCACAGCGGGCTTTCCACGCCAGCAATCCAGAAGCGCATGCGCGAACTTGGAGTGATTGCCGATGGGAATCCCGCGTTCGTTTACTGGATCGGGAGCTACTTCGCACGGTATGGCCCGGAGCGCGCGCGCTGGGCCTACCCGGCAAAATCGTACGTCGAGAATGGCGTGGTGGAGGCAGCGGGCTCGGACGTGGACGTGACGCCGATGAGCCCGTGGTGGGGCATCTGGGCGGCTGTCACGCGGCGCGAGGCCCAGTCCGGCAAGGTATTGGCGCCAGAAGAGCGCATCGGCGTGCGAGATGCGCTCCGGCTGTATACGCGAAACGGCGCGTATGACGGATTTGAGGACAAGCAGAAGGGCTCGCTCGAAGCGGGAAAGTTCGCGGACTTCATCGTCGTGGACAGGGATGTGCTGACTGTACCCGCAGATGAGTTGAAAGACGTCGTGGTGCTGGAGACTTTTGTCGGCGGCGAATTGGTGTACGAAAAGGCTGTTCCGCGCTGATCTGATGACTCGAAAGTATGGAGGAAGACGGCATGAATCGCAGAAGAAATCTTGGATGGGTGGCGTACAGCTGTGTGTTTTCGCTTTTCATGTCTGCCGGGTTGCGCGCCCAGGAAGCAGCCAAGCATCCCATCGCGTTTGACGACTTGATCCGGATGCATCGAGTGAGCGAGACGCAAGTGTCACCTGACGGGAAGTGGGTGGCGTACACGGTGGCGACGCCCGATCTCGAGGCGAACCGAAACGCGAGCGATATCTGGATGGTGCCGACGGGGAGCGGCGCGCCAATGCAACTCACCCGGAGCGGGCACGACTCTTCGCCGGTGTGGTCGCCGGATGGCAAGCAGCTCGCGTTTCTATCCGCACGCGAGGGAAATTCGCAAGTGTATCTGGTCTCCATGGAGGGAGGCGAGGCGCGGGCGCTGACGCATCTTTCCACGGGCGCGGACATGGTGAAGTGGTCGCCGGACGGAAAAATGATTTTGTTTACTTCGTCGGTGTATCCGGATTGCAAAGATGACGCTTGCAACTCTGCACGCGATGGCGAACGAGAAAAGAATAAGGTAAAAGCCCACGTTGCCGATCACTTGCTCTACCGCCATTGGACACATTGGAATGACGGGAAACGCGGCCATTTGTTTGTGGTGGCCGCGGACGGCACCGGTGGAGCTCGAGACCTGACAACGGGGGCAAATTACGACGTGCCGCCGGACGAGCGCGGCGGACCCGGCGACATTGCGTTCTCGCCGGACAGCAAGGAGATCTGTTTTACGGCCGTGACGGATAAGGTCGAAGCGATCAGCACCAACGGCGACTTGTTCATTGTGCCGGTGGGCGGCGGCGAGCCGAAACGGATTACTTCACAAACAGGCTTCGACGGCAACCCCGTCTTTTCGCCCGATGGCCGGTACATCGCCT
>QHYP01000263.1 GCA_003224195.1 Acidobacteriota bacterium | reverse complement strand
CGACGCGGCCGGCTTTATCGAGGGTGAGTTTGGTGGTCATAATGGCATTGTAAAGTGGGAGAAACCAATTGTCAATGGCATTTGGCAGAAAAGCGAGGCCGGGCTGCCAAACCAAGGGCACGATATATCGTGCCCCTACAAGAAAGATGCCGGGCTTCCCGACACAAACCGTCGGGACCCCCACAAACCGGGGGAAAGCCCGGCGCTACAAAAGAGAAGAGGATTACGAGATGGCGCGGGTGCAAACGGGAATGGCGTGGGTTAGTATGGGCGGCGGAGAGGGAAATTCATGAGGTCGACACTGTCACGGAGCGCGTCAGGAACGGTGGCGGAGGCGGGATTGGGGAAGGGGCAAGCAGATTTCCTGCAAGGGCTGGCAGCAGGAAGCGGCGCTGCGCATGCTGATGAACAACCTCGACCCCGAAGTGGCCGAAAAGCCCGAGGAATTGATTGTTTACGGCGGGACGGGGCGCGCCGCGCGCAACTGGGATTGCTTCCATGCCCTGGTCCGTTCACTGAAGGCGCTCGAAGCGGATGAAACGCTGCTCGTGCAGTCGGGCAAGCCGGTCGGCGTCTTCCGCACGCACGAGTACGCGCCGCGCGTGCTGATTTGCAATTCCAATCTGGTCGGGCATTGGAGCAATTGGGAGTGCTTCAACGAGCTGGACCGGCTGGGCCTGATGATGTACGGCCAGATGACGGCGGGGAGCTGGATCTATATCGGAACGCAGGGAGTCTTGCAGGGGACGTACGAAACGTTTGCGGCCGCGGCGCGCAAACATTTTGGCGGCGATCTGAAAGGGAAGCTCGTCGTCAGCGGCGGCATGGGCGGAATGGGAGGCGCGCAGCCGCTTGCGGCGACGATGAACGGCGGGGCGTTTCTTGGAATCGACGCCGATCCGGAGCGCATCAAGCGGCGCGTGAAGACCGGCTATTGCGACGTGATGGTCACGAGCCTGGACGAGGCGCTACGCATCCTGAAAAACGCGGTGCGCAAGGGCGAGGCGGCGTCGGTGGGGTTGGTGGGGAATTGCGCGGACCTGATTCCAGAGCTGGCGCGGCGCGGAGTTGTGCCCGACCTGCTGACGGACCAGACGAGCGCGCACGACCCGCTCGGCGGCTACGTGCCGAACAAGATGACGCTCGAGCAGTCGCTCGAGCTGCGGAAGAAAAATCCAGAGGAATACAAGAAGCGCGCGCTCGCGGCGATTGCCGAGCACGTGCAGGGAATGCTGGAGCTGCAGAAGCTCGGCGCGGTGACCTTCGACTACGGCAACAACATCCGCACATTCGCCTTCCAGCAAGGCGTGAAGAATGCGTATGACTTTCCCGGGTTCGTGCCGGAGTACATCCGGCCGCTGTTTTGCGAAGGGCGCGGGCCGTTTCGCTGGGTAGCGCTGAGCGGCGAGTCATCGGATATTGCGAGAATGGACGAGTTGGTGCTCGAAATGTTTCCACACGATGAAATTTTGAGCCGGTGGATTCGCCTGGCGCAAAAGCACGTGAAGTTTCAGGGGCTGCCAGCGCGAATTTGCTGGCTGGGCTACGGCGAGCGGGACAAATTCGGGCTGGCGCTGAACGAGCTTGTCGCGCGGGGTGAGCTGAAGGCGCCGGTGGTGATGGGGCGCGATCATTTGGATTGCGGCTCGGTGGCGTCACCTTACCGGGAGCGCCGTGGCGGACTGGCCGCTGCTGAATGCGCTGGTGAACACGGCGAGCGGGGCGTCGTGGGTGTCGGTTCACAATGGCGGCGGGGTGGGAATTGGCTATTCGTTGCACGCGGGACAAGTGACCGTGGCCGACGGTACGAAAGAAATGGCCAAGCGGATCGAGCGCGTGCTGACAAACGATCCAGGACTCGGCGTGGCGCGGCACGCGGATGCGGGATATCCGGAGGCGATTGCGTTTGCGAAGAAGACTGGGCTGAAGATTCCGATGACTGGTGATTCCGCAAAGTAGGAGCGCAGCCCCGCAAAAACGTCCGCGGTCTGCGACATGCTGGGCCTCTACGTCGGTGCTGCCGGACGGAGACCTGTGCTACTCTCTCCGCGCCTGGAGGCGTAGAGGAGCCAGATGCCGCAACCCAAGGTGCTTGCCACACGCCCGCTGTTCGAAGCGGCGCGAGAAATCCTGAACAAATCGTTCGACGTGGAGTATTGGACGCAGCCGGAGCGCATCAGCCGAGAAGAATTGTTGCGCCGGACCCGGGACAAAGAGGCGCTCGTCTGCCTATTGACCGAGCGCGTGGACGAAGAGCTGCTGGCGGCGGCGCCCAAATTGAAAATTGCCGCAAACGTCGCCGTGGGGTTCGACAATATCGACGTGCCGGCCTGCACGAAGCGCCGCGTGGCCGTGACGAACACGCCCGGCGTGCTGGATGAGACGACCGCGGATTTTGCGTGGACGCTGCTGATGGCGGTCGCGCGGCGCGTGGGTGAAGGAGAACAATTGGCGCGGTCTGGGCAATGGAAGGGCTGGGACCTGGACCAGTTGTGCGGAACGGATGTTTGGGGGAAGACGCTGGGGATTCTGGGCTTCGGGCTGATCGGGCGCGGCGTGGCGCGCCGTGCCGGCGGATTCTTGATGAAAGTGATTTATCACGATGCGGTGCGCGCTCCCGAGGCATTGGAGAAAGAGCTTCACGCCGAATACCGCGAGTTCGATAGGCTGCTCGCGGAAAGTGATTTCGTGAGCGTGCACGTTCCCTTGCTAGCGGAGACGCGGCGGTTGCTGTCAACCGCGCAGTTTTCACGCATGAAGCCGACTGCGTTCGTGATCAATACGTCCCGCGGGCCGGTGGTGGATGAAGCGGCCCTGGTGCAGGCGCTCGAAGGCGGCAAGATTGCAGGGGCGGCGCTGGACGTGTTCGAAAACGAGCCGGCCATTCATCCCGGACTGAAGCGGCCCAACGTTGTGCTGGCGCCGCACATTGCCTCGGCGTCCATTGAAACGCGGACGAAGATGGCGTGCATGGCGGCGGAGAATGTCGTTGCCCTGTTCAGTGGCAAGCGCCCACCGAACATTTTGAATCCCGAAGTGTTGGAGGGGCGCTGAGACAAGATTCATCGGCCGCAGACAATGGCAAAGTTCACCGAGGACCAACCGAAGCTTACGCTCGAAGGCGCCCTCCAGGTAATGGCGGGGGCGGAACACCGCGCCACGGAAATCGGCGTGCCGATGAATATCGCCATTGTCGATGACGGCGGGCACATGGTGGCCTTTGTGCGGATGGACGGCGCGAAGATTTCGTCGGCGGAAATCGCCATGGTCAAAGCGCACAGCGCCGCGATTCGCCGGCAACCAACCGGGCCTTACACTGAGAACGGCCAGATGAATCTGGTAGTAACCTTGGGGCTGATGGTCGGCAGCAAGGGGCGGCAGACGCCATTGCGGGGCGGGATACCGCTGTACGCGAATGGGAAATGCGTGGGGGCCATCGGGGTGAGCAACGGCACCGAGGAACAGGACACAGACGTCGCCCTGGCCGGCGCGGCGGCCCTCGAGAGTTTCGAGTCCTAAACGCTTCATGGCGGAATTGAAGCAACTCGCCCGCCAGATCTTCCAGGAAACTCTCGCGGCCATCGATATCCCTGAGGCGATGCGCCGCAAACTTCAGCGAAAGAGTACGCGTGTGCGTTGCGGGGAAATGACCGTCGATCTCGCGGCGTATCGCACGATTCATGTCATGGCCATCGGGAAGGCCGCGCACGCCATGGCCGAGGGGCTTGCTTCCGTGCTGGCGCCCGACTTCTCGGCGAGCGGGATCGTCGCGGCGCCGACAGAGCCGCAGCGTCCGCGGGCAGGCATGCGATATTTCCGCGCGGGCCATCCTGTACCTAATGAAGCGAGTCTTGCCGCAGCGCAAGAAATACTCGGCTTGCTGAAACAGTGCGGCGAAGGGTCGCTTGTCGTCTTTCTTTTGTCCGGAGGCGGGTCGGCGCTTGTCGAGCAACTGCTCGCGCCGGGCGCGACGCTCGAAGACGTGCAGATGCTGCACCGCGCGCTGGTGACATGCGGGGCCCCAATCGAGGCGATCAATGCAATTCGCAAACATTTTTCGGCCGTGAAGGGCGGGCGGCTGGCGGCGGCCGCTCCGCGCGCGATGAAATTGACCTATGCCGTCAGCGACGTGCCGGCGGGGCGCGAATCGGCGCTGGCCTCGGGCCCGACAATTCCCGATCCGACGACGCGGGAAGAAGCCGCGCAAATCCTGAAGAAGTTCGGGCTTAGGGAACAATTACCAGAACGGCTTCAGCGTTGGCTGGAAGAAACAGGCATGCCGGAAACGCCAAAGCCCGGCGACCCCGCGTTCGCGCGCTCGCACTTCTGTTTGCTGTTAGGATTGCACGACCTGTTTCATCCCGCGCATGTGGCTGCGGAAGCTGCCGGGTTCGTGACCTGCTGCGACAACACCACGGATGACTGGCCGCTCGAGAAAGCAGCGGAGTATTTGCTGACGCAACTCGAGAATCTGCGCGCGGCGAATCCGGAACGGCCCGTGGCGCTCATTGCGGACGGCGAAGTGAGTTCTCCCGTTACGGGGAGCGGCATCGGCGGGCGCAACTCCGCGTTCACGCTGGCATGCGTCGAGAGAATCGCAGGCCGGCCCATCGCCGTTCTGAGCGCGGGCACGGACGGGATCGACGGAAACAGCCCCGCGGCGGGCGCCGTCGCCGACGGACATACACTCGAACGCGCCCGCGCGAGCGGACTGGACCCGGAGGAATACTTTCGCAGGAGCGATGCTTACACGTTTTTCGAACGGCTAGGAGACGCCATTCACACGGGCCCCACAGGCAACAATTTGCGCGACCTGCGGATTTTCCTTGCCCATCCCAAGCGCGGCTGACGCGCAGGGGCGAGCCTAATTCTTCGATTGTGCCAGGCGAGATTCGATGGTCTTGAGTCTTTCGCTCATCTCCGTCATCACGCGTTCAAGTTTCTCAAGACGATCCAGCACCACCTTCTGATCGACGGACGCGCCTTCTTTCGTCTCGGCCTTATCCTTTGTCCCTTCTCTGTCGCCGGTTTTCTTCAGCCTCTGGATCTGTTCCTCAATAAAAGGGGCGAACGCGATGCTGAGGTCGTCGCTTTTCAGCATCCCCTCGAGCGCCGGAATCGCCTCCGCGTCGCCGCGGCCGCCAAGAGCGAATACGGATGCGATGCGAACAGGGAAAGTGGACTCATTGAGATAGCCTGCGATGCGACGAGTAATCTCGTGATTGCTCTTATCGAGTTGAGCGAGGCTGCTGATGGAAGCCTGACGCGTTTCCTGGGGTTTGCCGGGCGCCGACCATTCGACAAGGAGAGGCACGGCCTTGTCGTCGCCGAGTTGGCCGAATGCGCGAAGAGCGGCGTTGCGGAGGAAATCGTCAGGCGAGTCGGAGGATGCAGCCGCGCTCAAGGTGGCAAAGGCGTTTGCGACTTTGAGCTTGGCCATTGCCTGCAGGGCGGCGGCCCGGCCGCGGTAGGACTTGTCCTCGCGAGCGACGGCCTCTAAGCGGGCGTTGATGGCGGCATTTTCCTTGAAATTGCCCAGCGCCGAAATGATGCGGCCGCGCAGCCAGGGGGGTTCCTCCGCGTCCAGCGCATCGAGAAGCGGCTTGGCTGCCGCGGGCGTGGCTATTTGGCCAAGTGCTTCTGCGGCGAGCGCGCGGACGCCCCAGAAGCGGTCGCCACGAAGAGCTTCCCAGAGCGCGGCGATGGCGTCGGCATCGTCCTTGGTTTTACCGAGCGCATTTGTTGCATCGGCGCGGTCGCCCACGTCGCTCGCGTTCTTCAACTGATAGATCCACTCCTTTTTATCTTTGTGGAACTCCGCAGCCTTCAGGATCTTCGCGCCTCTGTCGAAGAGCACAAGCAGCGGCGCGCCGTCGGACGGGAGCGGAAACGTCTCTTCCGCCTTGGACACGGCGATGTGGTGGCTCTTCTTGCCGGAGGCCGTAGTGATTTCCACTTCCACCGGGACGCGGAAGAGCCCCACGCGGCCCTCGACCTTCTGCGTTTGCTTGACTGCGAGCTTCACTTCCTTCTTCGCATCATCGTAGGTGTAGCTGAGATCGAATTTGGGCGCGCCTGCGCCATAGACCCATTGGCCCAGAAATTCGTCGATGTTCGCGTGCGTGGCTTCTTCCACGGCTTTGGCGAAGTCGGCGGTCACGACGTTTTTTCCTCGATTGGCCTCGAGGTAGTGCCGCAAGCCGCGATAGAAAGCTTCGTCGCCGAGTTGCTGCCGAAGCATGTAGAGCACCCAGCCGCCCTTCGTGTAGGAGTTGCCGTCGAACTCGTCCGATTCCGCACCGGAAAAGTCGTGCCGGACAATCGACTTGGCGAAGATCCGCTCATCGCCAAACCACCCCCGGGCCGCTTCCCAGCGCTCATAATCGGCCTGCTCTTTTCCGTAATGCTCTTCAATCCAGAGCGTTTCCATGTAGGTGGCGAAGCCCTCGTTGAGCCAGATGTTGCCCCAGTCTTTGCAGGTGACGAGGTCGCCGAACCACTGGTGGCCCAGCTCGTGGGAGATCAGTGGATCTTCATCAGTCAGGAATTCGGGCACGAGTTTTGGATGACGGAGCGAACCGCTGGTGTTCGTCGTGGCGCTCGAGTTCTCCATTCCTCCCGCCACAAAATCATCCACCATGGCCTGCGAGTACTTCTCCCAGTCAACCCCCAGCTTTCTGGAGAAGAGTTCGATCATCGCCGGAGTGCGATTGTAGTTGACGGCAAGCCGATCGCCTTTGCCGTGGGGCGCGTAGTAAGTGACCGGCTTGCCGCGCCAGGAGTCTTTCACTTCGTCAAATTCCCCCGCGACAAGCGTGATCAGATACGTCGAACTCGGCAGGGCTTCACTCCAATCCCAGACCTTTTGCCCTCCAGCCGCATCCTTGACGCTGACCAGCCGTCCGTTCGACACCGTGACCCAGTTCGAGGGCACCGTGACAATCATCTCCGTCGTCAGACGGTCGTTCGGATAGTCATACGTGGGCAGGTAATAGCGCGTGTCTTCCGATTCGCCCTGCGTCCAGATCTGCTTGGCCCTGTCTGGATTGGTCTTGTCCGGGAGCACGAAATAGAGGCCCTTTTTCGGCTTGCCTTCATAGCGGATCTCGACCTCGAATCTTTCTCCCGCCCGAGCGGGGGAGGGGAGATTCACAAGCAGCTTGTCCGCGGTCGTCTCGAACTTGGTGGGCTTTGCGTTGATGGCGACGCTCTGAATGGAGAGGCCGACCGAATCGAAGGCGAGCTTCGCAGTGCCGTCGTTCAAGATCGTGAGCGTGTGGGTGACGTCGCCGAGGACCTCGCGCTTTTCCAGGTCGAACCGAAGGGCGATCTTCGAGTGCTGGAGGTCGTAGTCACGGCCGCGAGCATAGGGCTCGTCGGCGCGGGCAAGGCCCGTGGCGAGCAAAAAGAGAAGAAGCCCTGCCGCTAGACGGTAGCTTGGAGCGGGCGTTCCGACGTTTTGAGAGTTCCTCCACGTATTCATGCGATGGCACTCCTGTGGATAGAATGGCCCGCCTGCTCCAGGGCAGAGATTGCTTTTTCCGTGTCGCTTTCGCTCACGAGCAGGTA
>QHYP01000174.1 GCA_003224195.1 Acidobacteriota bacterium | reverse complement strand
GAGCTGTACCAGCTTCGCGGGCGAGTGGGGCGCTCGGACCAGCGTGCGTACGCGTATTTGCTGGTGCCCCCCGAGCAGTCTCTTTCCGCCGTGGCGCGGCGGCGGCTCGCCGCCATGAAGGAATTCAGCGAACTAGGGGCAGGATTCCGCATTGCGGCGCTCGATCTGGAGCTGCGCGGCGCGGGGAATTTACTCGGGCGCGAGCAGCACGGGCACATTGCCGCAGTCGGCTTCGATCTCTATTGCCAGATGCTGGAGCGGGCGGTGGCGCGGGCCAAGGGTGAAGAGCCCGCGGCTGATGTGCGTACAACCCTGAGCCTGGGCCTGGACGTTCGAATACCGCAGGAATACATAGCGAGCGAAAACCTGCGCTTGCGCACGTACAAGCGGATCTCCACCGTGGCGTCCGAAACGGAGAAAGAAGACTTGCGCCGTGAGCTGGAGGACCGGTTCGGGCCGCCGCCGACCTCCGTACAAAACCTGCTGGAGTACGCCGTCCTGAAATCATTGTGCGAGCGGCTGAAGATCGCCGCCGTGGAAAGGCAGGGGCAGCGAGTGACGATGCGCTTCCACCCGGAAACCCCCTTGGAGCCATCGCGGCTGGTGGCGCTCATCCGCTCGCGCACGGGGATCCGGCTCGATCCGAGCGGCGTGCTCTGGCTGGAACTCCAACGCGGGGAGCCCGTACTTCCGGCGCTGAGAAACGTATTGCTCGGACTTCAAGGGCAAGGCTAAACTTTCCGTGAGGGGATCCATGAACAGACTTGCGGTTTTGCTGCTCTTTGCGGCAGCGGGGGCTGCGGCGCAAGAGCAGGGTAAAGTTGTTGAAGAGATTGTGGCGCGCGTGAACAACGAGATCATCACGCGTTCGGAATACGAGCGCGCCCGCGCGTCCGCCGCGGAAGACGCGCAACAGGAGTGCCGCGGTTGCGGCCAGGAACAGCTCAACACCTTCATTGCGGAGAAGCAGAAAAACGTACTGCGCGACCTGATCGATCAGTCTCTGCTGGTGCAGCGCGCCAAGGACATGGGAGTCAGCGTCGAACCGGAAGTGATCAAGCAGCTTGACCAAATCCGCATCCAGAACAACCTCTCGAGCATGGAGGACCTCGAAAAGGCCGTGTCGGGGCAAGGGCTAAACTGGGAAGACTTCAAAAATAATATCCGCAACGGCCTGCTCACGCGCCGCGTCATCGGCAACGAAGTGGGATCGCACCTTAGCATCGGCAAGGAGGAAATAGCGAAGTATTACCAGGAACATCAGAAGGAATTCGTGCGGCGCGAGCAGGTAGCTTTGCGCGAGATCCTGGTGGGCACGGTGGGGAAGAACGACGCCGAAATCCCGGAACTCCAAAAGAAGGCGGAGAACCTCCTGAATCGCGTGCGCAACGGGGAGGATTTTGGCGAGCTGGCGAAGCGCTTCTCCGACGACAAAGAAACAGCCAAGCAAAACGGCTTCCTGGGAGAATATCAGCGGGGTGCGCTGGCGAAGGAATTGGAAGAAGCTGTCTTCAAACTGAAAAAGAACCAGACGACGGACGTTATCCAGACCAAGCAGGGGTTTCTGATTTTGCAGGTGCTCGAGCATTACGACGAAGGTGAGCAACCGCTGGCGAAGGTTGAGCCGGAAATCATGGACAAGCTCTATGGCGAGCGGATGGAGCCGGCGCTTCGCAATTACCTGAAGACGCTTCGGGAGCAGAGCTACGTCGTGGTGAAGCCTGGCTATGTGGACACCGCGGGCGTGCCCAACTCGCAGATCGAAGAGGTCAGCGCTACCCCGGAGCAGGACAAGAAGAAGCTGGGGCACAAGAAGTTCTTGCTGTTCGGCAAGCGCAAGGAAAAAACATAGGGTCCATGAAAAGCCACTTCGTTTCCGACCTCAACGCGGACCAGACGATCACTTCGCTTTTCCTCGTCTATGCGAAAGAGATTCGCAGCACGCGCGAAGGAAAACCCTACCTGCGCATGGAACTCGGCGACCGGACCGGCACGATTGAAGCCCGCATGTGGGACAGGTTCGAGCCGGCCGCGGGCCAGATCAACCGGGACGATTTCGTGCAGGTTCGGGCGCGCGTCGAAATGTACCGCAACAAGCCGCAGCTTTCGCTCGAGGCGCTGCGGCGCGCCGCTCCGGAGGAAGTGGACCTGGCCGATTATCTGCCGCACACCAAGGCAGACGTCGAAAAGCTTTACGCCGAGCTGCAGCAAACTGCGGAATCGCTGAAAAATCCGTGGCTGCGGAAGCTCACGTCGAAGATTCTGTCTGAGCCGGCGGTTGCAAAGCGCTACAAGCGCGCGCCGGCGGCGAAAGTGATGCACCACGCCTATCTCGGCGGGCTGCTAGAGCACGTGGCCAGTCTCTGCGGATTGTGCAAAGCTGCCGCCGCGCACTATCCGGAGCTGGACCTGGATCCTTTGCTTGCTGCGGCGATTCTGCATGACGTGGGAAAACTGGATGAACTCTGTTATGAGCGAGCGATCGGGTACACGACGGAAGGACAGCTGCTCGGCCATATCGTGATGGAGCTCGACACCGTGAACCGCGCGATGGATGCCATTGAAGGTTTCCCGGACGCATGGAGGACCGTGGTGCGGCATCTCCTTATCAGCCATCATGGACAGTACGAATTCGGCTCACCGAAGCTGCCGATGATCCGCGAGGCGCTGGTTTTTCATTATCTGGATGATCTCGACTCGAAGCTGGCCGCCGTGCGCGCGGCGCTGGCGAGCGGCTCGGGTGATCCGGAGTGGACAGAGTGGAGCGCCGCGCTCGAGCGGCGCTTCCTGCGACTGGATGAATTCCTGAAGGCCCGTATTGGCAAAGAAGCGGACAGGCCAAGCGAGGCAAGCGCTGCGAAGGCTGGGCCCGGGCAATCCAAGTAATCGAGTGCGAAGGAAGCGCGCGAGAGCATCTATGATTCCGCCGGAACTTCACATCCGCGAGCTGATCATCCAGCCAGCCACCGTCCTGGCGCCGATGGCCGGCGTAACAGACACCGTCTTTCGCCGCGTGATACGGGGCCTGGGCGGCTGCGGGCTGATCATGACGGAATTCACCAGTTCCGAGGGGATTACTCGGAGCGCGGCGAAAACTCTCCGCTATCTTTACTTTCAGGAGGACGAACACCCAATTACCGCGCAGCTTTTTGGCGCGGACGCACAGGTCATGGCGAAAGCGGCGGCCCTGGTCGAGGAACTTGGGTTTGACGCGGTGGACATCAATCTCGGCTGCCCGGCAAAAAAAGTGGTGAAGTGCGGCGGCTCGGGGTTACTACGCGATTTGAAATTGCTCGAGGAGATTCTGCGCGCGGTACGCGTGGCCGTGCGGATTCCGTTGACGATCAAGATCCGCGCCGGCTGGGATGAAAAGAACATTGTGGCTGTGGAAGTGGCGAAGATGGCCGAAGCCGTGGGCGTGGAAGCCATTGCCGTGCATCCTCGGACCCGCGTGCAGGGGGTAAGCGGAGAGGCGGATTGGAGCCTGATCGCCGCAGTAAAGGGCGCAGTGACATTCCCTGTCATCGGAAACGGGGACATCAACCGGCCCGAAGATGCCGAGCGAATGGCGCAGGAAACGGGCTGCGACGCGGTGATGATCGGCCGCGCGGCCGCGACAAATCCGTGGATCTTTTCCCAGATGGAGCAGTACCGCGCGACAGGGCGGTACGACCAGCCCACCGAAACCGACCGCCACCGTTTACTTTCCGGATACTACCGGCAATTGATTGCTGCCGAGTTGCCCGACGCCATAGGCAAAATGAAGCAGTTTGCCTGCTGGTTCACGTTTGGGGTCAGGAACGGCGGCGAACTGAGACAGAAAGTGCACGCGGCGCGAACGACCAGCGAAGTTCTCGAGAGCGTGGAGGGTTTCTTTGGGGATCGCGGCACCGCGCGTGTTGAGGAGGATCTTACCCATGCCCCCGATCGCATCCGAGGTTTCCCGGCAGCGAGCGGAGCGTAGGATTGCCGTGCATCTTCCCATGAAGGTGCGCGGGCGCGACCGCCGTGGCCATTTCTTTGAAGAAGATACATCCAGCGAGAATCTTTGCCGAAGCGGCGCCGCATTTCTGATGCGCATCGAGGTCGATCCCGGCGCGGATCTCGAAATCACGATCCCGCATTCGCAGCTTCCGAGCAGGCGCGTAGAGTCCGACTTCGCTACTCATGGACGCATCGTGCACATCGGAGAGCAGCGCGACGATGGTGGGCGGCTGATTGGCGTGCAGTTCATCGGCCCGCGCTTCCAGAGGGTGTTCTGGTCCGAAGGTGCGGCCTAAGGGTTGCGCTCCTGTTCGCGCGCCTTCAACATTTCTTGGTACGCGGCGCGTCGGGTTAAGCCGCGCTCTCGAGCCACCAGCTTCAGCGCGTCTTTCCGGTCCAATTTTGCCTGGCGGATCAGCTCATCCACGCGCTGGGCGAGGCTCACGGTCGCCTCGCGCAGTGTACCTGCCGCGTGGTTTTCAGGCGGGCCCAGCACCAAGGTGATTTCTCCGCGGGGTGGATTCTCTCGGGCCAGTTCAAGCAGTTGCGAGAGCCGCCCATGCTGAAACTCCTCATGAAGTTTGGTGATCTCCCGAGCCAGGCAGCCCGGACGGTCCCCGAGGATTTCCAAAGCGTCGGCTAGGCAGTCCTCAAGACGGTGAGGAGCTTCATAAAGAATAGTGGTTCGATCTTCGAGGCGGAGCCGATCGAGCGCACGGCGGCGTTCCCCCTGCCGGCTGGGCAGAAAGCCCACGAAAACGAATTCATCTGAGGCAATGCCGCTGGCAGAGAGAGCTCCGAGAAGCGCCGAGGGCCCCGGCACAGGCACTAC
>QHYP01000173.1:1606-6182 GCA_003224195.1 Acidobacteriota bacterium | reverse complement strand
CAACAGGGATTCAAGCCGTCAGGCGTGATTTACAGGGAGAAGTATCCAAAAATATTTGATGAAATCTGCGGCAATAGTGTTCGCCACAGGCTGCCAAAATACGAAGGCCCGGTTCGACGCCGGGCTTGATGTCCGTGCCGTTGTGACGGTCTCAGTCGGCGCCGCTGCTGCTTGCTTCTTTCTTGTGCTGTTGCTTTTCGCGCTGCTCACGGATAAGCGCCTTGCGGGAGAGGCGGATTTTGTTCCCTTCGATAGAGAGGACCTTCACCAGGACCTGGTCGCCGAGCTTCAGCTCGTCGCGCACATCACGGATGCGGTGCTCGCTGATCTCGCTGATGTGCAGCAGCCCGTCTGTGCCCGGGAAAATCTCGACGAAGGCGCCAAAGTCCGCGAGGCGAACGACTTTGCCGAGATAAGTCTTGCCGACTTCGGCCGAAGCCGTGACTTCGCGCACCATCTGGAGCGCGGCGTCGCCTCCCGCGCCGCTGGTAGAGAAGATGTGCACCGTGCCGTCTTCCAGCACGTCGATCTTCACGCCCGTGGCCTCGATGATCGACTTGATCTTCTTTCCACCCGGGCCGATCAGATCGCGGATCTTGTCCGTGGGAATATTCAGCTTGTAGAGCCGCGGCGCATACGAGCTAATCGAGCTGCGCGGGGCGGCCAGCGTGCGGTCCATGATGTCCAGGATTTCCAGGCGCGCCTTTTTCGCCTGCGCCAGCGCTTCCCGAATCATGCCGATGCCGATTCCCGTCACCTTGATGTCCATCTGGAGCGCGTTGATGCCGCCGCGCGTGCCCGCCACCTTGAAATCCATGTCGCCGTAGTGGTCTTCCGCGCCAGCGATGTCGGTCAGAATGGCATACTTGCCGTGGTCGCCGACGACCAGCCCCATGGCGATGCCCGCGCACGCCGCCTTGATGGGCACGCCCGCATCCATCATCGCCAGCGACGCGCCGCAGACCGTAGCCATCGAAGAGGAGCCGTTCGATTCGAGGATGTCCGAAACCAACCGCATCGCGTAAGGGAAGTCCGTCTCGGGGGGCAGCAGGGTCATCAGGGAGCGTTCCGCCAACGCACCGTGGCCGATCTCGCGGCGTCCCGGCCCGCGCAAAAACTTCACCTCGCCCACGCTGAACGGCGGGAAATTGTAGTGCAGCATGAAACGTTTGAAGGTGTCTTGCTCGAAGAGCAAGTCGAGCCGCTGCATGTCTTCCTTTGTGCCGAGCGTAAGCGTCGCCAGGGCCTGCGTCTCGCCACGGGTGAAGAGCGCCGAGCCGTGGACGCGAGGCAGCATGCCCACTTCGCAGGTGATCGCCCGGACCTGATCGAACGCGCGACCGTCAGGGCGCCGGTGCGCGAGCAGAATGTCGTCGCGGAAGTATTTTTCGCGGAGCCGCTCAAACGCGCGCACCGCAAGAGCACGCTTCTCTTCTTCCTCTTCGGGGATCGCGTCGACGATTTCTTGCTTCAGCGCGTCCACAAGGTGGTAGCTCTGTTTCTTCGGATGCTTTTCCGTGTTGAGGGCGTCGTGCAGCCGCGCGCCGTGCTTCTTTTCGATCTCGGCGTAGAGCTTGTCGTCGAAGGGAAGCGGAGCGACAACAACCTTTGTCGGATTAAGCTTCGCGTGCAGCTCGCGAATGGCCCCGACGATGCGCTTGATCTGCGCATGGGCGAATTCGAGAGCGTCCACGACGGTGTCCTCGGAAACTTCGAGCGATCCCGCTTCCACCATCACGATGGCGTCTTCCGTGCCCGCTACGACAATGTTCAGCAGGCTCGTTTTCTGCTCGGCCACGGTCGGGTTGGCGACCAGTTGGCCGTTCAGAAGGCCCACGCGCACGGCCGCGATCGGTTTGTCAAATGGGAGATCGGAGCAATAGGACGCCGCTGACGCACCCGTTACGGCGATCACGTCGGGATCGTTTTCGCTGTCGGCGGAGAGCACCATCGCGACGATTTGGGTTTCGTTGCGCCAGGCGTCCGGGAAAAGCGGGCGCATCGGCCGGTCGATCAGGCGCGAAACGAGAATTTCGCGCTCGGAGGGTCTGCCTTCGCGCTTGAAGAATCCGCCGGGAATTTTTCCTGCGGAGTAGGTGTATTCGCGATAGTCCACCGTCAGCGGCAAAAAATCGCGCTCGTTCAGGGTTGACGCCATGCAGGCCGTCACCAAGACGACCGTATCGCCGTAGCGGGCATAGACTGCGCCGTTCGCCTGCTTCGCTACTTTGCCGGTTTCGAGCGTCAGCGTGCGTCCCCCAACCTCCACGGACACTTGGTGCGGTGCGGGCAAATGAGAATTATCAGACATGGTTCACTTTCCTTCTGGTCCGCGTCCTGCCGGACCGTTCCGGCATGCAAGCCGGAATCACAGTATGTCGAAGAGAAAGAGAGGCGAGCCGGCGGAATCCGCCTTGTCAGATGGAGTCGGGCCGCGCTGCACCGCACACGGGTGCGCCCGCGGAAAAACTCCGCCGTCTTAGCGTCGTTTTCCTTTGGAAAGGAAGGAGCCGCTCGGAAAAACGGCTACTTGCGCAGACTAAGGCGTTCGACAATCTGGCGATACCGATCCGGGTCCCGGCGATTGAGGTAGTCCAGCAGACGGCGGCGCCGGTTCACCATCATAATGAGCCCCCGCCGCGATGCATGGTCTTTTACGTGCGCCTTGAGATGCGTGGTGAGGTAGTTGATCCGCTCGCTGAGAAGCGCAATTTGCACTTCGGGTGAGCCGGTGTCTTTCACATGAGTGCGGAATTGTTCGATCAACACCGATTTCGCGTCGCTCAAGTCGCCCTCTCCGTCGTCCCCTGAATTTTTCTTCTTTTCTTCGACCTTGTAAGGCTAACACAACCCTTTCTCCGCTGTAAAGCCATGTTATGCTTTCGAGGTTGATTGTCTCTGTAGGATTTCTTCTCACACGGAGAGCCGGACGCCATCGTAAGTAGCCGCTAGTGCTTCGCGAGGGCGGCTTGGACCCAATTGCGGGCCAGTGGTTGAAGCGGTGCGTAGGCTTCCCAGGTGCTCTTCGCCCAATGCTCCGCAACCCAAGTAAGTTCTGCAACGTTTGTTGCGCCGCGAATTTCCGCGATTGTCACCGAGCAGCGCGTCACACTTTGTTGAGATCTGGATCGAGCCGCGCTCAACTGCGAGCGCAGGTGCAGTTTGCTGAGAATATGCCGAGTGTCTAATCCTTCTTGGCGCGCGCGAGAGCGAGGAATTCGTCCCGGGTTTGCTTGTTGTGCCGGAATTCGCCGAGCATCGCACTGGTCACCGCCTGTGAATGCTGTTTTTCGACGCCGCGCATCACCATGCACAGATGCTTTGCCTCGATGATCACGCCCACACCCTCCGGGCTGATCTTTCCCTCGATGGCCTTGGCGATCTGGCTCGTCAGGCGTTCCTGAATTTGCAAACGGCGGGCGAACATGTTCACCAGCCGCGCCACCTTGCTCAACCCGATGACCCGCTTGTTCGGCAAATAGGCCACGTGACACTTGCCGAAAAACGGCAACAGGTGGTGCTCGCACAGGCTGAAAAACTCGATGTCCTTCACGACGACCATCTCGTCGTAGCAGACGTTGAACGTCGCGCCGTTCAATACGTTGTCAACGTCTTGATGATAGCCGCTGGTCAGAAACTTCAGCGCCCGCTCGAAGCGCTCGGGCGTCTTTCGCAGCCCTTCGCGCAGCGGATCTTCACCGACCAGAGCGATCATCTTACGCACGTGATCGGCGATGCTTTCCTGAGGTCCGCTCGTGCCTTTTTCGTGCAGCAGCAGCTCTTCGGCTTGTTTGTTCACGGCTCCGTCCTTTTTGTCATTCTCCGGCGTACTCGAAACTGTTGTTTCCGGTCTCTTCGATCCGAATGCGCTCAAGCCGCGCCTTGGGGAATTGTCTCAAACGCGAAAAAATCTCCATGCAGAGATTCTCCGTGGTCGGCACCCTTTCCCGGAACGCGGGAACCTCCTCATTCAAATTCCTGTAGTCGAATGCCTCGATCACTTCGCGCTCCACGAAGCCATCGAGGTCCGCCAAATTCGCGATCATACCGGTCGCCGGATCCACGTCTCCCGAAACGCTCACCTCGACCACGTAGTTGTGGCCGTGCCCATACGGATTGTTGCATTTTCCGTAGAAGCGTTCATTCTCATCGTTCGTTAGATGCTCGCTGTGGAGCCGATGACTCGCGGCAAAGCGGTAGCGTCGCGTCAGCTCGATCTTCAATCCCTCGCTCATCCGCGTCCCGCTGCCTTGGGCGCGCCGTTCCGGTAGCAATCGACAAACAGGTCGGGGGTCTCATACAACCGGATCCGATGCAACCGGCCGCGCTTAATCTTTGGTTCCAGCAGATTCCAAATCGCGCGCGCGATGTTTTCGCACGTCGGAATCTGCCCATTCAACTCCCGCACTTCGTAATTCAGGAAGCGGTGATCCATCCGGTCGGTCACTTCGCGCTGCAAAATGTCTTTTAGTTCTTTCAAATCAAGCACCATACCCGTCGCCGGGTCCGGCTCGCCGGCGACGGTCACTTCCAGCACATAATTATGTCCATGGCCGTGCGGATTATTGCATTTTCC
>QHYP01000173.1:572-1574 GCA_003224195.1 Acidobacteriota bacterium | reverse complement strand
TGACGGGTTGTGGTACAGATGTGAAGCCGAGAACTCCATTTTGCGAGTGAGATAGACCATCAGTGGCGTTCCCCTTCCGCCGCCGCCCCGACGGCGTATTCCCGGCCCTTCCATTCGACGCGCCCCCGCATATGGCTCCTGTAGGAGGCTACCAAAAGACCTCCATAGAGTAAGATAGCGGGAACGTAGAAAAAGATTCGAGACATCGGAAATTGGTTACGCGCCAGAACGGCTGCGTAGGCGAGGTGCCTGCCCAGGAGCAGGGCAAATCCAACGAGCGCCAGAAGATGCCACCAAAAACCCGCCACCAGCAGTAAAGACGGAATCCAAGGCACAGTGGTCATGAGTTCGCTGCGTACCGCTATTGATGAGCCGCCGATCAAGAGAAACAGATTCTTCCTCCAGCCTTCCCACATTGCACGGAATGTTCGGTACATCCGCACGCTGACAATTCCCTTGCCGGAGCTGAAGCGGAGCCGGAAGCCCGCCGCCTTTGCGCGTCGCGCCAGTGCGACGTCTTCCAGAATCTCATTTGCAACGCCCCCGTGGCCGCCGATCGCGTCATAGGCGTCGCGGCGAATCATCAGGTACTGGCCATTGGCCGCCGCAGCGGGCAAATTCGGGTCATTCACGTCATCGTAGGGGAACTTCGCCGCCAAGCGGCAATATATGTAAGGGATCAGCGCCATTTCCCACCAGGTCTTGGTCACTTGCTCTGGCGAAAACGAAATCAAGGCAGCGCCCGATTCTTGCACAAGTTCGAGCGCCCGTGCGGCTGAACCTTCCCAATGAACAGAGTCCGCGTCTGTGAAGAGCAGCCACGGCAGCCGCGCCTGCGCCGCACCGCGTGATGCCGCATAATTCTTCCCAATCCAACCAGGAGAAATGGGGCCTGCGTCGAGAACGCGCAGCCGAGGAATCTGCGGTCTCAACTTCTCCAGAATCGCCACGGTAGCGTCTGCGGAATGGTCATTCACTACAAGGATTTCACCAATCTCCGGT
>QHYP01000173.1:0-458 GCA_003224195.1 Acidobacteriota bacterium | reverse complement strand
ATAAGACCGCTTTCCGATCAGGTATCGGCTACGCGACGGAAACTGTATTATAGCGGGTATGGGATTTTTGCGGAAACTGCTCGCCTGGGGAACCTTGGGAATCGCTGCGGCCGTTCTGGTCTTTTTCGCTCTGCCGACTTATCGCCAGGGAGAAGCCTCCATCGCCGGCAAAAATGCTCCGGACTTCCCGATGACGTTAAACGGCAAGCCCGGGCATCTCTCCGACCTGCGCGGCAAAGTGGTCGTGCTGAACTTCTGGGGCACTTGGTGCATGCCCTGCGTCGAAGAAATGCCCGCGCTGAACCGCCTCCAACAGCGCATCGCTGCCCGCGGCGGCGTGGTCCTCGGCGTCGCTGCCGACGAAGATGAGGCCGCCTACGAAAAGTTCTTGAAAGATGAGGGCATCGCCTTTCCCACGTACCGCGATCCGGACACAAGGGAACACATCTCCAAGGTTG